>JBBTAN010000051.1:8685-60417 GCA_038044205.1 Nanobdellota archaeon
CTTCCATTTTTATTTTCCTTTTTAATATTTTCTTAATGTAAGAACTGCTTCACCTTTTTCATTTACGCTTTCTGTAACACTATAATTCTTTTTCCTAGCCATTGCTTTGGCCTCTTTTTTAGCGACAGCTTTAGTGTAAGCATTAGTAAGAATTTTTAATTTTTTACCTACTACTTTTTCTAACCCATAACCTCCACCCCAAAAATCATACATAAAAATATAACCAGATTTTCCATCCCTTCTACTACATACTCCAATTTCATAAGCGTGGGAATTACCTTTTACTCTTAAAGCATGGTCACACTTACCCATGTCACCTTTTGTGAACAATTTCGGGATCGCATAATCACCTATATGTCTTCCAAACCATTTAAATGTTTTTTGTCCTTCCATAAAATCAAGACCAATTTCTTCACAAGCTTTCTGCAATGATTCTAAATCTTTAATATGAACATCAATTGTTACTACATGGCTCATTAAATTTTCTCCTCAATTTTTTCAATTGTCTTTTTAATTTCCTCATGCAACTCTTCTTTATTTCCATCTAACTCTTTTTGGATATTATTAAAATCTAATAATTTTTCTATTTTCTCTCTTATTTTATTTTCCGCCATGAAATCAAAAACTCTGCAATGAAGTAATTTTGATATTTTAAAATTAATATAAATTTTATATGCTTCTTCTTCAGGTAATTCATTCAAATCGGCTATCAAACCACATGAACATATACCAATATTAAAAATAGAGCAAGTATTATGATGTTTTACTACTTCAAGAATAGTTCCAGGAACCATTACTGCGTATCTATCATGGATACTTTGTGCTGTAATAGGTGTCATTTACTCCCTTTCAACCAAACTCTAATTTTCATTTTCTTTGTTCCCATCAATTATTAGTCTAAATTATTTTGCTAATTCATTCTTCATGAATTAATTTAAAATAACGATCATCCATGAACTGTTGTAACTCTTGTTGTAACCCCTTTAGTCGTATAAACTCTTTTAATAAATATCTTGTTTTCCTATGCGTCTCACAATGGTGATTTTTATTATGACATAAATATAGATTTTCTTTTCTATTGTCATCTTCAATATAATTTTTATGATGGACAATTTCTGGATTAACAATGTATCTATTCAACATTTTTTCCATCACCAGAATATGCTCTCTCATTCTACCGCAATAAGCTCGTGGATGTTCAGGACATCTTATTGAGATATATCCTTGTGTTTTATGTCTCGTTTTTTCTTTTATAAGTCCTTTAACATCAGCATTGTTGGCACATTTACGTGAACAAAATTTTTTAATACCAAATTTATAGCTAGTTTTTATTTCTCTATAAAATTTATTACCACATAATTTACATGTAAATTCGTATTTATTTTTATTCGCTTTTGAATATCGTAAACTCTGACACGATCTAGAACAATATAACCTATTTGCTCTTCCGACATAATCCTTACCACACTCAACACATATTTTTTTTACTTTATAAGACCTTGTGCATTTACGTGAACAAAATCTTTGTTGTTTTGATTCAATAAGTATTTTTTTACAATTAAGACAATATTTATTCATCCATAAATCTCCATTTCACCCAAACAATTCCGATTTTTCTTGGAATTTCAAGTTGTCTGCATACTTCGTCCGATAAATCAATACCAGCCTTATTACCTTTGGAAAATTCTGATTTAGGTCTATTGCCACTGTTCCAATAATCATCCTTCGTATTCCACGGTCCAACATCCAATACCTTGCATGTAATCAATTTGTTTTTATACTGCACCATTACTGATTTATACAAAGCTTTTCGTGATGGCAATGCCACAAAAATGGAATCGTTATTAATAATTATTCCCGATGCTGTTTTTCTACCAATTAAACCAATTCTTGTTGCTCTTACATCAAACCATTTCCATGTCATTTTATTTTCAATTTTTACTGGGGTTTGTGCTGTTAATTTTTCTTCAGCATAAGCATCAGAAAATAATAAAATAAATATAATTATTAATTTTTTCATTTAATTAAAATTCTTCTATAGCATTTACCATTTTCTTCTTTATCAATAAATATACCTTTATCTATTTTACTCCTAATATCTTCTATATTAGTATCAACAGGCAATCTAACTACTGTTCGTCCATCATTATACATATATACCATATGTCTATATATTTCACAATTATGCGTATCAATGACATATGAGGCTACATGTTCTGGAATATTGTATACATTACCTGTAAGAGTAAAACAACCATATCGTTGTAAAATAGTATCCTGTTCTTTAGTTATATCGCTAATTTGACCCCACACTAGCCTTTTTGCAATTACTTTTGTCTCCATTTAACTTTCTCCTTATGCTATTCCTTGTTTAATGAATTTTTGCCAGGAATAGTTATTCTTATCAATACTATTTAATAATAAATTACTTCTTTTAGGAATATAAGGAACAGATAATAATTTCATGTTTGCCTGTTCTGGTGTCCTATTATCTTTTTTATTATTGCAAGGTCTGCAAGCAGTTACAACATTTTTCCATTCATGCTTTCCGCCATTACTTCTTGGATTTACATGATCAATTGTTATCGTTTTATCTGTTAATTTTTTCCCACAATATTGGCATTGATATCTATCTCTTTTTGCTATATTTATTTTCCTTAATGATGCTTCTTTATGTGGAATCTTTATATATTTATTCAAAATAAGAACAGTTGGTAAATTATATATTCCTCTTACCGTATTTATTTGATGGTTTTCATCATGTCCAATTGGTTCTTTAGCCTTTCCCATCATATAGATAGAAACAGCTTTGGTCCAATTGATTATTCCAATTATCTCATAACTATTGTTTAGTAATAATACTGATTTCATGATTAATTATTTTTGTTTTTCAGGTTTAGGTTCAACTATCCAACGAAAATTGATTTCTTCGCCATCTGTATAAAATTCACCAACATTACGTAAAACAGCTTCTTGTTTCAATTCTTTTATTTTATTATCCTTTTGCCTAAATTCTAATACACTAAATAATCCTAATATTCCAAATGCCATTATTGATAAAACTATACTAATAAAACTATAATCTTTAGTTACCATTTTAAATTCCTTTCTTATTTTTCAGGGGTAATTGGAACTATCCAACGAAATTTTACTTCTTCTTTATCATTAATATATAATTCACCAACTTTACGTAAAATAGCACCTTGTTTTAATTCTTTTATTTCCGTATCTTTATCACTAATTGTTTTAATTGGAATAGCTAAAAACGATGCTAAAATAATAGTTAATACAATAATAAATAACAATTCTTTTCTATCCATTTTTATTTACTCCCCTTCAGGCGTAAAACCAGCAACAGCATCTACTTTTATTTTTAATTCATCAGATAATTTAATAACTTCATCATCAAAAGCAGAAGTATTATGTAATTTATCATTCAATTTAAAAGAAAGTTTCTTCACTTCTTTAATTTCCTTATTAATATCTTCAACTACTTCCTTTTCAGATAAACCTGATTTAATTACTTTATTTGATTCTTTTGTTTTAAGTGGATTCTCAAAAATAAAATCCTGAACTTCCTTAGCCTTTTCCTCTGTAATAATATTTTTATCTTTTGCTTTAACTAAAGCATTTACAGTGCAAAATTCAGGAACAGGAGCTACTTCACCCTTCTTCACGGCAGCAACAGCATTTGGTTGAGTCTTGGCAATAAATTTAAAAGCATTAATCATATTTTTTACTAACGAAGTAGTTAGACCTAATTCATCTTTAATATATGCTTCAAAGTTCTCAAAACCCCATTCAGAATAATATTCACCTTCTTTAACATCATTAAGAAGATAAGATAGAGTAAGCCAACTTCCCTTATACTTTTTGTTAGCATCTACAGTTTGTTCCCTAATGTCTGCCATTTTATTCTCCTATGAAAAAATTTGATTCCTCGATATCCCTTAAAGCTTTTTTCTTTATTTTTAATTCTTTTTTTGGAATACGTGGATTATTTCTCTTATCATCTAATTCTACTCTACACAGAGCGCAGAATTCCCTGAATTGTGTCGCTTCAAAGTGATTTTCGCAACGCTTACATTTATACTTGCTCATTTATTTCCTTTCTATATACGACGCCTTTGTTTTTCTCCTTTTTGGTGAAAAGCAAAATCCCAACCGCAAATTTCGCATTCAACTAACATAATATTTTCTTTATCAAACCAAGTAGAAATAATATTATTTTTACATTTAGGGCAATTATTATATTTTGTTTGTTTAGGAGCAACAATAATATATTTTATAGGTGGAGGATTTGTATTTCTTACCATTTAATCTGTTCCTTGATAATAAGCTATATCCCAATGACAACTATTACATTCATCAAACATAATATTTTCTTGTTCAAAATAACTTGAAATAATATTATTTCTACATTTAGGACAGTATAAATGTTTACTTAATTTTGGAGGGACTATTTTCATTAATTTACTTTTCCTTTTATTATCTTTTATATTTCTTTCTATTTCATATGGAATAAGTACTTCATCAAGCCATTTTTGCGATTTATTTATCAAATTCTGTTCTTTTAATTTTATATTAAATTTTATATTACTATGAGAAGATTCTAATTCTAATGATTCGAAATTGGAATTAATTAATTTTCCTATAGAAGTATGATTTTCATATTCATTTTCTTCATTTGATGTATTTGGAGATATAATCATATATATGTAAATGGAATTAAATTCTGGATAAAGATGTATGGCACAGTTATAAATTCTACCATCTTTTAATGGATTTGTATCACCAATACTGCAATATATTTTAAAATTAAGATTAGGCAAAATTTTTCTAAAAAGATCTAATGAAATATTTTCTATATCTTTTGTATTAATATCTGTTAAACCGTTAGATAGTTTAAATGAATCACGCAATATAGCCATTTCATTTTCTCCTTACTAAATTTCAAGTGCTAAATCATCTGATGGTTTTTCTTTTACTTTTTTACCAAATATTTTTTCCGATTCCGCTATTTTAGAATTAATAATATTAAGTGATTCTAACAATTCTCTCTTTTTCTTTTTTGCTTCTGTTACATCATTATATACATGACTACGGAGATGATCTTTTTCATCCCTTTCATTGTCTTGAGTTTTGGCTTTACCCAGAATATCATCTATCTGATATTCTTTTTTAATATTATTAGAACTATTATTTGAATAAATATTTTTTATTATTATTTTACTCATGTTTTTCACCTGAAAAATAAAAAATGGCACCCCTGATGAGACTCGAACTCATAATTTTTCGCCTGAAAAGCGAATGTCCTGGCCAAAATTAGACGACAGGGGCATAATAAATTAATATTCTAATTTCATTTTTTCTTTTTCTTTTCTTTTATTTCTAATTTCGATATCTTTGTTGATTCTAATATCTGAATTAGAGTCCTCTACAAATTCTTCGCATTGAGGACAATGTTTAAAACCATTTACCGAAGGCCACTTATTCTCTCTGGTTTGATTGTAACCACAACTACGGCACGACATGACTTGTCTAACGCTCCTTGTTTTTTCTATTTATTCAAAAAAGATATCAACTTAGATATCAACTCTTATTTATTTCAAATAAGTTTCCCATTGTCTTATCTCTTAACTCTTGGATTTTCTTCATTTTCTCTTCGGCTGTTTCCTTTGTATTCTCCAATAATTGTTTAACTGTTTTGTCTTCGTCACAACCATAAGGAATAGAGTCGTGCCAACTACTATCTGCTTGTTTTAAAGTTTTAATTTCTTTACAAGAAAAATCATTAACATAGTAATTACATACTTCATCTTGTACATGTCCATAAGCTAATTCTTGTGCTTCATCATAATTTTCGGCATAAGTATACATAACAATTTCAATTGTATTTTCAAATACTTTTTTCATCAATTTCTCCCTTCTTCTGATCATCCTCAAATAATTTTTTAGCAGTCCACAGTCTGCGTATTTTTGCATAATCAACCAAATCAAATAAATTAAATTTTTTAGCTGTTTTTTCTAATGATTTGTAAAAAAATTGCAGATCTTCTAAATTCCCTTCCTTCAAAGCTTTTCTAAAAAATCCAAGACATTCTTCTTTAATCATTTCCTCATATAATTCTTCTTGAGTTTTGACTTTTTTGAACATATTATATATTTCCACTAAACTATAATAGTTTCCTGCAATTGGTTGGTCGGATCAGTTGGAAATGTCCTGTAATTCTAATGCTATTTTTGATACTTCTTTTACTATAGGTTCTAAATCACATTTATATAATCCAGCGCAACTAAATCCCCCTATTTCTAATACGTGGAGTCCTTCTGCTGTCCTACATATATCTAAAGTCCAAACAGGATCTGGATTATATTCTATCTCTAATACTTTTTTAGCATAAATAAAAACATCATCAGGAACAAAAAAATCATCACTTTTATATCTACTACCTGATATTATTTGACTATTAGCAACAACTAATCTATATTCTTCTTTTATCATTTGTGGCTCTGCTACTACTATCATAGCATGGGGTAAAACTTGATAATAACCATCTAAATCTTTTATCGTTTCTTCATATTCTTCTAATTTAACTATATGCCCTGTAAATGATTTAAATCCAGAACTTGGTCTAATAAATAAACAATTATCTTCACTAAATGTTTTAAATAAAAAATCTTTTCTTCTCTGTAACTCTTTTAATGGTAACATAATATAATTTTTATTTAATAAATATTCTCCAAAATAAGCATAGTATTTAGTACATTCATAGTTTTCTAGCGTACAGAATACATTTACATTAGCTTTTTTATATCTGACTAACATTCTTCCTAAACCTAATGATCCATAAAAAATAAGACAATTATCAGTTGTTAGTATATTATCATATTTACCACTTTCAAATGGTAAATATTTTATAGTTTGATAACCATATCCTTGTTTAATGATTTCAGTTTGCAATAATTCTAAATTTTCTCTAAATATATCTTCTTCTAATAGCCAAATTGAATTCATTTCTTATCCTTTAATATTCAAATATCCGAAAAATAAAATAGTTGCAATTAATAAAAATAAAAGAATAATATCAATATAATTTATTTTATTCATTTTATTTAAAATTCAAAAATTTGGCCTTTAGTTACAAATCCTAAAAAACCATCCTTTATTGGGTTTTGTTTTGGAGCAGGGTTGTAATGATACAACCACATTTTATTTTTTGTTTCAACAGATAGAGTATTTAATTCATCATAATTGGCATGGACTCCACTTGGATATGGAGAAGTCTCACAATCATGGAAAATAACCTTAGAATAATGATAAAAATCTCTTATACTACTTGGACAATGTTGAGTATCAGTTGTAATAAATATTTTTTCTGTTCCATTTATTTTATTTATTAATAGTCCATAACTATATTTAATATAATATCCTGCCATTACATGAACTGTTTGAACTGGAGTAAATTTTATTCCTTCCCATACAAAATATTCATTGTTTGCAATAGGATTACAGTCAAAATATTCAGTTAAAGTTACTACTTTACCTTGAATGCTTTCCAGTCCACCCTTTAATGAAAAATCCCATAACTCGTGCATCAGTTTATCGTTACAATATAATTTAGGTCTTGGTAGTTTGGCAAAATAGGTGCAAAAAGCCAACCATTCTAATCCTCCAATATGATCAGCATGTAGGTGAGAAATAAAAACAGAATCAAGATCTTTGGCCGAGAATCCTAATTCATTGAGTGCAAATCTGGCGTCAGAACCACAATCAATCAATAATTTCTTATTATCATCAGAATGAATAATAATATTAGATTGATAATAATCTTTTGTTGTAAAAGCAGATCCGCAACCAATGAATTGAATTTTCATTTCATTCCTTTCAATAAATTAATTTTTTCTTTTAAATTTTCTAAATCATCATATTTATCTTGTATTTGTTCTGAAGCAATTCTAATAAATAATTTAATATCTTTTTTAGTTGGTTTCCTTATCAAATCACAAGATAACTCTTCATTTTTCTCATTTAAAAGATATTTAGAATATATACGACATCCTTCTATTCTTTTTATTTCATAGAAATCATATGTTGCTTCATTTCCATCATATAATTCTACTACTATATCTCCTATTTTAAAATCACTTGTAATATGCTTATTAAATTGTTTTTCATTCATAAAAATAGAATAACATTTCGGACAACGCAAAATCTTTTGAGGAACTATCTTTGTCATCCTACACTCCTTTCAATAAATTAATATTTTCTTTCCAATATTTAACTTCATCTTCATTTTTTTCTATATTAGATGATAAATTTTTAATAAATCTTTTAATATCATTCTTTTTTGCTTTATCATAACAATTGCTCCAACTTCTATGAATTTCATTATATCTCAAGCATTTTACAGAAATTTTACATTTATCTATTTCTGTTACTATATAAGGATAATCATCAATATTTGATCTAACAATGTCTCCAACCTTTAAAATTGGATTCAAATGTTTATTAAATGATTTTTCATCTTCATAAACAAAAGAACATTTTTTACATCTTAACACATTTTTTGTTAGCGAATCGCTCATTTCATGTTCTCCTTATTTTGAAGAAATTTAAATGGAGAATAACTATTTCCTCCTCCATCTTTTGACATAACTACAAGACGATTAGGATCTTGTTTAGAAAGAATATCAATCAGTTCTTTTACTTTCATTTGATTTCTCCATTTGAATTATATTGGTAAAAATAGACGGATATGCTCAAAAAATAAAATTATTTTTTATTATTTTCTAACCAAGAAAAAGCAGCTTTTAGACCAGCTAAATGCATAACGCACCTGGGTGCTGTAACCATTCCTATATCTCCATACTCCCAACAATCACTTCCAAAATAATCATCACCATACTCATCCAACCAACTACACCATACACGTTCACTATCTAAATGATAAAAAATATTATCATCTACTATATTGCTCAGTACCTGTTTTTTATTTTTATCCTCATCGTAATCGTCATTTTCTAAATAATCAATTATATGTTCTTTAGCAGTTTCCGCATCCCAAATCTTATATCCTCTTCCTTCTTCTGATGCTTGACATTTAGACGCAAAATAAGAAATAGGTAGTGTTGATATCCATTCTAATGTAGCATTCTCACTCCATTGATATACAGCTTCTCCTAAATCTCCACTAACAAAAAGATGCCCAAAATAATGGAGATACATAATAGAATATATACTTGATTCAGGATTCTTCCATTTTAATGCTTCAAAAACATTCCTATCTTTATATTTTTCAGGTATAAAAACAGAATTATCAGGAGTAAGTTTAGAATAAATAGCTTCATGTTTATCAAATTGTTTGTCAGCTAATACATCATCAACTGTAATAACATTTCTATTTTTTGAACTATCAAATTTTACACCTAATTCAGAAAGCATATCCTCAATTGACTTTTCTTCCATTTCATTGTTCCTTTTTATTAAAATCCATTAAAAGAAATACTTCTGGAGTCACCACTGCTCTCTTTAAAACTCTTTTTAATTTCCTATCCTGATTATCTATAATTAATTGAGGTTTTCCTAAACAAGCAAATGCCTTAATATTATATAGTTTAGCTACCTTCTCAGCATATTTAGCATTTCCAGACCAAAGAATTACTTCATGGCCAGCAGCAATTAATTCTTTTACTTTTTCTACTACATCTGCTCTAGGCGGTACTTTAAAAGCACTACTACAAGTTTGTTTTTCAGTCAATGTCCCATCAATATCAACAAAAATTCTCATTTCATTTTTCCTTTTTATTGGAGTGGACGATGGGATTTGAACCCACGACAACTAGATCGGAAATCTAGAATTCTACCACTGAATTACGTCCACATTATGGATATTCTGGCTCCTGCTCTGGTTCTGTTCCATGAGATTCAGAAAAAAGACATCCTTCAGGTTGTCGTCTCCTATAACTAATAAATATATTTTTTATTTTGCAATAATAATGGTAATCTATGATTTCATCGGTAGCTTCAATATGACATTCTCTAATTGGTTTAACAACTAAATTTGGACATCTATTATGTAGACAAACAGAAACGTCTGGCATGGCGTTGTCCAATTAAAATTAAACTTCTCCAAATATTTTGTTTTCTCTTGCTATTTTTTCTACTTCATCAGCTATATTATGGGCGTCATCATACTTCATTTCTCCACCTACCATTAAATTTCTCTCAACTCTCTCATGTAAAATAATATAAGGCCATTGGCTTCTATCTTCATTACTATCTACCCATATTTCTTTTTCTGGAATAAACTTATACCTAGCATCATTCCCACCTTCTACAAAGTCCATATCATTATTTATTTTAACATGGTTTCCATCTACTAAAAAAATATTATTATTGTCAACTACACCTACATTTTTCTTTTCTTTTACTTTACCAAAATCAACATTTAATTTATTGATATCTAACACCCATTGCCTCATTCTTTCTTTTTTTATTTTAGCTGAATTAGCCATCTCTTCTATAATTTTTGTATCAATGTACCAACCCATATTATTTCTCCTTTAACTGGTTTGTCCTGCCAACCATAGAGCAAAAAAAGCAACGGAACTAAATATAATAATAGATACAATAATAATTAATAGTATACCTGCCATTATATCTTTTTTAGATAGGTCTAAACCTGGCATATATTTTCCTTATTATTGTTAAATATTGGCACCCTCGGCGAGGTTTGAACTCACTACCTTCGGTTTAGGAAACCGATGCTCTATCCAGGTGAGCTACGAGAGTATAAAAAATTAAAAAACAACTATATTTGACTTATCCATTTTACAGGTATCTTCCTCAAAAATAAAAATATCATCTTTTTCAAAGTTAATTATTTTATCAGTATCAACATATATTGATTTTAGTATTTTTTTACTAACATTCATTTTAATTTTATCTATAATTTCTCTTATTTTTTCTTCTTCTCCTGTTGCTAATTCATATTTAAATTGTGGGAAGAAAATATAAGAAACTAAATTAGCTATCATATACCCAATAGGTCTAACTTTATATTTATTATTTTTAAATATATCTTTATGTTTTGATATTTCTTTATATTTATCAAATATATTTAATAAATCATCTAAATCATTACCTTTAAAACATATAACTAACATTATTATTCCTTATTTTTAGGTAATTCAGTAGTTAAATCTGACTCATACATAATATTATCATGTCCATCATAGGAACCATACTTATTAAAATAGGCCCATTCCCTTCTCTCGATATCCCAAAACGTTTCTACTTTCCATTCATCATCATACGTTGGTCTAACGACACTTTTCCATTCCTTATGCCAAAGAGATTCACCACCAGCATATTTATGTTTCGGACGCTCCTGTGTTAAAGCATCTTCTATCATCTTTTTTAGTTCTAATAGTTCATTATTATCCATTGAATTTAATACTTCTTTTACTATTTCATTCATTTTTATTTTCCTTTAATAAATTTTTTAATATAAAAATAATTACGTCCACATTCCAACCATTACCTAATAATTCATATCTTTTTGATGAAGATACACAGTTAGTATAATCAATTGGAACTGCTTGCAATTTCTCCACTTCGTTTTCTGTTAATCTTCTAATTCGTCCATCTGGTAAATATATTTTTGTTAAATGTCTTGCTGCTCCGTGATGAGAAGCAGATAGACAAGCCATAATTCCATCATATCTATAAATATTATCTTGTTGATGTTTTCCTGCTTTATGTCTTATTATATCGTTCTCGCTCCATTTAAAATTTAAATCAAGTATTGATAGTTGTTTTTCAGTTAAATAATAAGATTCATCAGCAGTATCAAGTATATTTTTTAGACAATGATCATATTGTGTAGGGATATTCTCTATTAATATATTAGTCCAGAACAATCTCGGTCTGTTTTGCGGAGTAAAATATTTTCCGTTTATTTCTACAGGTTCTACTTCGAGAGCTTTAGTTATAATTTCTTTCCATTCTTTTTTCATTTTAACATTTTCAAATAAAAAATATTTAGGTTTTATTTCTTTTAGAATTCTAACATATTCCCAGAATAAGCCGCTTTTGCCATTAAATCCTTCTCCTTTTCCAGCATTAGAAAATGATTGGCAAGGAGAACCGCCCATTAATAAATCAATTTCTGGTAAATTATTTCCTTTTACTTTTATTACATCTCCAATTTGTTTTGTATTTGGAAAATTATATTGAGTAACTTTAATAGCTGAACTATCTATTTCGCTTGCAAAGTAATTATTGTAAGATATATTTAATTTATTAAGTGCTATTTGCCCGCAACTTATTCCATCGAATAAACTCAATATATTCATTTAATATCCTTTAGTCGTCAATAAAAATAATAAGATCATCATAATTACAAGTCATTTCATTACCTTTATTTCTTAATATATATCCAACATTATTAGAACAAATATCTCCGAAGTTGTCCCCTGCGCTAAACAAAAGAACAGAGTCTAATCCGGTTTTTTGAGCTTTTTCACTTAAAGAATCTATATCCATGTCTCTTTTACTTAATGATGAACATCTATTTTTATATAAACCTATCATGTAATGAGATAAAGGAGCAATAGTAATATCATTAGCATACCCATATTTTATCAATTCTTTACCATCATATTTTACATATAAATTTTGTATTTCTTTTTCTAAATCTTTAATTTGCATCCAATGCCTGTAATCAGCATCTTCATTTACATCTGAATCATCTAAATTAAATAATTCTTTATGATTCTCCATACATTTAAGACAATCTTCTAATGTCTTTCCTTTGAACATAACAATATAACTGGAAGAACTTGAGTTACTTACAAAACCTGTTCTAATTTTCATTTTCTTTCTCCTTAGTCGTATTTAATTTCTATTGAAGTATCAAATAAATTTCCTTTTTTAAATTTTTCGTCTATTGTCAAATAGTAAAAAAGAGTTTTAGCTTCAATACCAAAATCTTCAAATGAGTTAAACATAGACGTATTAAATTTAGTAATAAATATTCTATTATCTACACTTTCAGTATTATCTTTTATGTAATCTATTGTTTGCTTTACATCTTCTTTTATATAGTTGTAATCTGTAAATCCTAATTCTAATTCTTTTGTTTCTTCATTATAAGCACTTTCATTTAAATCCCAAATATTAAATAAATAATATAAAGCAGTATCTAATGTATCTCCCTTTTCATATTTTAAAAATTCCCATGTAACAATAAAAGAAGCAGAACTGGAATTACTAACAAAACCTGTCCTAATTTTCATTTTCTTTCTCCTTATGATAGTTTTCTGTTAGCCTAATTGCTTCTCTCTCCATTCTTGGAGTAAGCCAAGATTGACCTGTTTTCGGATCAATTCCCTTCTGATCGACCCATAATTTCTCTATTACCCATTCTTCTTTATTACGTCTAGCAATTTTAACTGCATCAACTATTTTTACCATAGAAAGTCTTGGAGCAGATATATGGCTCTCCCTTTTGAAATATTTATATATTTTACTATCTTTTCCATACATGTCTTTTATCATTTCTAATATAATTAATCTTTTTTTCTGAAGAAGTTCATCTATTTCTGAATTATATTTATTACATTCATTGGTTTCTATTACCCATTTCTCCATTTGTTCATCAGTAACATTATTAAAATCAATATCAATAGAATACCATGATGGTATCTTATACTTCGCCATGTAAGGAATAATTTCCATTTTAGTGCTCACTATAATAAAAAATAATTAAATCATCATAATTACATTCTAATTGATAACCTTCGCTATCTAATATATTTCTTAATGGATCAATATTGATTCCTTTATCAGTATCTCCAGCCCTAAATAAAAGAACAGATTTTAGTCCTTTATTATATGATTTCTCTAATTTTTTAATTTTTCCATTTAATTTTTCAATATAATATTTATCAGAAAATGGTAATTGATCTTTTTGTTCTTGAATCAAATCTTCTAATTTTCTAACTGTTACATAACTAACATATTTATCATTTTTATATGGAACATATAATGGTTTTAATATATTAATTATTTCTTCCAAACTTGTTGTATGTTTTATCCAATCATATCCATTAAATTTATTTTCTGGATCTAAATATTCACCTTCAATGTTAAACACTTCTTTATGATTTTTCATGCAATTAAAACAATCTTTCAATGTCTTTCCTTTGAAACAAACAATAAAAGAAGATGAACTAGAATTACTTACAAATCCATTTCTAATTTTCATTTTCTTTCTCCTTTAAGTAATAAAAAGAGGTTTGGAAAGAGGTCGATGTATAGTTTATCTGATATTTATTGCTTAAGGCATAAATATTGAAGATCCAAGCGATTGCTTATTGCTGGGTTGCTATCTCAAAAGGAATACAACCTACAATATATTATGGCTTGGTATCTTTAATCCATAAGTTTTTTAGACTTTTTGATAAACTAACAAACGAACACTCTTCCCAAACCTCATTTAAATAGATACTTCAATTTCTGTGTTTATAGCGTTGATTTGGTTGTCAAGTTCCGAAATCTTTGTTGTCATGGCATCAACTTTGGCATCAACATCCTTTGCCAAAATCCTATGTTTCCTAATGTCGTAGGTATCATTGGTTATTAGTGTTGACCAGAACGCCATCTCTGCCTTGATGTTGTTGCGTTCGGCAATAAGATCATTAATATTTTTACCACCAAAATCATCTAGTCTCTCGCAGTTTCCTTCAATAATGGCTTTTTTAAAAGCCAAAAGATATTTCCTCTTGGCCTCAAGATCATTGAGCATCAACTGAAATTCCACGTCGGTGTACGTTTCTATTTCAATGGCAGTATCGCCTTCCATTAAAGTTCTCACACTAGCTGCTTTTTTGGCACGTTCTTCTAACTTCGATATTTGATCAGCTATAATTTTCCTTTTTCTTAATGCTTCACTCAATTTCATTACATTTCTCCTTTTTAAATTATGATTATGAAATTTTCAATGCATGCTTTCTGGAATAATAATAAGATCATCAAACTTGCACTCTAACATGGCATGATTGTAATCCAGAGTCCTTGCTAAAGCAGTTCCACAAAGATGACCATGATTATCACCTGCCTCAAATATAAGAGCATATTTTAAATTATTCCTCTCTGCTTCTTCTAATAATTGTATTTTTAACTCTAATTTTTCTTGTATTTCTTTGTCATATTGTTCCAACCAAGTAATATCTTTTTTCCCTTTATTCTTTTCAATATACTTATTATGATTAGCTAAATATGCTTTTTCACCTGCCAATAAATCTTTTATTTTTTCAATTGTGGCATTCTCAATAAAATCATATTTACTATCTTTCTTTTCTTTAAAATTAAGAGTAAGTGCTTCTATGAAATCTTTATAGTTGATTTCCTTTACATCAGATTCTTCCTGAACCCAATCAGGTGTGGACATATTAAATATATCTTTATGGTTTTTCATACATTTACAAGCATCTTTAAATGTTTTACCTTTAAATAAAACTATAAAAGAAGATGAACTAGAATTACTTACAAATCCATTCCTAATTTTCATTTTTATTTCTCCTTTAAGTGTCAACTTTTACTTTGGGAATAAAAATAGGCTCATCCAATATATTTAATTTTTTGCCTATTTCTTTCATTTCATTTGTGAATTTAATAAAATTAGAAATTGTATATTCATTGTAACTTCCCTCATCCATTAGAGTCACACGGATTCCAATTATAGTCTCATCATCATTATCGAACGCTGATCGCTCAATATAAAAATGATCATTCCATCCATTGATAATATCATTAATTTCTTCTTCTTTTTCTTTATCGCACATTTCATTCAACGTAGGAAATAAAAATAATAACATTTCTTTTAATTGTTCTTTTGTTTTATTGACTCTATAGCCAATAATAATAAAAGATGAAGTAGAAGAATTAGAAACAAAGCCTGTTCTGTATTTCATTTTTTCTCCTTAACTATACCAAAAATTATTATTCTTTTGTTTTGCTCTATACCATTCATTTAAAGAACTTTGTGGAATGGATACATAATATTTAATCCTCATCTCCATAGATGCGGAACTACTTGACATTCCTTTCTCAACTAAATCAATAGCAATTCTTTGTGCTCTTTTAGTAAATTTTGCCAAAGGAAATGCTAAATGATTAGTAGGATATCTAAATGTTTTATTACATGTTAGACAATAATGAACACTAATAGATAGTTTTAAAACAACAGGATAGAAAAATCCTATATCTTTTATAAGTCTACTTCTAACTGAATGCCTATTACTTATATCGCCACAAATAGGACATGGACAATCTATATGATTAAAATCCATACTTTTTATTTTTGTTTTACTTGAGAAAGCAGCAGATTTATTTATATTTAATTTCACCATAACAGAATCATCCTCTTCTGGGGTTTCCCATACATTATACGGCAAAAGCTCAACATAGCCATCCTCAATTTTTATTTTCTTCCAAGAAATAAAAATAGAAATAATTTCATCAAATGTCATATTTGTATTTTCTAAAACATTAGGTGTATTTTCTATTATTGATTTAATATGACAAAGTTGAAGTCTACCACCTGAATTTTTAATTGATTTTCTAATAATATCATATAATATATTCATTTTTTATTTTCTCTTTTTTATTTCAATAAATTATTACATTCTGGACATTTAATCATCCCGCAAGTTTTACAATCTTCTTTTGTCCAGTTTGGGATAGTTTTTTCGCAATCCCCACCGCCTTCGCAATTAAAATAGTTTGGACCTGGTGAAGTAATCCATCCTTCACCTTTACATGTAGAGCAAATTTTATCATTGTTACTTTTTACCATTCTCACTCCTTTTCTATTGTAGAATGAACAAGAAAAAAGACATGAACGGATCAGTTGGAAATTTATATAATATTTTCTTTATTTTCTAAACAGTTAGGAGAGAACCAGATTCTTTCTTTATTTTTATTTTCTTTTGCTTTCCCTTTCCCATAATTTCCCAATCCTCCATTTGTTTTCCATTCAATACATTCCCAACCAGGTAAATTATGCTCACCAGCATATCCACATAAAGCTATACGCATCAATGAATTAGAGCAATTTTCAATAACCCATTCTCTAACTTTATTTGATATATTTTTTTCATCCTCTCTATAACATCTGTCATCTCTATCTGCACTATAAGGAGGATCAAGAAAAACACCTGTCATTCCATTTTTAGTTGTTGAACTTGGGCCTAAAACCCTCTCCCAATCCCCACAAACTACTCTAACTCTTTCTAACCTGTTAGCTAAATCAATAAACCATTGATATATATCTATATTTTTATTTATTCCTTGCCCTTTATCCCCTAAATGAGGACGTTGACGATTTATTCCATTTATAGGGTCTCTAACCTTCTCTAATTTGCCATCTACGATGCTCCAAGCGCCCCCAGACGGCCCGCACCAACCATTCCCTATCCAACTACACAAACCCCAACACCACCAGCCTGCGACCTTACAATCAAAAAAATTAATATCAGCTTCTAATTTACCCCTTAAATCTTTTATATTTTCTTTTAACCATAAATGTCTGGCATGTAAATCTGATTCAATTATAGGATTGTCAGCATATTTAGCAGTTTCACTTGGATTATTTTTTATTGCTCGCCAAAAATTACATATCAAACTATCTTTATCATTTACTGTCTCTATTCTTGGCTTACTAGGTCTGCCTAATAATACTGCTAAACTACCTGCAAATGGTTCTACATAATTTCTTACATCTCCAAATCTTGCCCAAACTAAATCTGATACTTTACTTTTCCCGCCAAACCAAGGAAATGGACATGTTAACATTTTATTTTACTTCCAGACAACAATCATAGATGGAAATGGTGCTGAATTCTTCCCATCTCCGAATTTTAATCTACCTCTAATAAATCTAATTTCTGCTTTACCATAAATAAAATCATGGAACCAACTTGTGTCTGTTCTAGAAGGCAATAAACCAACAACTATAGTACCATTTTTACCTGACTCATATGCCTTCTTGATCCATTTTTTAATTTCTCTACCATAAGGAGGATTCATCCAACAAATCCCTGTCCAATTTTGTTTTAATCCATCATCATCTACAGAATAAAAAAAATTACATTTATTATTATTTTTATTAGCACAAACATCTACCGTAAAATTAAATTCTTTATTTAGTTCATTAAATAAATGTTGAGGAGTGGACCATAAATCTGTTTTAGATGAAAATAGTCCTTGATTTAACATATTATATTCCTATATATAATTTATTTTTATTAAAGGAGAGACTGAGATTCGAACTCAGGAAGGGGCAAGCCCCTTATTGGTTTTCAAAACCAATTCCTTCAACCTCTCGGACACCTCTCCATAGAAACAAAAATGGTGGAGGTGGGCGGTAGTGAGCCGCCGTCCATGAATGTTTTTGGAAGAAGTATCTACAGGTTTATCTGGTGATTTTTATTATTGGTTCGCCAGCAATCCTCAGTTGTCTTTCCAACCGTCATTAGGTCTTTGACCTACATTCATCTAGTCTTTCCTAGAAGCCGGGCCAGAAAATTAGTCGTACTCTCAAAGACCTGGCTATTCTTTGATTTCCTAGCTACCATTAGGCAGCGAGAGCATAATCATCAGCAGATGATTGTTTGAGTCAGCTTATTAAAGTGGCCAACTGACAAACCACTACCTGCAACTTCAACCTCCTTCATCATGTCGAATCAATTCACCCCCATAAAAACAAAAAATAAATACAAATTATGTTTCTAATATTTATCAACATATTCCTTTATTTTATTTATTTTTGATAATCAAAACAAAAAGAAAAAGAAGATTGCCATTTATATTTAATATCAACTGGTCTACTATCTCTTACATCTTTTAAACATTCTTTTTGACCATAATATTTTTCATTTTTTAATGGGTTGTAGATGCAATGTTTACAATCATAGCAAATGGCAGAATTTCTAACGTATACATTAGGTGCTCTTCTTAACCAATCATCGAAATCTGTGTCCATTATTTTTCCTCGAAAATGAAAATATAAAAAGAAATCAGGTTCACAGGTTTATGGCTATACAGTATTTCTTTTTATTCCTCCTTTATGTTAAATTGAATATTCTTTTGTTTTTGATTCGCAATATTCACCTTGGGCATAGAAAGATTTTGGTGCTGATATAGAAATTAAATGTTTATTATATTTACTAGCTTCAACTAAATATTTACGGTATTTCCTTGCGTCTTCTCGTGATTTGAATAAAAACGCATATCCTATTCTTCTTCCGTTATTAAGTGGATTAAATTCATCCATACAAAGCCAGAATTTTTTATATGGTTTTGAATCTTCAAGTAAAGTCCAGTTACCTACTACATTCTCTTCAGAAATTAAAGGAACAATATTCTTTATTGAATGAGGATTTTGTTTCTTACCTTCTTGTGCTTCTTTTCTTGTCCAAAACAATGTTGTATGAAGATATTCTATATTTGAATATCTACATTCCTTCATTGTGCAATCATAAGTATCGTCATTGAAATTTGGTAGAAGAGCATACATAATATTTACCTTTTCCATTACTTACTCCTTTCATGTTAATAAAATTAAATATTAAGTAATTTATATAAATTGTCTTCGTTCATTTTCATCAGGAACTCTTTCCCATCTTTTATTTTACCATCTAACAACATGAAAAGAGCACCAGAAAATTTATATTTAGTAGCAGCTAAAGCGAATTCTTTTCTATTAGTTCCTAAATGTTTAATTGATTCAAATACATTAGCTATATCATCTATTAATTTATTAAATGTATTTTTTACTTCAATAAATTTATCAGTATATTCTGGAAAATAAGAAATCAATTCATCAATTTCACCTATTCTAATTATATTAACTATTTTTTCTTTAGTGAATAGTTCACCTTCACCAGCATTCAAACAATGGTGAATAGCTAGATACCTGGGATTTTTTATTTTTACTCTATTATAGCTACCATTATTCATTCCATTGTAATCAATAAGAACAAATCCTTCATCTAAAGGATCAATTGAATTAAATAATTCTTTAATAGAATCCATAGAATTAAAAGAAAATTCTTTAGGTCTCCTGACATGGAAGAATTTGGCATATAGATCTAATTCTACTTCATCTAATTCCTGACAATTTATTATATTTCTTGCTCCAGTTAAAACAAGTTCATTATTATCATATTTAGTTAGAATTCTATTTTCTGGACCAATTAATTCAAAAATAAAATTAATATTAGGTAACAGGTATTGTAAATCTATTTTATTTTTATATAGTGTAGAGCAGAATAACTCATTGAATGTTTTATTAAATATACCTACTGGGCCATCGGCGAAGATCCTTCCTCTGGTAGCAGCATTCCATTTATTAGTAATAGGATTGAAATAAAGAATAATCATAGAGCCATCGGCTTTTTCTTGTAGTTTAGCTGTATTTAGGTTTACTTTTGCTGCTGGTCCTTCTCCATAGTTATAGAATCTATGGAAAGGATAAACAACAATGTCAAATGTATCTTTTCTTAATATTAGTCCTCTACATTCATCTACTTCAGGGATTCCTTTAGGTGAGTTTATTAAATGATAATTTAATTGAATTAGACCATCTTCTTCATAGATTTTTAGATTCCATTTATCAATAGCTTCCTGTAGAGAATTTTCTCTAATAAATTTTTGAATATTTAACATTTTATTATTTTCCCTTTATTCGTCGTTTTCTTTGTCAGTTTCAATAGGAACTATTGTTTCTTTTCTTGTTTTTCCTCTTTTAATCCAAAAACAAAAAGGACAACTTGCTCCATTACTTCTTCTACATATATCACTTTGCCATTCATGCCCTTTTTCACACTTCCAATATACTATTTTATTAGAACCAGGAAGGGTCTTTGTCGGATCAATTACAATATTCTTGTCATAATCCCATTCTTTTAATAATTCAGGAAATAAATAAGAAAAACTATATGTTGGAGTAGCTATTTTAGAAGCACAATAAGGACATCCGTTACCTCTGCTTCTGCTATATACTACTGCTTGCCATTCATGTCCACGACTACAGGTCCACCAGACCTTTTTATGCGAACCTGGACCAATCTCATCAACATTTATTTTATTCTTTTTACTATATTCAGCAGCTAATTCAGGAAATAAAAATAATAAACTTTTTTCTTTAGGTGTTCTCCAACCATAACAGTAAGGACAACCATTTCCTCTAACTCTACTATAAGTAGCAGCTTGCCAAATATGATTTTTTTTACATTTCCATGTTAATTTTTTGCGAGAATAAGCATGTATCTTACTTGGGTCTAAATTATTACTTGGATCTAATTCTTCAACTAATTTAGGTACTTCAATTAAAAACATAAAATTATTTTTCTCCTAATTTTTCTTTTTGTCTATTTTGAATATTGATTTTAACTCTTAATTGATCATTTAATAAAGAAAGTAAAGAACTTGATTTTATTATTTGATCACTTATATTTGATAAAATTTCTTTTGATATAGGTTTATCTGGTACAGAACGAAGAGAATGAAGCAAATTATCAAGTTTCCTATTGCTTGTCAATAATTGATCATGTGTAATTTCAAATTTTATATTTGTTTTCATTTTTTATTTTCCAAATTGTTTTAGGTTTGTCTCCATATATTTCACGCATAGTCTCTGCTTTTTCTGCTCTGATGGCATCGAGTATCTCTTGGTAAGCCAATCTACACTTCTCAAGTGCCGCTTTGTTTTGTCGGTTGGTGGGGTTCTTTAGGGCGTAAAGCTCTTCCATACGTTGATCGCGAAGCTCATACGCCTTTGTAAGACGTGGACCATGCATCGGACCAAGAGGCTCGTCGTATGGCTTTTCAGACATTTTTACTTCCCTTCATGTCATTCATTAAATTTTTCTAATAATTCTTTTTCTTTAGACTCATTTAATTTTAAATAAGCAGAAATTAAAATAGATAGTTGTCTTACGGTTACATATTGTACTGGATTTGAATCTCCATTTGTAGTACATAAACCAGCTTCCATATCTTCTAACATTTCAATAATTTCAAAATTTCTTAATTTATCATAATTTCCTGGACCTAAAGTATATTCATCAACAAAACTATGAATATTTTCTGTATTTATTTTACTATCAATCGTAAACCAGTTATCAGTTGGACGAGACTTTTTTGCAGCACGATTTTGTTCTATAATATTTTTAATAAATTCATTTTTACTCATTTTCTTTTTCTCCATGTAAATATTTATTTAAATAATTATCTATCTGACAGTCTGGTATATTTTCTTCTAAAACTATAATTAAATCTTGTTCCAATATAAATTCTACTCCTCTTTGATTGACAATTAATTCTATTGCTTTGTCCTCCTCTTTAATATAAAATAATAACATTATGCTACCATCTTCGCCAGGAAAAGAATTAATATAATAATTATCTCTAAAATGAATAGCTATAATTTTTATACATTTAGTTATTATTGCTTCATTTATTGGAATCCCTGAACCATAATTCCATCCATCTTTTAACTCTGAATATGATCTTATTTTAGTGTATATATCCAATAAATTTGATTTCATTTTTTATTATTCCATGTATATTATTTATTTTGTTTATTAGTCGCGGATGGTAGAGTTGAACTACCTTATGGAGCTTATGAGGCTCCTGTCTTGCCGTTAGACGAATCCGCAATAAAAAGTAAAAATAACAGGATTTGAACCTGCATCTATATTACTGTTTTTGTCTGTCGCAATCGCAAGGATTGCGTTCCAACGAAAAATAATAATATATATTCTGGTTGAATTATATTTTTACTTTATTTTATGATTCAAAATTATAATATTTATCTTCGAAAATAAAAGAATAATTTAATATATTTTTAACTACTTCAGCACCAACTTCAGTTAATCTAAATATATTATCACCTATTCTTTCTACAAGTCCATTAATATATAAATATTCCAAGTCCTTTTCTATATTTTTAATATATATTTTTTCACTATATGCTTCTGGATTATTTTCATTTACAATATCCAAAGTCTCGATTATCTTATCTCTACTAAATCCTTTATGAATATCTAAAAGAATAATTAATTGGTTACTTGTCATTTTTACTCCATTACAATGAAAAGAAAAATATCATATTCAGGATCAATTGAAAATTACAATTTATATATTTTTACTATAGCAGGTGTGTTATTTGCAAATACTTCAATCATATTTGAATATGTATTCCAATCGCCTCCTGCCATTCCACAACCAATCTGGAAAGGAAAAGAAATAGATTCTAAATTATTTATTTCTTTTATTTTATTTAAACAATTTCTAAAATATCCTATTCTTGCCATAGTTCCATCATAATTACTATCAGGGAATTTAGGACTACCAGGGTAAACCTGGGCCATTATATTGATTATATATCTCTGATCATTACCATTACCAGAAATAATAATAGTTCCAGCTTGATCAAATTTAATTCTATCTTTATATACATTGGAATAAGGATATTTAATAAATATATTTTTAGCTAAACCCATTGCTGTATTAGTTACACAATTGCACTGATGACATATATATTTTTCTTTTGAATCTAATATGTTACCTTGGACTATTTCTATCATTTATTTATTTTCCTTTTTTAATCAACAAATCTTTGGTTAGCCATTTTCCCTAATAATTCTCTTTCTTCTACTGCTATTTGTCTAAAATGTTCTGCAAAAACAGAATCATAACCAATATCATTTCCATCTGGCATAGGTAACTCTCCATCTGGTCCAGCATATAGTTTTAAAAATAATTCAATCTGTTTATCTTTTTGTTTTTCTATATCCATTTTTATTTTCCTTTTATTTTTTATTTATTTCAGTTATCCGGGTTTCCCAGATAACTGATTTTTATTATCTCTCCTGGGACGGATCGAACGTCCAACCTTCGCCGTAACAGGGCGACGCTTCTTCCAATTGAGCTACAGGAGAATTTAATTATATTGAACTAACTGGAATTTCCGGTAAGTTGAATTTTTGGTTGCCCCGCCTGAATTTGAATCAGGAATTACAGAATCAAAATCTGTTGTCTTATCCAGTTAAACTACAGGGCAATAATAAAAATAAATAATCAATTATTTAGCTGCAGGTGGAATATCCTTTTTATCTACAGTAGGAGTAATAGGAGTAGTAATAGGGCCAGGTGCTACTGGGCCAGTGCTTCCAGATAATTCTACACGATTACAATGACAAAGAACAGGGTCTTCTCTTGTTCCTACTACAATGGGAAACTGTAGATGTTGATAGCAACAGCCATCAGAAACAATAGGATTTCTCACCCCAATATAATTATTACTTACATCTCCACCTACATTACAACCGCTAAAAATAAAAATAAAAAATAACATAGTAATTAGACTAAATTTCATTTCTTTTTCTCCTTTAGGTAATAATAAAATAAATTATTTAGTATTAATTTCAGGCCAAATAGGTCCAGTATGTCCAGTTGGGCCAAATTCTTCATCTGTTTTCTTATTAGTAGATTCTACTTTTTTCTCAATAATAGGAACTACTTTTATTTCTTTTTTATTATCAATAATAATGGTTTGTATTTTAGTGTCAGGCTCATTGTTTATATATTTTCTAACGTTATATCCAATAATAAAACAAAAAATAGATAAAATAATAATAAGTAATATTTTCATTTATTTTCCTTTAATTATGTGATTCCCATTTAAAACTTTTTGTTTCATATCCACCACTTTTTAAACCTAAAGCTTTCTCGAAAATTTCAGCAATCTCGTATCCTTCACCATCTCCAAATTGATATTCATGTTCACCTTTATATATAATTTGATTTTCATTATCTTCAGGAGTATTATTTTCTTTATTTATGATTTTAAAAATTCTCAAAAAGAATTCTTTTTTACTTTCATAATAATTATCTCCATAATCATTATAATTCCAATCATGTTTTTTAATTTTTTCATAAAAAGAAGGATTCGCTTCTTTTAAAAAATCAAATAGAGATTTATCTTCATCTGTTTTATTTGTGATTAAAAAAGAACAAGCACTGGAATTAGAAACAAACCCAATTCTAAATTTCATTATATTTCTCCTTTAATGATTTCTTTTTGGCGCAAGTTCAAGGTTTCTATGTTCTTCGCACCATTTAATCCAAAAAGTATCGTCTGAATTTATGTGTATATTTTCTATATTAATTGATTTTGGTTCCCAATTTGATTCTTCCATATAATTAATAAATTCTTCTGGAAGAACAATATTGTGTTCAATAATATAATGTTCTAATCTTTGGGGCCATATCCAAGTTCCATCTGAAAGACATCTGGTTCCTAATAGTGTATCGCAAATTCTACAACCAGCAAATCCTCTCCAACATATAGCATCAGATCCTTTAGAAAGATATTGAACTATTTTATCTTTATTTTCTATTTTATTTTTAGATATAATTTCTTGAGGCCAAATATATTTATTATTTTTTTCATAATATCCATTCCAATAACCTACTCTGTTTAATTTTAATTCATCTTTCATTACATATTCTCCTTTACAGATGATTTAATTTTCTTTGGTCCATATGCTGGTTCATATACATGACTTGTTTCAATAAATGATGGTCGTGGTTGCTTTTTAACTGGTGGTTCAACATATTTTTGAGGAACAAATAAAGGCTCATGTCTTTCTTTACACCATTTAATCCAGAATTTATCTGTTGACTTTATATCTTCTTCTTTTATATTAAAATTAATAATTTTTACTTGCCAATTAGATTTTTTCATATGAGATATAAATTCTTCTGGTAATATTACATTATGTTCTGAAACATAATGTTCCAATTTTTCAGGCCACATCCATGTTCCATCTGTATAATCATATGATCCTAAATGTTTGTTACAAATTCTACAACCAGAAAATCCCATATAGCCTACTGCTTTATTTCCATTTAAAAGATAATGAACTATTTGCTCCATATTTTCTATTTTATTTTCAGATATTAATTCTTGCGGCCAAATATAATCACCTACAGCAATAAGTCCATCAGGAGTAGGTTGGTAATTATTCCAATATCCTACTATTTGTATTTTATTTTCAAACATAAAAATCATTTCCTTTACACTCTATAAATTCTATAAAAATAGTAAATATCTTGTTTTTTGTCATAAATCCATACAATAAGTTCATAGGGTTTTCCAGCAAGGAAACCCGCTTGCTTTAGCGGCGGGAGGAATTGCTGGCTAATAATAAATAAATTTTCATGCAGGAATTTTTATCCTCCTTGTATAATATTGAAGTAATGAATAGATAAGGAACATAATTATGAACCTGACAGTAAAATTAAAATTATTACCAACAGAAGAACAGAAACAGGCTTTACTCAATACCATGAGAGCTTTTAATAATGCCTGTAATTATGTTTCTGAAATTGCTTTTACTAATAAAATATTTAGTAAAGTTAAACTTCATCATTTAGTTTACTACCATATCAGAGAATGTTTTAATCTTTCTTCTCAAATGGCAGTAAGAGCAATTGGTAAAGTAATAGAAACATATAAAATAAATAAATCAGTTCAACATCATTTTTCTAATTATTCAGCTATGGTCTATGATGATAGAATAATGACTATCAAAGGTTTAGAAAGAGTTTCTTTACTTGTTCTTGGTTCCAGAATCATTATACCTTTTGTCTTTGGAGAATATGCTAAATTAAAAGTAAAAAGAATCAGAGGGCAAGCTGACCTAATATATAAAAATAATAATTTTTATCTCTGTGTTGTTGTGGATGTACCTGAACCTGATCCTATTAATCCAAAAGAATTCCTTGGTGTTGACCTTGGTATTATTAATTTAGCTACTACTTCAGACGGGAAAATGTATTCAGGTGAACAGGTAAATAATAAAAGAATACAGATAGAAGGATTAAAGAGTAGGTTACAGAGTAAGAAGACAAAATCGAGTAAAAGACATTTGAAAAAGTTATCAGGTAAAGAGAGAAGATTCAAGAGTAATATAAATCATATTATATCAAAGAAGATAGTTAGTAAGGCTAAGGCACTTGGAGTAGGTATTGCATTAGAGGATTTAACTTACTTCAAGCCAACGGTTAATAAACCAAGAAAAGAACGTAGTAGGTATGGTAAATGGGCATTTAGTGAGTTAAGAGTGTATATAGAATATAAAGGTAAATTATCTGGAATACCTGTTATTACTGTTGATCCATATAATACAAGTAGAGAATGTAGTAAATGTGGATATACAGATGAAAAGAATAGGTTGAGTCAAAGTGAGTTTAAATGTATAAGTTGTGGTTATGAAAGTAATGCTGATCTAAATGCTTCATTTAATATTAGTAAAAGGGCCAAAGTCACCTGGCCTATTGTTTCAGGCAAGAGAATTGCTTAGGAACAAGCTCCATTGCTTTAGCATGGAGCAGATGACTTATGCCACAATTAAAAGAATTAGGATTAGATATAATTTTATTTTTTAACTTATATTTAATAAATGGCAACATTAAATTTATATTATATTTTTTAGATGTTTCTATCATGTTGACCATTTCTTCTGGTTTCCATATTTTCTCGCCATCTTCATCATCTATAGCCGTTAGAGAAGAACCTAAATACTCAACATGTTGAATTTTCTTTTCCATAGTAGAACTCCTTTCGTTGGCTATTCTACGGCAAAAAACAGGAACAGGTGTCTATTTTTTTCTTTTTTGGCAGGAAAAATAAAATATCCATTCTATTTGATTATCTTTTGACATAATTTTACTTCTTTATTTATCTATTATACAGCAAAAGTGGGAATTGTCAGTTGATTTTTGTTTTTTTTGAGAAGGAAAAATAAAATATAATTAGAATATAGAATTGATATATTTTATAAAGGGAGGATAAAATGAGTTGGTATAATCCAGAAAATATAAAGACTCCAATGATAAAGACAGCTTCCAAGAAAAGGAAGACTATATTATTAGGTGATTTACAGAAGCTCATGTCAGGTGTGAATATAAATATTAATTTTAATATGGATGGAGATTCTGTAGAGATAGAAGATGAGTCTGTTGAGAGCCAATCTAATCAATCTGTGGTATATAGTAACAATGATCCTCATAAAGCTATTCAATCTTTAGTATCTAATGATATTAAATCGAGTAAAGCTATTCGTTCTTTAGTAGCTAGAAACGAATCAAAAGAATCTAATAATAATGAATATTCTTATACTATTCAATTCATATCAGTTAATAAAAGGGATGCGAATTATTTAGGTTCTGTAAGTATGAGGGAAATAGAGGAAAAGTTTATTGTTGTAACTTGTTACATATCAGAGACTTATCTAGGTCAATATGCATATAGAAAAGATTGTTATTTTGATAAAGATAATATAGAATATGCAAAAGAGTGTTATAGTAATATAATCAATAAATTAGAGGATGTAAAAAAATCCTATTATAAAGAAGGTTATCATACAGTTGAAATACCTAAAAAAATAAAAAAAGTTATAGATGATATGAAAGGTGATTATGATAGGAATGATGATCATATTTCTAATTATTTAAATACTGACGTACAAGATAAAAAAGGTGATATTACAGTTAAAGTACCTCAAAGGTCTATGAGAGATGAATTAGATATTCCTACACAAAGGAAATAATCATGTTAATACAGGCTAATCATGTTTCAGGATTACTTGATATTAGTAGCAAAGAACAACTAGGTGGAGTGGAGGACGTAGAACCTATTAGATTATTATTAGAACCAGGTCAAATAGTTCAAATTGATGATAGATATCGAAGATTAGCATCAATAACTGGGGCGATAAATAATGGACTATTGACTTTAATTTCTTATGGAAGTGCAGAACCTGGCGGTACTGTTGTACAGGCAGAATTAGATGAAGTAAGAGATATCGTTATTAATCTTTCTACTACAAGTTTTCAAGTTGTATTAGATGGTAGAGGAAATACGATTACCACAGGAATTAAATGTAGTTCACGAATAGCATTTAATGCAACTATTGAAGAAGTTACATTATTGGCTGACCAAATTGGCTCAATACAAATTGATATTTGGAAGAATAATTATCCTGGTTATCCGCCTACCGTTGCTAATTCTATTACTGGGTCAACTCCACCTTCAATTGTTTCAGCTATCAAATCAACAGATTTAATATTATTGGGATGGAATAAAACGTTAGTTGCTGGGGATATTCTTAGATTTAATGTAGATTCAGCAACTAATATTACTAATGTATCATTAATTGTTCGATATCTTAGAACATAATTTATTTAATTAATTGAATGGAGAATTGTTATGCTAGAAATTTGTGTAAGTCTGCGTCGAGGGAACCAGAGTGAGGGAAATATAGCTGAAGGAGAAAAGGATAGTAAAAAAACTGGAGATATTATTGTCGCTAAAAGATTTGGTTCTCCTTGGGGTAATGAGGAAAGACGTTTATTTCTTATCACATTATTGGAAGATGATGATTTGGAAAATAAAATTCCAGAAGGTGGTATAATTTCATATCCTTATTCATGTACCAAATATATTGAATCCTCGTCTTCGTCTAATCCAGAGAATCTATCCAAACTAATAATAACAAATCGTTCTAAATATAGAGTGAAAGTTGGACAAGTTATTAACGATATTACTCAATCAAATATGTTTGCAGGCTCTCCTGGGATAGATCCTACTAATATAACTTCTGAACCATGTTCTCCAACAAATAAAATTGGTTCCAGACAATTTTGTAAAATATGTAATGAAATTTATGATACGGCTGAATTATGTCCAATATGTAACAAGCCAATGGTCGAATTTCTAGAATTATCAGATTTATTTTTTGATGATTCAGATCGCACATAATTGGAGTTTTTCGTGGCAACGGTAAAGACTGTGGGTCCGGGCAAGGATTATTCCACACTTGCCTTATGGGAGGATTGGGCTGACGGCCAGGCCACGTCCGACCAATGGGCCGAGTGCTACACTGGTGGAGACCTTGGCGATTTAACAATTGATTCTTGGACTTCGACTCCGACTGCTGGTAATTATCCAAGAATTTATACTCCGATTGCAGAACGCCATACAGGACAAACTGGAACTGGGGCTTATATCAATGGAAATATATGGAATTACGTTCAATATGTTCGGATTGAGGGGTTGAGAATCGTTGATGACTCTGGGAGCGGAAGTGCTATTGCTTCTTATTCTCCAAAAGGAGTTATCATTGATGGAAATTTGGTGCAGGTGCAAGTGACGGCAAGTTCTTATCATGGTATTGTGCTTTCAGCATTTCATGTGACGGGATGCATTGATAATGTTGTTCGCAACAATATAGTTCTTGGTAATGACACCGCCACTGGCGGCGCAGGAATCTACATATCAGTTTCGGGTTCATTTGCTAATGCTGATATAACAGTTGAATTGTATAACAATACAGTTGAAAATATGTCTGGATATAGTTTTTATCTTGATGAAATTAGTGGTCCAGAAGGTGTAGCTACATTAAATGTAACGGCCAAAAACAATATTGGGATGGATAGTGGAACTTCTGATTTTTATGAATCTATTTCTAATGGTTCTTTAATTGCTTCTTATAATTTATCATCTGATGCTACAGGTGATGATTGGGGAGCAACTGGCTCTTTAATAAATAAAACATCGACAAATCAATTTATCAACGCAGCATCTAATTTTAATCTTTTAGAAACTTCTGATGCCATAGAAGCGGGTATAACAATAACAACATTCTCTAATGATGCTGATCATGATACAGGATGGAGACCACAGGGAGCAATATGGGATATTGGTGCTCTTGAATTATTCGATGGTACACAAAGTTCATCAAGTAGTTTATCTTCAAACTCTAGTTCTAGTAGTAATTCATCATCTAGTAGTTCTAGCATTAGTTCTAATTCTTCATCTAGTTCTTCTAGTTCATCTGCCGATACATGTCCAATAATAAAAACGGTGAAACCAGGAGGTGGTGGTGATTTCACTACATTAGCCCTATGGGAGGATTGGGCTGATAACCAAATTAGAGCTTGTCAATGGGCCGAATGTTATACGGGAGGAAATCTTGGCGCAGTATCGTTGATGAACTGGTCGGCTTCTCCAAACGCCACTGAATACCCACGCATCTATGCCGCTGACGGAGAGCGACACACGGGAGTTCCTGGCACTGGCGCACACATAGATTGCTCTGGTGGGGATGCTATTTTTGATTACAGGATGCCCTACGTTAGGATTGAGGGCATCAGCATCAACATGAACGTCGGAGGCGGGTCTGCAATTGATTTTGCCGGTGATTACGGCAACTTCACGGGGTGCTTGGTCGATGGATGTTTGATTGATGACAATTCTACCGCTACCATCGGAATTAACGTTCAGGTATATGAGGGAGCCGGTGATGATATAGTCATTCGCAACAACCTAATCTACGGCGCGAACACGATGACCAAAGGTATAGCCGTGAGTGTCGAGGGTGCCAGCGTCATCAACGGACTGATTATAGACAACAACACAGTCGAAAACACGCTCAATGAAGGCATATATCTCTATGAATCGCCTGGTTTTCCTCCATTCGTACCAAATAGCGAGATGTACGTCACCGCGATTCGCAACAACATCGTCATGGATTGCGCTACTGACTTCACCTGGCCTGTATATGGGTCCGTCAGCTCTTCATTGAATAACATGTCAGCAGATGGAACGGCTGACGATGGCGGCGGAAGTGGACATAAAATTAATAAATCATCTAGTAATCAATTTGTTAATACTACTAATAATTTAGAATTAAAAGAATCTTCTGAAGCAGTAGATACTGGTGTAACTATTGTTAATTTTGACTGGGATGCAGTAAATTAAACACGACCGCAGGGTAGTGCTTGGGATATGGGTGCTCTTGAATTAAAAGAAAGTAAAAAGACATCTTCTTCTAGTTCTTCCAGTAGTTTAAGTAGTAATTCATCTTCTAGTAGTAGTTCATTATCCAGTTCTTCTAGTAGTTCATTATCAAGTAATAGTTCAAGTTCATCAAGTTCAAGTGAAATAATAAATTCAACTAGTTCATTATCAAGTGAGAGTTCATTATCAAGTAATAGTTCATCTTCTTCTAGTAGTTTAAGTAGTCCTAGCTCACAATCATCTGAATTGATAAATTCTAGTAGTTCATTATCTAGTGAAAGTTCAAGTTCTTCTAGTTTAAGTAGTTCTAGTTCATTGTCAAGTGGAAGTTCAGAATCTAGTTCATCATCAACTTCATTAGGAAGTTCAAGTAGTGAATCATCATTAAGCTCTGAATCATCATCATCAACCTCATTAGGAGAATCGAGTTCCAGTTCTTCCAGTGAATCATCTTCTAGTTCTACGTCTTTAGGAGAGTCTTCATCTAGTTCTAGTTCATCAGAATTAGTAAAATCAAGTAGTTCTGAATCTAGTTCTTCAAGTTTATCTAGTCCATCTTCATCTAGTTCAACTTCATTAGGTGAGTCGAGTTCAAGTTCTTCCAGTGAGTCAAGTTCAAGTTCTACATCGTTAGGAGAATCTAGTTCAAGTTCTTCTTCATCTGAATTGATCAATTCAAGTAGTTCAGAATCAAGTTCTAGTTCATCACCTAGTTCTAGTTCTTTATCTAGTTTATCATCTGAAAGTTCTTTATCTAGTTTGAGTTCATCTAGTGAATCGAGTTCAAGTTCTACATCTTTAGGTGAGTCTTCGTCTAGTTCCTCTTCAAGTGAATTGATAAATTCAACTAGTTCATTATCAAGTGAAAGTTCGTTATCAAGTAATAGTTCATCTAGTTTAAGTAGTCCTAGTTCACAATCAAGTGAGAGTTCTGAATCTAGTTCATCATCTTCATCATTAGGGGAGTCATCTAGTTCTTTATCTAGTTCTAGTTCATCTGAAATAGCAAAATCTTCAAGTTCTGAATCTAGTTCTAGTTCATCACCTAGTTCTTTATCCAGTTCTAGTTCTTCATCTGAATTAGTAAATTCAAGCAGTTCAGAGTCAAGTTATTCTTCATCTAGTTTAAGTTCATTAGGGGAATCAAGTTCAAGTTCTACCTCATTTGGCGAATCTAGTTCTAGTTCTAGTGTATCAAGTTCAAGTTCATTGCAATTTAATTCTTCTAGTTCTTCTTTAAGTGGAATAGGCTCTAGCTCTTCTTCAGCTTACGAAAATGTATACTTTGTTATAACATTTTAATTTACACCACGAAAAATCCCCGCTTGCAGGCGAGGATTTTTGATAATATAAAATAAAAAATATATAAAATTATTTTATTTTATCATATGCCTCTGAAGATTTGTTATTTAAAGTCGCGTAATCGTTATACGACTTCAAAGAAGATTCGTTTTGCTTACCGTATATTAATAAATTATCAAAATTTTTAATTATTTTATTTTTTGTTTCAGGAGTTAGAGGAGCTAACTCTTCTTTTGATAGATTTTCTAATGTTGGTCTTTCTGCTATTGGCATAACAGGATATCTTGGTTGGACAAATACATGTCTTTCTAGGACGGAGTTAGTGCAACCGCTATTTACCAGAATTAAATTTGTCAAAAGAAATGCCGCCATTACCATCGTCAACCGTTTCATGTTTAGTCTCGACATTTTTAATCTCCTCTTTAGCCTTCGTTTCAACATTTAATGAATCACCAACAGTATCCAGAGCCTTTTGTTTAGATTCTGCACTAATTGCTTCATTCTCTTTTTCTTTTTCTTTAAAAATACCATAAATAATATCAAATACAAATTTTATAATTTTTAGAACTGTATCCATTTTATCTTCTCCTTATATGAATGATAGTATTATATTATTTTTTTCTGTTCAGAATCCTCTATTTTGTTGTACAATAGATTTGGAATTGATTTTTATTTTCAAAAAGGAGAAAAAATGAAACCAACAATTATTGTAACAGGGAAGACAATTGCCAGTACATGGGAGGAAGCCCTTTTGAAACTTCATAATGAGGGCAAGGACTATCCAGGTCGTTATTGGACTGAAGGTACTCCTATAGGTAAACAATGTCATATGATAATGAGAGTTGAGGATTTTTGTGGAGAACCAAGGGTTCATAAAGGATTTACCTGTACGCCAGAAGACCTGTGGGACTATCGAAGAGAAATATTAGAAGGGAGTACTAGGGCTTGGAGTTATACTTACGAGTCAAGGATGGTTCATTGGGGACTAAATAAAAAAGATGGATATATTGTAAATGATGATGATATTAACCAATTGGAATATGCTATTGATTGTTTAGTGCGTAAACCTGACTCTCATAAGGCCGTATTGACTTTAGGAGACCCCAGGAGCGATTCTGTTAGGGGTGGGGCTGGTACACACATACCCTGTTTGAGACATGTATCTTTAGAGTTAGAAAAAAATAAAGATAATAAATATGTTTTAAATATGTTTACGCATTGGAGGGCAAGAAATTCGGTTCATGCTTCATTTAACAATATGTTTGGATTATCTTTTTTAATGGAGAGCATTGCAAGTAAATTGACTATACAGATGAAAGAAGAAATACTGACAGGTAGTTATATTGATCAATCTGATGATTTCCATTACAATGGAAAGGATTCATTTTTTATGGAGTCGTTTATTAAACAATATAGTCGTCCAGCAGAAGAAAAATATTGGACAACTGCACAGTTAAAGGATGCTATAGGTGATGACTAAAAAATATAAATATATTGATAGGTGGAAAGGCCATATAATCAAAGTAGAAGAGAATTGTTATAGTTTTTGGGCAAGAATGACTGGTCTTTTACAGGAAGGTGAATTTGAAGTAGAATTGAAAAATAAAGAAGTATCAGATAGAGATAAATGTTTTATTATAGAAGGAGCATATTTAACGGTTTATCTGTATGAAGATAAAATGAGAATTAGGTTTGATCATATGCCACAGTTTACAGAAAAAGATCTTGAGGAGGCATATAAACGAGGTAAAAAATTATTAAGTAAATTAAAAATTGAATAATAAAAAAGGGAGCCAAAGCTCCCTTTTTTATTTCCCCTGTTGGGACTCGCTTCCTTCCTCCCTTTCCTATGCCTTCCTTACAGTCTTTCGCACTGTCTTCTTTGACGTAGCCTTCTTCGCAACCGCCTTCTTTACAGTTACTCGCTTGGTTGTCTTCTTGGATACCTTCTTCTCCATCTTGTTCCTCCGTTTTCCAGAAATAACCACGTATTTAAGAGGAATAATATTTTTGTAAACCCTCTTCATTTTTTCTTTAACTAACTTTGTAATAACATCAACAACTTCATTAACTTCTTGAGTATCAATAATTGTTAGATGACTTGTGCTTTCAGAAAATCCTTTAGCACGAATAAATCCAGTTCTCTTGCAAAAAACATCCTTTAGAGAACAAAGAGAAATTCCTACATGGGCACCATATTCATCAGGATCATAATAAGCAGTAGCCCCTCCAATAGGAAGATATTTTTGGTCCTTAATACCAAGAATCTTTGCGGAAATCCTAAAATGAAACGCAGTAGGCTTCTTCAAAATACCCATTTTACTTTTCTCCTTTTTATTCATTTTTACTAAAAATAAATTTACTTTCTTCTTTAATATAAATAGTGATTTTACATGGTCCTGCGATATTTTTAATTGCTTCACTTATTTGTTTAGCTAAATCTTCTTGCTGATAAAAACCTTTAATATAATCTCTAGAACTAATATCAAGTTCACTATCAATCTCATTTATATCGAAATAGCCAAATTTCGACAAAGCTGTGTCAATTGGTTCATAATCACCATCTAACTTTTTGCAAAAATCTTTTTCTAAATTAGTTACATAAATAGTAGCTTCATAATTTTTATATTTCATTTTTTCTCCTTTATGAATATTCGAAACTTGTAAACACTTGTGGTTCTTTTTTAATACCAAGTTTTTCTTTAATTAAATTTATTCTTTTCTGAATATCTTGTATATCAAAATTAGTTATTTTAGGTGAAGAACTATCTGAAGCTTCACCTAATAGAACACCAATTACCACTTCATCGTCATAATTTTCTCCTAGAGAATATACTTGAACCTCTTCATCTCCATTCATCTCTATAAAATCATCTATAGAATCATCTAAAGGAGAATTTGTTTCTATCTAAGTAGATTTTCCACACTCTGGACAGAAATTTCCTTCTGTTTGAGGATGTCTACAACCTCTTTTCTTATCTTTATCTGACATTTTTCCCAATTGGGAAAATAATTTCAACATTGCCTCTTTAATATCTTTTTTATTTTTAAAACTATAACCTGCGATACAAAAAGAAGATGAACTAGAATTACTTACAAACCCTGTCCTGATTTTCATTTTCTTTCCTCCCTTTTTAATATTCTTTTTCTGGTAAAATACCTGTCATTATCAAAGTTCTCCTCTCCCAAATATCCCTATATATTTGTGCCTTTCTAACAGCATCTTCCAATTTTCTTTCCTTACCACTAGTATACTCACCCCAATTCGCATCTGGTTGACATATAGACCAATAATAATAAGCATCATCTCTATTGTATTCTATAATATATTCTGGCAATGCTCTAACAATATGTTTAGGTAATGGTTCCATAACATATCTCCTAAATAATAAATTCGGGGCATTTTCTTTTGTTATTAATAAGATTTTTACGCCAATTAATAAATTCATTAGCATACCAAACATCTTTAATAAAATCATTTATATTTTTAATATCTATTCCTTTATCCCAATTACTCCCTCCTTCCATGAAACTGCAAGGGAAACCAATTCCATGAACGTTTACATAAAAAGAAAAAAGAGCAGATTCGCAAGGTTCACACATGGACAATAAATTTTCTTTTTGTTTTTCTTCTATATCTAAATTATTAACAGATGTTTCAAATTTAGTAGCTCCACAGGAATCAAAACCAAAAGCAATATCATTATCCATACAATGTTTCATCAATTTAGAAAAATCTTCAATTGCCAATGGAGTAAAATTATTTTTAGCTCTACCTTTAGGTTTAAGAGAAAGAAAAACAACAGCATTTAGTTTTTCTAATCGAGGATCTTCTTTAATATCTTTCAAAACTTCATAAACAAAGTCAATATTATCCTGACAAATCATTAGGTGCATATTTGTTTGTTTTAGTCCAAGATCAGTCATCATTTTAATAGCATTATAGCATACGTTCTTATCTGATTGATAGGCGCTAACAGCAAGAGCACCGACTAGTTTAGCTGCCTTTTCAGCAAACTCTTGTGTTAAATCAATACCTGACATTGTAAAATTAGGAATAATCCCAATTTTTCTACAATATTCCATCATTTTAATAAAATCAGGATTAGTTTGAGTTCCTGTAATACCAAAGGCAATTTGGCCAAGAGTAGCAGGAAATTTATCAACTATTAGTTTAAAAGTATCAAAAGACATATTAGTAGGGGGACCATCTGTATTATTCTTATAGCAGAACTTACATTTATTTTTACATCCTCCAGTGCTAATTTCAAGGTCAAGAAGTTCAGGACCAATAGGGGAGAAATCAGGATCATCCTGATATTTACTGCCCCACCTCATCATAAACCCATTTTCTTTATTAAATTTAAAATTATATACATCAGAAACACAGGATTTGAAATTATCACTATCAATAACTCCAAATTTCTTATCCTTAACAGTGTAACTAGTTAGTTTCATTTTCTTCCCTTTCTTCATTTAGAGAACTTTTTCCCCTTAAAGACCTGCTAAATTTCCATTTAAAATTCTCTGTTTCCCCACCATCTCTTAACATGTAATCAAACACTCTTCCGACTACATCGTAATCCTCATCTCCATAATCATATTCAAATTCACCTTTTGCTATAATTTGATTTCTTTTTTTAGCACTTTTAAAGAATTTTTTCTTAGTCATTCCAACAGTAGAAAGAGGATATTGTTCAAAAAATTGATCATAGAGGAAATGAACTTCTTCTGCAAAATCTAACAAAGATTTATCTTCATTTGATTTATTGGTAATCATGAAAGCAGTAGAAGAAGAATTAGAAACAAAACCTGTTCTATATTTCATTTTTATTTTCCCTTTGTTAAAAAATATCATCTTTATCTACAATAGGAATATTTTCTTCTTCTGAAAATAAATCATCTTCATCTACAGGTTCATCCTCATGATCTATAATGTTTTCTATCTTTCTATTTACAATAGGATTGATTTTTTGCTTGGGCGGATCAGTTGCCTTGTCCTCTTTCTCAATTATAGCTACGACTTCTTCTTTTATATTTTTGGGGATTTCGTCGTAAGCACAATCCATCATAATAAAACCAATTTTATCATTTCCATTATCCATTGATTTATTTGCGTCTATTATTGCTTCTCTTGTTCTGTTGACCCAGAATTCAACCTCTGTAAGTGGTTTATGTATTCCACTAATTAAATCTTTTAATTTTTCTTTGTTCCACATGAAAAAAGGAGTTCCATCCTGTAGTGGCGTAGAAATGGCATAGCCTTGAGCTATAGCTTTATTAGTAGCAAATTTTGTATTTTTATCTTTTAAACCATTCTCAATAAGAATTTTTCCTACAGCTATTCCCGATAAACCAAATCTCTCTCCAATTTTAGTTTGATTACTCCATATATGCTTGAACTTTTTATGTTTTTTATTTTTACTCATTTTCTATTCTTTCTTTGAAATTTTAAACATTTCCATTAATTTCTTATTATCAAGAAATTGCCTGATGTTGGCGAAGATTTTCCTGGCTTGGCTATACGCCATCCTGCCTTGGACACCATTGCTGGTGAGACGGAAGTGAACGGGATCTTCGGTCAGATCGGTATCCTCAACATGACACTCCCAATAAGACCAGCATTTGTCATTCATTCTTGTTGCTGGCCCACCATAACGCCTGTCAATGGCACGAGCGACTATGTAGAGACCGATAATAGTTTCGGCACGGAACCATATCTGAAAATCATATCTACCATGACCACTGCATGATTCGTTCGTTATGAGTCCTGGAATTTCGTTAATAGCATTACACAAATCAATACATGGTTTGTCCATATGATCATCATATTGAAATTTTGACTTCATTTATTTTCCCTCTAATAGAAAATAAAATAAATTCTTTGGCTTGTCGGATCAGTTAAAAAAATAAAAAATATATTTTTTATTTTTTAAATAATAATCTACAATGACAATGGCCATTCTTTTCTATTTCATTTTTATGGAAAATACAAGGACAAATAAAGTATGGTAATGTACCAGGTCTACAGGGACAGAATAACTCACCTGATTTTTCTTTTCTTTTTATTAGACCATGAATTACTCTTTTAACTGCTTCCCAGTCTGGATTTAATGTAAAATTATTTTTATTAGCATAATCAACTAAATAATTATATATTTCATTAAATTCTTTTTCATTTGACATAATATTTCCTTATTTATTCTTCTCGGTTAACTTTATCAATATAATTTTCATCTTCGTCGTCATCTTCATCCATGTCATCATCGTCATCAATATCACACCCTAGTAATGAGGCCATCTCATCAAGTTTCTCAATTAATACATCTCTTAAATTCTCTGGGATTTCATCAACTTTATTATCCTCATCTATTTTATTATTTAAATCAGTAATAACTTCTACATATTCCTTATTTAATTTCTTTAGTTTAACTCTCCTGAAATCCAAAGGAAATGTTTTACTTTTCTTACCTTCTGCAACAACTCTAACAGCTATATAAGGAAGATCAATAGCCATTACCTCAAACGCTCTACCCATTAAAGTTGGATCTTCTATATCAATTGTTTTTATTTCTCCCATAGGAGGAACTGGACCTTTGATTTTATTTATTATAGGCTGCAATAATGTAATAAACATACCTGTGTTTATATCATCAGCTTGAAGACAACTATACTTTTCTTCCATTTATTTCCCTTTTTTATTATTGATAAATATATTATATGAGTTTAGCGGTTTTTGTCTACAATTTCTTGGATTTCTCGGAATGCTTTGAAATATTTATCATTTACTGCAACATGACTATCATCCAACTTCCCATAATGTTCCTCTAAACAATTTAATAGCAATTGTTTGATTTTCTCTTCATCTGGCCTATTAGGTATAACTTTACTTTCATTGTATAATGTATTTAATTCTTCTTCTCTACTTGTAAAATAGTCTTGGATTTGTTCAAATTTCCATTCTCCACGACGAATAGATTTTAATTGCTCTCTATTTCTTTCTAAATCCAGATCTCCTTCCGTTAGAATTTGTTGAGCTTGGTCAGCTAATCTGACTACATTGCAAGCGTTTTTTGTATCATATCCAAAAGTATCTATAAGTTTTTCTCTTTTACTACCTTCTTTTGGTTTACTATTTTTAATTCTATTGAGTTCACTGTAAGCATAACTCTTATATCTATGGAATGCGCTTTTATTTAGAAATGATCTTCTATTTTCTCGGACCATATTTCCAATTCTACTACAGTGTAAAACACACCTCTGTGGAACGAAAAGAGAATCAATCATATTCGGATTACAAGACAGACATAAATCAAAGTATTTAACAATATTATATATGTTCAAATCAATAATTTGTCCTTTACCTGCCTTCCCATCTGGATAACTAATACCATGTTTTTGATATTGGTCGAATCTTTTATGTTGCTTTCCAAACCCCTGAATTTCTCCGGCTAGATGAGAAAAAATATAAAATTTTGGAGGTATACAAAAACCATAAATATCAAGGTCAGATGTATCATCAGAGATACCATAAGCAACGGATCCCATTATTACTTCATAATGAGTATTATCTTCGATAAATTTCTCTGGTTTAATGATTTGTTTTTCAATGAGATTTTTCACAACACTTGTCATTTGTCTTCTCCTTTCAGTATTTCTGTATTCTACTACAGAATAAGACAAGGAATTACAAAAAAGGATCAGTTGACTCAAGGAAAAATAAAGAAAATTATATAATATAAATATGTTATATTTTTAAATGACATAAATATTTTTAAAGGAGATTGCAACTTGGGTAATCCAGTAAAAGATCTTACAGGTAAACGTTTTGGGAAGTTGATAGTTGTAGATTTATGCGAAAAATTAAAACCAGGAAAATTTCTTTGGAATTGTCATTGTGATTGTGGAAAAACAATTCAAAGATTATCCGAAACTTTACTAAAAAGTGCAAAACTCGGAGCGAATCAATCTTGTGGTTGTGCAGCAGAACATGATTTAACAGGAAAAACATTCGGAAAATTGACTGCAATTCGTAAAGTTTGTAAAAAATATGGTCTTGGAGTTATTTGGGAATTTAAATGTTCTTGTGGCTCATTAGTTGAACGTGTTGGTTCTCAAATAAAAAGAGGAGAAGGGGCGTTGCATTGTGGTTGTTCACGCAATAAAGGCGGAAATAAAAGAAATGATCTAACAGGTGAAAAATTTGGAAAATTAACTATTGTAGAATTTGCTGGTTCTAATAAAAAAGCACAAAGTTTATGGAAATGTAAATGTGATTGTGGAAATTATATAACAATAAGAGGTTATTATTTAAGAAGAGGGAAAGAAAGTTGTGGCTGTGATCATCCTGATGGAAATTTATCCTATTCATGGAAAGGATATGGAGAAATACCCAAAAGCTATTTTACTGATATTTGGAGAGGTGCTAAAATTAGAAATTTAGAATTTTCTATAACTATAGAACAACTTTGGAAAAAGTTTTTAGAACAAGATAGAAAATGTGCGTTAACTGGAATTGTTTTGTTTTTCGCAACATCTAAAGATATAAGAGAAGGAAAAAAATTTACAGCATCTCTTGATAGAATAAATAATTCTAAAGGATATACAATTGATAATGTTCATTGGATTCACAAAAAAATTAATCAAATAAGAATGGATATGCCTATAGAAGAATTTATATCATGGTGTAGGAAAGTTGCTGAAAATTCATATAAAATAAATAATAAAATATCAGAAGTTTCAGAAGAAAACAATATTGATATGAAAGAAAAAGAACCAGATAAAGAAATAAATTATATTAGATAATTATATATTTTTCTTCTACCTTACAATAAAAAGAAAAAATCAAGTTCAAGGATCAGTTGGTAGGAAAAATAAAATAAAAATAGAATATAGTTATATTAGGAGAAAATATATGGGTTGGTATAAAAAAGCAACAATTCCACAGGAAATGGATAAAAGAGATAAAAAAGATATATTGTCTAAAATAAAAAATATAATAGAACCATATTTATCTGTAAATGGAAAAGAATCTAATAAATTTATTGAATTAAAAAATAAAACATTGACAGATAAAGGTTATTTATTAGTTTTGAAAATAGGGACGTATAAAATATATAATTTACCTAATTCACGTTCAATTCAAGACAACATAGATTTAAATATTTATTTTAATTTTCGTTTTAGCGATAAAATTGATAGCAATTTATGGCGTATAGGAGCCAGCTACACACATAGCCAAAAAACAATATCATTACAAATGAATTTCAGTAATGAAGAATCTCCAGATATTAATCATTTATGGGATATAATGGAAGAAATAGAAATTTCATTGGATCATGAATTTTCTCATTTTATAAATATAATAAAAAGACCGGGACAAGAAGAGAAAGCAAATGAAATTATAGGTAGAGAAGAAAATATGACACAAACACAATATGCTCGACTACCTGTTGAATGGGACGCAAATATATCAAGTATAGTTCATTTATACAATAGATTAAAAAATAAAAATCAGGAACCAAAAACATTAAAAGAATTAGTAGATATATCTGGTCCTTTTTTCAAACCTGCAATAGAAAAATCAAGAAAATGGCAAATATTATTGAGTAAGAGATTAGCTAGGGAAGGTGTGGTTATAAGGGAACTTGGATATTAATCTTTTCTTTTTCTTGGTTGACTTTTAGCCAGAAATGCGCTGTTAAAATTCCTAAATAAATTTTTATAATGAGGATAAGGAAGTCTATGCCATTTTTTATTATAATCAGCAGGAAATTCAGTATAATTTACCATTTCTATTCCATTCCAACCAGTTGGCCTGGGATACGCATAATATGGATATTCTGTAGGGATATCTTCAATATAAATAGTCTGAATAAGGCTACATTCTAATCTTGCTAATGCAACTCGGTGCATACCATCATTTATAATTTTATGATGTTGTCCATTATCTTCTTCAGAGAACTCAACTACAGGTGGAAGAACATCAATTTCTTCTAACGTATCATTACATGGTGTTTCTGTTTTGATTGTAATATATCCATTTAAAGTAAAAAGATCAACATTATGTCTTTTTAGTTCATGGGATAGGTGATCTATTTTATTTAATTCATTGATATGGATATAGTTTTGTGCTGGAGAAAGATGATTTGGATCAAAGAATTTTAATGATATTTTAGCATCAGCGTAAATATCTATATTAGACAATTCATTTGTTAATTTTACTTTTTTTAGATTAGTGAATAATTCTTCAGGGGGATGATGATTGACTTCTACTACTTTCCAATTGGAATTAGCCATTTGTTTTTCTCCTTTTAATTATTTTCATTAATTCCTAAAATTAGTTTAGGATTATAATTTATATTTATTTTTCTTCCAATTTCTTCTACTTGATCTTTCAATTCTAATATTTCATTAATATCTTTTTCAATAAGTTCTCCGCCAGAAACAAATGCCAATAATTTTCCGACTAAAACATCATTATGATCGACAAACCATTCAACATAGATATTGTCATTATAGAAAGATAAAAGTTCATAAGTTTCTTTTTTCTTTTTATCATCAAAAGAATAAAATTCAGGAAATAGCTTCGACAATATATCTCTCAATACATTCTTTCCATTTTCAATTTTATATCCAAAAACAATATAACTACTACTTGAAGAATTACTTACAAAACCTGTTCTGATTTTCATTTTTTCTCCTTTTAAAACTGTTCTCCTTTTTTATTATACAACAAAAAAGGGGAGAATGGACCAAAATCCATTCTCCCCTTTGACTACTTTATATATTTTTACAATTTCAGAATCCCATATCATCACTTTTGAAGGTGTCACTATTATAGTTCATTTGACTATAATTATTAGAACTGGTAGGGCAGCTACCAGTAGAACAAGAAGATGTGAATGGCATAATTACAGTATTAACTGCACCCTTACCAACTCCCACTGCGGAATCAACAGTTACTTTAGCAGTATTTGTTGTTGACTTTGCAGTTTCTACAACTGCTGCAGATGTATTTTTTACACCTTTTACTACGGAATCAACAATAGGGATGCCGGTTCCGGGATTAGCAACAACAGTAGCTGTAGTTGCTGGAGTGGTCACTGGAGCGGCTGTAGGGGCATTTGTAGCCGTAACAGCAGGTCCACCAGCAGCAGGAGGGGTAATGTCAACGACTTTTACATCTCCAGCAAAAGAAATACCAGCTACCAATAAACAAACAATCATCAAAAATAATACTCGCATTCTTCTTTCTCCTTTTTTTTGGTCCTCTACACAAAAGAGGACAATTATATAATAAAAAATATATTTCAGGTTATTTGGCCATGAAATATATTTTTTATTTGACAAATAAATTATATTATTTGGGTCCAGATGCCCATTTTACAATATAAACATCTCCATGAGTTTTAACTAAATTAGAAACATCCTGGAAAAATTCCATATGTTCTTGTTCATCCATAATAATACTATTTAATATATTTGCACTAACATTATCTTTTTGTTCTCGACAAACTGTAATAGCATCATTATAGAAACCAATAGCATTTATTTCAAGTTCCATATTTGCGTCTGCCATCTGTAGTATTGTAACAGTTTCAACTGTCTTTGGAGTAAACAATTTTCTATGACCTGCAACTTTCCCAAGAATAGCTATTCTTTTTCCTATTACTTCAGCATGTTTCATTTCTATTTTTGCTATCTCTTCCATTTTTTCTGCAAATGGTTCGTAGCCATCAGCATTTAACCTATAAGCATGGCCCATATATTGAGATATAGCTGTTAGTTCTTCTGCCCTTACCTTTGTCAAAGTAGATAAAATAATATCTTCATCCTGTTGTTCTTCAGTAATTTCATTATCTGACATACTTTTACTCCTTAAGTTACAATAATTATATATTCTTAATTAAATTTATATATTCCTTCATTTCTATTTCTTTATTTTCTTTGTTATTCCACTCAACTAATTTAATTTCTCGTTTTATTAGTATTATTTTTCTAAAAATTAAAAATTAATGCTTCAACCATTAAATTTTCCTTGTTAATTCATATGCTTAATAAAAATGTCAACTCCATTTATATGTATCAGAAATCTTTTTACTTTGTCTGATTAGACGTAAAAGTAGTTTATCTACAGTTTCTTTTTTTATTTTACAAGTTTTTCTTTTAAGACCTACCACTTCAAAATTTTCTTTTCTAATATTTTCCTTCATATCGCTATTTTGTCGTATTAAAGTATCAATTGTTATATATGGGCTATTTTCAGTATTTCGTTTTATATAATTAAATTCTGATTCTTTTTTACATAGATTGTCTAATTTTATAGGTGTTTTATTTAGAATATAGGAGCTTACAGAACAATATCTTTTTATTTTATCCATAAACTTTTCTTACATTCTTAATCCAAATTTTTAATTGTTCTTGGTTCTATATTTATTTCAAAAATTTGATTATTAAACCAATCCCAATCTTCTTTTAAATTTAAATTTAAATTTCTACATTTTAAAAAATTAGTATCAAATTCAAGGTTATGATAATCAGCAGTATGATTTTTTATATTTATTTCTAATGTTACACTTTTATTTATAAATGTCCAATCAAATTCAACTCCACCTGCATAAGTAGGATAAATCAAAGGAGTAGGAATGTCAGAAGAATAATATTTTTCTAATTGCTGATATAACCAATCAATATCTTCTTTTTTAGGAACGACTCCTCTTCCTTCTAACCATCCAGTTTTCATTTTCTTCAATTCTTCTAAACGAGATTTAATATAATTATCCAAATTTGTCTCCTTTAGTCCTTATCTTCTCGCCAACGTAAAAATACAGGAAATCTATAAGAGCCATCTTTAGTCTTTTCCTGTGCCTGTATTTCTACCATTTTTCCAATTAAATTATTTTTATTATTCCATATTTCTTTTCTATTATCATCCGTAAAACCAGAACCAACAGATAGTTTAATATTATCTATATCTACTTCTATAGCTCCTAATGTTCCTGAATACTTACCTTTACCCTCTACTATATTTATTACTTTACCATCAACTGATATCATTTCTTTTACTTTAATCCAGACATCAGACCTTTTAAAAGAATAAGGAGCATTTGTATCTTTTACTACAAGTCCTTCATAGCCTCTATTTTTGCACTCCCTGAAATATTCCATCATCTCTGTTTCGTTATTTAGCATTTTACCTTCAACTATCTTTATATATTGACTTTCAAATAAATTTAATGTTAAAAGTGCTCTTCTTTCCATCTGTTTAGTAGTTGATTTCCCTGATTGAAAATCATCATAGAGAATAATATCAAAAATATTATACATTAAATCATTGTCGGTTTTACTACTACCTGATTTTCTATGGGCTACATTCATTACAGAATCAAAAGTTTTACCTGCTACTTCACCATCTAATACTACTCCATTAATAGTTGCTCTTTCTATCATTGATTTAATATTAGGAAAATTATCATATTCTTTACCATTTCTACTAAATAAGGTAACAGTTCCAAAATTATCTTTTACAGCTAATGTCCTAACTCCATCCAGTTTAGGCTCTCCCCATACTGGATATTTAATTTTTTCAGTAGCATCAACAGCTAACGCGCAAGAAAAAGAAGGGATCAGGTCTTTAATAACAGAGTTGACTGTTTTAGACTGAATCCCGCATCTTAAATCTTTAGCAAGTATTCTTGATAGAATAGTAGCAGCAGGAGTATTCATTAGTTCACTAACAGAATTTCTGGCATTATTACCTGTTAATTCCCTTTTTTCTAATTTAGTTAAAAGATTTTTTACTTGTTCAAAATTATCAGATAGCCATTGATCATTTTCTTTATTTGGTTCAGGTATCTCTGCTGGTTGAATCCCAAATGTAACAAAGGGATTTAATGCCCTCTCTAATACATAAATAATAACAATATCATTTTTATATTGTTTCAATATATCTTTTTTAGCATTAGTTGAACTAATAGCTGCTACATTTAATAAAAACTCGTTTACTTTTGTTTCCATTTTCTTTTTCCTTTTAAAATTAATTATCTATTATTTTAATAACATAGAATCGAGTTTTGACTATAATTATCCATACGCGGTATTGATGTTACAATAGGTTTTTCCATATCTTCAATACCAGTTAGACCAGCCTGTTCTAATTTTATATTTTCAGAAAATTCAGTGGAAATAGAAATTGTGTCATTAGAAATAAATTTAAAATATTTTTCACATTGATTGAAACTCATTCTCGAAATAAAACATTCTCTAAAATAAACTCTGTGAGATTTTTCTCTGTAATCTTTTTCTATTTTTATTATTGAATATTTTTTATTTTTATTATTATGTTTAATAAATTTTTCAGGTAAATTTTTCATTCAATTACTCCAGACGAAAATCTACATATTTTTTATGTAAATCTATATATCTCATCGACATGCTACAAATATTTATTATTTTTAATTTTTCATCTAATATATTATCTGATTTATCTAATTTATGGTAAGGATAGGATAAACTAGGAGTTTCATATGATAGTGTTTTAAAATCCATATGACGGTTCCCTCTTTTGGAGCTATAAGTAGTTTCTATAATTATTGTAGGATTGTGATGAACTACATCCCCTGATAAAAAAGAGATAGGAATATCAACAAATTCTTTTTTCATCTATTTTCTTCTAGGTCCAGGAATCATTTTCAAAACATCAATATATGATTTATCACCATAACAATCATTTGAATCTCCCAATGCTATATCAAGTATATCTTCTTCAAATTCATTCCCTGTTGTATTCACTGTGCAAATATTTGTAACATGTTTATTTACAGCATCATACATATAAAATTTTCCCCCGATTTTTGAAATAAATAAATCTTCATGACAAGTTTTATCAAAAGGTTTATAAGTTTTCTCTATCCTTATAGTTGGATTTTTACCATCATGTGTATCTGTTGATAAAAAACATGTATCATATTTAAAATATTCTTTTTTCATTTATTTTTCTCGATGTATATTTTATTTACAAAATTGTTTATTTTTCATAAAAAATTTAATTTCTTTAATATTTGATTTACGGATTGATCTTCATCTACAACTCTATATGGTTCTTCTATTTTTATATCTAACTGGCCATCTCTTTGTTCGATTTGAGGGAAAGTAACAAAATTTAATATTTTATTATATTTTTCATAATGATAAGTTGATTGGAACAATAATATTCTAGAAACCAAAGATATTTCTCTATTATTTGGACAACAAGAAGGTTGATCAACTTTTTCAAAACTAATAGTTGGATTTTTATGATTAATATAATCAGTAGTAACTTCTACTGATTCTTCTTTAATATATTCTTTTGGTCTATTTCTATACATTTATTCACCATAAAAATATAATTTATTATTATTTTTGTTCAGAATTTTCTAATATATTTACAAATTTTTCGGCAATAATAAGAAGAATTCTATGTTCTTCGTGTCTTTCCATAATCCTCATATTTTTAGTTACTGAAAATTTTATATTATTATCGTGTAATGTTGGCATTATATTTTTATACCATGTTTCTCTTGAACGGATTTGTTTCACAATTTCAGCCATTCTTTTGATAGCTGCTTGTTTCCCCTCATCGGTAGTAAATATAAAATTAGAAAATTCTGTATGTACTGATAAAGGAATAGGGGCACCATTTTTTTTGGATAGCAGCATTACTAAAATCTAATAAATTTTTAACAGGCATTAATAAAGAAAGAATTCCTGTTGCAATAAATATAAATCCAATACCTGCCATACCACAAACAATTTTAATATCAGGTATGAATAATGAAATGATAAATAGAATAAATCCAAAATATATCATATATCTTTCCGGTTTTTTGAAAAAATTTTTCATAAAAATTAGTCCTCTGTTCCGCTCTCTTTAATTTCAATATCCTTCTTTTTAGCCCCATCTACAAAAACAATTTCCATTTTTTTAGAATACTTTTTCAAATCCATTAGTGGTTTATAAATAGAATATTTAAGATCCAGATAAGAAACATCGCAAAATTTCATATCTTTATTTGTGCTGCTAAGTTCATCCCTACTTAATTGAATACTGATTTCCATTTTACTACTCCTTTTAAAAATATTCCATAAAAATAAATAAGAAGGAAAAATAAATCAAATATAGAATATATACTTGATATTTATTTTTCTTTCTTGACTGAAGTAATTATACAGGGTAATTGTTGCAGGAGAACCAACAAATGGAAAAATCTTCATGGGTAAAAGATATTCTTGAGGTTTTAGCTGCTGGTCCTCTAACTGTAGGCAAGAATCCTTATAGGATGCGTCCTCATATTAGATTGACTCCAAAGGTTGAGCAACAGACTCCTGAACAAATCCAAGATGATGCTATTAGAAGCGATCCTGGCTTACTGGAAGCAATAAATGAGTTCGTTAGAGCAGAGAATAGTAAAAAGGATGCTTCTGCTGAATTTATGAAATTGAATAAAGCTATATCTGATTTGAAAAAATCAAGAACAGGACAAGGGGATCCATCTAAAACTGATGAGGTAGGTAAAAAGATTCACGAGCAAATAGATAGAACAGTAGAAGATTTAGTTAAACAAGTTAGAATATTAGTTAGAAACGAAGAAGCAGGGAAATTAGGCATAGCTCCTGAAAAAATTCTTACGCCTAAAGAAAAAGAAGATGAAGAAAGATTAAAGAAAACAAAAGAAGAATATGAAAGAAGAAAAGAATGGTTGAAACATAGAAGAAGTAATACAGAAAGATTTATTATTGTTAGCAAAACAGTTAAGAAATAAATTAATATTTTCTTTGTATAATATCTTTTAATTTATTTTCTTTAGCCCGCCTATCTGGTGTTGCTCCATCAGCATGACGAGTAAAAAATAAATTAATTTCTCTTTCAATTTCTTTTATATTAGATAAATCTAAACTTTCTAATTTTCTTTTAAATGCCATTGTATATTGATCATAATAACCTGTCATATTTCTTTTAATTTTTAATAATATAGAATTAATATCCTGTCTTTTATCCCTTTCTACTTGATCTTTTTCTTCCTGTGTAGGAACATGTTGTTCTTTTTCTTCCTGTTCCTTTATTTTCTTTCTAATAATATCCCAATGCTCACCTGATTTATCATCAAATATAAAAGATTTATACCAAACCATAAATATATCTCCAACTATTTCTTTTTTAATTTATCAATGTTACAAATACATTTTTTACCGATAGGATCAACTTGCCTATCATCTATATCTCCTGCAACTCTACCATGTATTGGACAAACATAAGATTTGTGTCCGTTTGGACATGTAGCATCTGATATATGACATCTACATTTGATTTTTATTTCTACTCCACAATCTGGGCAAAGAGAGGGTTTATGCTTAGGTATCTCTACTTCATTTGATGCTTTTTTATACCAAGTCATAATATTTTCCTTATTATTTTCTTTAAAGCTAATTGTATATTCACCTGATTTATATATTTACCATCAGCAATCAATTCCTTGATCCTTTTTATCTTATCTTCACTATTCTTTTTATTATGTTTTGGCATAAAATTCTCCTTTGCCATAATTTTCGACAGCAAAAGAAATCAACTTTAATCTTTTTGGAGTTCTAGATATGTTTTCTTTAGAATTACCTCTGCTTCTTTAACTATTTTAATAGAATCAATTCTGATTGATTCTTCATCACCCAATTCATTTTTAGAAACATAATATTTCCCAACTGGAGTATTTATTATTTGACTATATGATTTGACATATTCATTTAATGATTCTAATAGGGATTTTTTCCAATGATTTAAAACATTATTAAATATTTGATCTTTTTCTTCTTGAGTTATATGTTTACTTATTTCTTTTAATAAAGTACCCATAAAAAGAATATTAAATTTAGCTAAAACAGTTCCTAATACCATATCTCTTTCATTTAACATTTTTTTAATGCCTCTTTTACTTCTTCTAAATGTTTTTCCCAGTAAGTAGAATGAACGATGCACATTATTTGCATGTCACTGTAATTTTTCTTTTTATATTCTTTAACAAAATCATTAACTGTTCTTTTAATACGTGGTGTTGATTCTTTTTTCTGGCCCATCATGTCTAATGTTAAATATTCAACTTCCCTTTTCTTTTCTTTTACTTTTGGTTGTTCTATACTTTCTTCTTCTTTGACTTCTTCACCTGATTCTTGTTTTTCTTCTGTATTTTCTTTAGGGGATTCTTCTTTCGAGACTGCGTTTTTTCTTGGTCTTCCTCTGGGCATAATACACCTATCCTTTCTATTTTAGGCAAACATTCATCAGTATATGATGATTTCATAGGCTCCCTGAAATTGACTCCTGAACCACCGCATGGATAACTATCCGATATTCAAAACTTACAGAGAATCTAATTATTAGATTCTCTGTTTGATTCTGGCTTCTCTGACGGGCACCTTCGCTCACCTTTCGGCAGTTGAATGAACCTCCCATCTC
>JBBTAN010000052.1:0-2189 GCA_038044205.1 Nanobdellota archaeon
CAGCACACATCTTCGATAAAGTTTTCAATATTAATACGCCTGATAAAAGACGCATAACGTTTGGAGGAGTTAGGAAATATTTTAGAGATACAAAAAAACCAATACCGGAGACAGAGGATGGGAAAATTTTTAATAAAATGGAAACCTGAAAATTTCCAATTTTCTTTTTTCATTTTAAAATCCAACAGGAGCAGCGAAACTTCTCACTGCAAACCTGAAAACCTCCCTCTTATCATATGTTAATACATAAACTTTAACATCATTTTCTTTTCTATGTTTTTCTACTTTAAGGGAGGGGTCATAATATATTTCAGGTATAGAATCTCCTGTTTTTACTTCCCATAAAATAATATTCTTTGCCACATCAAGCATATCATAAAGATTGCTGTTTATATTTATGCTAAAATCATTATATCTTTCACTTTCATCCCCTTTTACAAGAGTTAGTGTTTTATTAAAACTCGTTAAAATTGCATTCGGAAGTATTTGAACTATAACTTTTGGATTTCCTTCTTTTAAATTAACTTCATAACCCCTGTTTTCATAACTTTTAACAAGAGAATTAAAGCAATTTTCAGCATCCGGACTTATAACATTAAGAATTTCAGATTCAACATGTTCTGTTAAAAAAGATTCTTGATTAAAACAATGAACAAGGTCTTCGTTAGTATAACAGATATATCTTACATATGTTCCTCTTTCCTCCTCATTTTCTTTGTAAAAAATTCCATTATCCACATTAACAACATAATCCCCTCCCTGCAGCGAAATAATATCCACTGTATCCTGAATTTTTTCTTCCATGCATTCCTGTATAAATGCAGACGGATTTTTTGTTTCAGTTTCTGCTCTTGAGATTAATTTGGGGTAAAACATGTAAATCAAAACTCCAAGGGCAATAATGAGCACGGCAATTATTATAAAAATAGTAATCTGGCCCTTCTTATTTAACTTCTTTTTACCACCAATCATTTATTTTAGACGATATTCTTGTTTAAAAATATTTCTCAATTTTTGAATTGCAGTATATATTGCTAATTATTGCTAATTGCTTAAGAATAAATAATTATCAGGTAAAATCCTGCAGTTAATGTATATTAAATTAAGTTATTCTAGTAAAATCATTGGGTTTAATTATATTATAAACCTCGGGCAACTAATTATATTAATAATAAAAAACTGTTATAGATAACTAACTCTTGGCATATTTAAGGGGGTTCTAATATTAAAATGTTGAGCATTATAATAATTAATAAGATTTTACCAAGATAATTTATATCCTAATCAGTCTTCTGTTCGGACAAGCGATTTGTATTTATGTGTATTTTATTGAATTAATCTGTCAAATCACTAATCCTCAGTCTCAACCCTCGGAGCAAGAATAAATGAAATTTCCATATTTTCTGTTTTAACATCCATTCGTAAGGGATGGTCGTCAGCAAAATTCAAAATTGTCTTGTCAGCTAATTTTGAAGCTTTAATGAATTTTTGAAGATATTCTAAGCTGTATCTTGCTTTGCACGATTCTGCATTTATATTTGCTTCATCTCCTGAAAATTCAGTTCTTGTGGAATTAAGCCCTTTTGCTTCTATTATGAATTTTTCTTCTTTAATTATAAAAGAGCAGGCATCTGCAACAACTGCGCAATCTTCAATAGAATCTATAAAATCTTCAGATTGTATCTCAACTTTTGAACTAAATTCAAGATTGGGCATTTCCTTGTCCTCGCTTTCAATATCCATAAGACTGAGTGTGAAGTTTCTTTTTATTCTGTCTTCCATTTGAATATGCAATAAATTTTCCTTCTTTTCAAGTATGAGCGGACCAGAACTTCTTTTTAATATTTTTTTAAGACTATCAAGATTAACACCTAAAATCTCACTTCCAGAATCAAATTCTGAAAATGCTTTTCTTGGAATTCTCAAACCAACCATTGCAACATTTGCAGGGTCTATAGCAGTTATGCTCAACCCATATTCATTGAGTTTTATTTTTACTTCAGTCACCAATTCAGAAATTAATTCAACAGCCTTTGAGAGAACTGATGAGTTTTCCAGCTTAATTCTCATGCAAGGTAAAAGATAGTCTCGTTTTTTAAGTATTGCTATGGTTAAGTATGGTGTGTAAGATTAGGACATATTGTTAAGTATATTCATTTCAAGAGAAGACAGTTATATTAGTAAAATCA
>JBBTAN010000052.1:2289-4689 GCA_038044205.1 Nanobdellota archaeon
GACATATTGTTAAGTATATTCATTTCAAGAGAAGACAGTTATATTAGTAAAATCACCCAATCTAATTATAATTCCAAGGTTATTATTAAATATAATAATCCTGTTTTATTATTAACTATGCTTCCTCAAAAGATGTTTTACACATTAATTGTATTAATAAAAAATATGTTGGATTATAACATAGACTTATCAGTATAGAATAGTTTTAAAATCATTATTCTATATTAAATTATGGATTCAGGCGAGATTTCTATTAAGGAGGAAAGAATAAGAAAAATTACGCATATGTATTATTCGCGTCCGGAGATACAAAAAGTTTTATTTGAATTTTCAAAAAACAGGGAAATCTGTCCGAGATATTTTGAAGGTTTTGGCAAGCGTCCGGATGTATTTGAATATCCCGGAGATATTTTTGAGTTAGTTAAGAAAGGTGCAACTTCTTTTCATTGTTCTGAGGAGATTTGGAAAGATCCTCTTAAAGTTGAAACTGGAATGAATGAAAAACAATTGAATGAAATAAGAGAAGGATGGGATTTAATTTTAGATATAGATAGCAAATATATAGATTACAGCAAAATAATGGTTTTAGAAATACTCAAAATATTAAATTTCCATGGAATGAAAAATGTTGGAATAAAATATTCAGGTTCAAAAGGGTTTCATTTAATAATTCCCTGGAAAGCTTTTCCAAAAGAAATGAATGGTGTGAAAACTTCAGATAAATTTCCAGAATATCCCAGAATTCTGGTCAAATATATAATAGAGAAAACAAAATCCTCTTTGATAGAAAAAATAAGCAATTTATCCCGTCCTAATAAATATATAAAAGATTATCAGGCTTCTCAAGAAGTCATGCCAGATTTAGTTTTAGTTTCTCCAAGGCACTTATTCAGAATGCCTTATTCTCTTCACGAAAAAACAGCTCTTGCAAGCATTGTTTTAAAAAAAGAAGAAATTGAAAATTTTCAGCTTACAGATGCAAGCCCCATGAAATTATCCAAAGAGAATATAAGAGATTTTATGCCAAATTCCAGAGAAGGAGAAGCATCTGAACTTCTTGTGCAGGCTCTGGATTGGTATAGAGAAAATAATTCAGAAGCACTAAAAAAGGAAAAAGAAAGTGATTTCAAGCCAATTAAGTTGGATTCAATAAAAGAGGAAAACTTTCCTCCTTGTATTAAAAATATTCTTAAAGGAATATCTGACGGAAAAAAGAGAGCAGTATTTATTCTTATAAATTTATTCCGTTCTGTTGGAATGGATAGGGATGAATTGGAAAAGAGAATTTATGAATGGAATAAAAAAAATGAAACCCCATTGAGAGAAGGATATATTCAAACTCAGCTTTTATGGACTTATAGAAAAAAACCTATAATGCCTCCAAACTGCAGGCAATTTTACGAAGGAATAGGTGTTTGCCAGCCTGATGATTTTTGCAAATTAATAAAAAATCCTGTAAATTATTTAGTCAGAAAAAGTTACAATACAAACAAGTTGAATAAGCCAACTAAGAAGAAAAAGTAATTTTTCAGGCATTTGGATGTTGGATAATTTTATCCAAATGGAAGAAGTGGTTTTTATAAAAATATTTATAAACAAGAATTGGCTTCACAATCTATGAAAAGAGAAGTGATGTTTGTATTTGTGTTTATATTTCTTTTACTTTCAATTTCATTAATTTATGCAAGTGAACAACCAGATAAGGTAGAAAAAGCTTATGCCTGTCTTGAAAATAAATTAACAAAAGTTCTTAATTGTTCTCTTACATCAATGTCTTTTGATGAAAGAGTTTTCTCTTTGCTTGCAACAGGATTATGCGAAAAAAATGTTAGCGTGGATAATAACACAATTCCTGCAACTTCAACAAACCCTGCAAATGTGTGCTGGTCAAAAAAAGAAGGATGCACAGTAAAATCAACTGCGCAGGCTATTCTTGCTTTAAATGAGAAAGTGGACACAACAGATGCTGAAAAATGGCTTTTAAGACAAGTTACCACTCCCACAAATATGGATTGGTTTTTAGAAATAGAAAGTTCGAAAGCAGTAACCTGTAAAATAGGTTATCAAGAGAAGCCATATACTTTCTCAATAGGGGCGGATAAAAAAATATCTTCATCAGATTTAGGAAATTGCTTGGCTTTATCCACTGGAGATTATATGGATTATTTTCTTTTAATTTCTCCTTCTTGTTATAATATGAAATTTGATATTTCATGCAATGGAGATTTTATAACTGCTTTGTTATTCAAGAAACAGGGTTCTGACTCGAATCCACTCAATGTTCTTGAAGGTTCTTCTGCCTCAACAGGTGGAACAACAACTCAAAAAGTAGACTCTCTTTGTTTTTCTGAATCAGGAGAATGTAAATATGAAGGGAGGTTGTTGGCCACTTTTGTTTTG
>JBBTAN010000053.1:0-2123 GCA_038044205.1 Nanobdellota archaeon
TGCTCTGCTTTAGAAAATTCTGAAGAACCTGTAGCAAGTTTATTAATTATATTTACATATTCCTGTTTAACATCCATTTTCCATAATCCATTTTTCTCAATAATTTCAAGTGCAGAATCTTCCTTGTTATATTTGTCCTTCAATCTTTCAATCAAATCTCTAATAATTATTGGATTTAAATCACTTAGAGAAATTAATTCCTGCATGCTCAGGAATCTGCCCGATATAAAAAAGACTGCCTCAAGAATTCTAAGATCCTCTTTTTCTCTTGTTTCGTCAATCTCTTTTAGGGTTTTGCTTGTAGGCATGAATGATAAAATAACAGGGAGTTTATAAAATTATTTTAACTCCAAGAAGGTGCTAAGAACATTAAAATTAATTATCTATAACAGTCATTTTTTATATTAACATAATTAGCTTATCAATGTTGATTAATAGTTAAACAAGATTGGATTTTACTAGGATAACTATATTTATTGCTTTCTAAATATTATAATCACAATGTCTTATTTTACCAAAATAATTAAAGTTTATATCTTAACAAAGCACCTATAAGTTATTCATCTTTAGTTCATTCCTCTAAACTAACAGAATTATGAAAATCCAAATATATTTTTTTAAGTCTTCCCTTTCTCTGAAATTCCTCAAAAGACATAATATAATTGTGAAAATCAACGCTCTTGACTCTATCTGGTGAATTCTTCTTGTAATTTTCAAATCTTTCCCATTGCCCTCTATAAAGAATTTGTTCCACCATAAAAGCTCTTTGCAATTTTTTATCTTTTTCTTCCCCTAATGTGCTATAACAGCCAGAATCACTGCATTTTTCCAAAATATTCAAAATTCTTTTATAATTCTCGTTTCCAATGGCTCTAAATGTTGCATGCTCATTTGGCAACATCCCCCTAACATTTATTGCCCATATCTCCAATGGTTCTTTCATAATTTCAAAAGATTACTTATCCTTTTAAGAATTTATATACTCTAAAATTATTTTAAAATTAAAGTTTATATCTTAACAAAGCACCAACTCCAGAAAGTTGATAGAACTGTTTTCCTTCTTACGACGAATTTTGTGAGGAGTCAAGAAGGACTTATAATTTATATCTTAACAAAGCACCAACTCCAGAAAGTTGATAGAACTGCTTGCCTTCTTCTGTTTCTGTTGATATTATTTCAATTCTTGTTCCGTTTTCCTCAGCAATTTTCTTAAGCTTTTTAATTGATTCCTTATCATAGTCCTTTGAGAGAAGCAAAATATCCACTGCTCCATATTCTAAAGCTTTTTTTACAGCATCTTCTTTGTATACTGCAAAATCTGGTTTAGCTCCAAGAGTTTCAAAGAATTTCTCCATAAGCTTTTTTTCATAAACAATTTCCTGATTTGCGAGTATATCTCGTGATTTTTCAACAAGCTCTTTAAGTCCGGATTCGTCACTTCCACCAATATCTATTTTTCCTATAATTTTGTTCTGTAATGTAGTTGGAAGATATTCTCCATCAACAAATTCATCTTTTGTAGGAATTGGCCCCCCAATTAGTATTCCCTTTAATTTTTTATTTTCATAAAAAATATTTTTCATTTCATCAGCAATTCTCTTGTAAAATTCTTTTGTCAATCCTTCTGTTATTCTGTGAAATCTCTGTGAGCTCTGTCCTCCAGCCCTCACCTTGCTTGGAACTCCAGAAGTCATTTTTTGAAGTATTTCTATTCTCTTTCCTTCAAGCATTCCTATTGCTGCCTCTTTTCTATCCATAACTAACAAAGCAAAAATTTCAGAAACCTCAAGAAGCTCCTGCAATGGCTCCAAAACAAAATCTTTATCACATCTGTATAGTCTTGATTTTAAAGGTAATGGGGGCTCAACTGCCCACAATTGCAAATCATCCTGTCCTTCAATTTTTGATACATTTCCACAAAATATTGCAAGCCCATTTTCAGGATTTTTTTTAAGATCTTTTATGTATCTTACTATTTTATCAAGAGCATCAATTACATTTTTCCTTGTTGAAGTTGATTTTATATTTTTAGCAGTTGATTTTTCTGCTTCCAGCTGCTTCTGAACTGAAACAACATCATATCCTGCAGAAACATAAACTGTAATCAACTCAGTATGCCTTCC
>JBBTAN010000053.1:2223-11735 GCA_038044205.1 Nanobdellota archaeon
CATTGTCATAATTAAAGAAAAGGCTGGGGGTTTATAAAATTAGTCAATCACGCTGCTTTTAATTCGCTTAATCTTTTCACGCTTTCTTCTTTCATATAAGAAATCTCTTTTTTTATCTGAAAATAAAAAAACGGACGAGAAAAAATAAGAAACTTTGGGACTTTTTTATCTAAAAGAGAACTATAGAGCTTAATTGCATTTTGTTTGGCATCTTCAGATGATTCTTTTCTTGAAGTATGATTCATATATTCTTCCCAAGATTGTGCATCTTTAAAATCCTCTCTTGAAAAAGAAAGTTTAGTCTTAAAAAGATTATAAGAACATGAATCAATATAATGGATTAATCCAACCCCCATAAGAACAGGTATAACAACTTCTGGATCTAATAAATTTTGTAAACTCATATTAATTTAACACAAGTTGACTTTTTAAAAACTTATATTCAAATTAATCAAAACTCAACCCTAAACTCTTTTCCTTCTTTTATCTCTTTTGCATTTGTAACATTCTTCAAATCTTCCAATATTGGCTTCAAATCTTCATAATTAATTCTATTTAAAGTAAGAATAATCTCAGAATTCATAGGTTTTTTATTCTGTGATTTCTCCTGACGAACTTTTGAAATTATACTCAGTAATAATCTCCATTTATCATAGCCCAATTCACCATCCTCATATTTCTTTACTACAGATTTTTCCTTAATTTTCTCTGCTTCAGGCCATTCATTTATATGAATTGATTTTACCTTCTCATCTTTTTTGAAATATTCCTGATAAATTTCTTCACTAATAAAAGGCATTATAGGTGCAATTAATTTTAATATTGTTAAGAGAGATTTATACAAAGTATATTGAGCGGATAATTTTTTCTCTCCTTTCCCCTGATAGACTCTTTTCTTTACAATCTCAAGATAATTATCACAAAAATCACTCCAAAAAAAATGTTCAACTTCTTGTTTTACTTTTGAATATTCATAATTAAGAAAATTATCTGTTGAATCTTTAACAACTAAATTTAATTTATTCAAGAATAATTCATCTAACTTTTCCAATTTTTTGGGTTTTTTTCCATTATAATCACCCAAATTCATAAAAACAAACTTTGAAGCATTGATTAACTTAGTTATCATTTTAGTTCCTGCAATCAAATCTTTTTCCTGATAATCCAAATCATTTCCCAATCCGCTTCCAGCAGCCCAAAATCTTAATGCATCTGCACCATAATTCTGAAGAACAATTTTAGGGTCAACAACATTTCCTTTGCTTTTTGACATTTTCTCTCCGCCCAACGAAACTATCCCTGAAATTATAATATTTTTCCAGGGAATTTTATTTTCATGCAAATAACTTTTAACAATTGTATAAAATGCCCAAGTTCTTATTATATCGTGAGCATTTGGTCTCAAAGAATATGGAATAGCAACTTTATTCCCAACAAGACTTGATGTAATTACAGGTGTTAAAGAAGATGTTGCCCAGGTATCTAATACTCTTTTTTCTGGCTCTGTTTCTGATTTGCATCTTGGACATTTCTTTTTAACATTAAGGGGGTCAACAGGTAATTCTTTTTCATCTGCTAAAATAATTTCTCCACACTTTTTACATTCCCAAACAGGAATAGGGACTCCAAAATGCCTTTCTCTTGATATGCTCCAATCCCATTCTAATCCATTAACCCAATTATCATATCTTTTTTTCATAAACTCAGGATACCATTTAACCTTATTTCCTTGCTCAATAAATTTTTTCTTTTTATCAAGAATTTTTATGAACCATTGCTCTGTTGTCACAAATTCAATAGGAGTCCCACATTTATCATGAACATTAACTGCATGTTTAATCTCTTTTTTATCTAAAATTAATCTCTTTTTATCCAAATCTTCAATCATCTTTCTTCTTGCTTCTTTTATTTTCAATCCTTTGTAGTCTCCAGAATTTATCTTTCCAGATTTATCAAATATTAATTTTGGATTTAATTTGCATCTGTTTATTGCATCAACATCATATTTATCTCCATATGAACAAATCATCATTGCACCAGTTCCTTTTTCAGGATTTGCTGAATTATCTGCAATAATTGGGACTTCAAAATTAAATAAAGGAATTTTTGCTTTTTTTCCAACTAAACTTTTATATCTTTTATCATCTGGATGAACAAAAACAGCAACACATGCTTGCAGCATTTCAGCTCTTGTTGTTGCTATAGGAAGTTCCTTCCCTTCGCAAGAAAATTTAAGAGTTAAAAATAAACTCTTTTCTTCTCTATCTTCAAGTTCTGCTTGTGCAATAGGAGTCTGACATTCAGGACACCAAATTGTAGGGAATTCTTTTTTATAAATTTCTTTTTTCTTATATAAATCAATAAAAGATTTTTGAGATATTTTTCTGACCTTGTCATCTATTGTAGAATATGAAACATTATAATCACAAGAAATACCTAAATCTTTCCAATCTTGAACAAAGTTTGGTAAAATATCCTTTAATGTTTTCAAACAAAGCTTAATAAAATCTTCTCTAGACAAATCTTTACTCTTAACATTATTCATCTTTTCTACTAATCTTTCTGTAGGCAATCCATTATCATCTGTTCCAAAAGGGTAGAATACACTTCCATTTTTTGATATTAAAAACATTCTTCTAAATCGAGCAATAAAATCCTGCTGAGAATAACTAAATGCATGCCCTATATGCATCATTCCAGAAACAGTTGGTGGAGGAGTATCTATTGAATAAATCTCCTTTTTGCTTAAATCTGCCTTGAAAATTTTTTCTTTTTCCCAAAATTTCTTCCATTTATTTTCAATTTCCTTAAAATCAATGTTTGGCATAGAAGATATTATTCAAGAAACTTTTAAAAACTATCTCTCTTTAAAATATTCATGGCATCAGACAACAAAATAAACCTGCCTGGAGGATTTGGGGGGTTGATGAGATATAGTGAAGAATATGATAGTTATATTAATCTAAAACCCACCCATGTTGTTTTATTTGTAATTTTGATAGTGGCATTCAGAATAATAATGCCATATATTTTCTAAAATAAACCTAAATAAACCTAAATAAAATGTTCCCCGGAGTTGACCCAAAACAAATGCAGGGAATGCTTAAAAAAATGGGCATTTCTCAAGAAGATATAGACGCTTCTAGAGTTATAATTGAGAAAATAGACAACTCAAGAATAATTATTGAAAACCCCTCTGTTCAAAAGATAAAAATGCAAGGACAGGAAACCTTTCAAATTGCAGGAGATATTTTTGAAGAACAAGGAAAAGAAGAAATAAGTGAAGAAGATATTAAAACAGTAATGGAAAAAACAGGGGTCTCAGAAAAGAAAGCAAGGAAAGCTCTAGAAGAAACAGGTGATTTAGCAGAGGCAATCTTGGAATTGAGTGAATAAAATGACAAATTTAATGAGTGAAGCGGAAAAAATGCTCAAAAAAACAAAGAAGAAAGGAGAAATAGAAAGATTAGATGATTCAATAATCCATTCTATATTTGATGATGTACAAAAAGAGATGGATGATTTCAGAATAGATGAAAATTATAAAGTGGGCATTTCTAGACTTGATATAGAAAAAGTTATTTTTTATCAAAATCCTGTTTAATTCTCACAAAATTTCCAAAAAACTTTCACTCCTTAAAAACAGCAAAAGATATATAAATATCAGCGCCCTGATAAATCATACTTCTAATTAACTTAAATGGAAGACGAAAGTATGAAAGAGGGCAAACATGGGTATATACACTAAGGAAATCTATCTAAATGGAAGAAAATAAGGAAATTTTCAGGCATTTTCAGTAAATTAAAAATGGAAGAAATTATTCAGGAAAAAATAAGTGCAGATCATCTCTTGTATGTAAGCTTGAAATATACAAAAACCTGTGATGTTATAAAAAATCTTATTCTAAGATGGAGAAAAATGATTGAAACAAGCATAGAAGAGATACTAAAGCATGCAAAGAAAAAGAAAAAGGTCACCTCAATTTCTTCCAATCCTCTGGGAAAGATAGAAGAAATAAGGAAATTATTCAAAAAAGAAAAAAATTTTCTTGAAGTTCTTGACATATATGAAATGTTCAGGAAAATTGATGAGTTAAGAACTGAAAGAATAGGAGAATTCAGAAAAAATGTGGCTCTCAAGATTTTTTATCGGGGAAATGAAATAAATGTAGATTTGGAAAAACTGAAAGATTATGCTGAAAAGTTAGAAAAGTTTATAAGCACTACAAAGCAATTTCTTCTATCAAAGTAGATTAAAAAGCTCTACAAAAAGTTATAAAATGAACAGAATAATTGTAATAACTTCTGGTAAAGGCGGTGTTGGGAAAACAACTACTGCAATAAATTTGGGTGCTGCTATGAATTATTTTGGAAAAGATGTTCTTATAATTGATGGAAATTTATCAACACCCAATATTGGAATTTATCTGAATTCTCCTGAAGTTCCTATAAATCTCAATCATGTTTTGCTTGGCAAGGCAAATGCTCTGGAAGCAGTTTACGAGCATGAATCGGGCTTAAAAGTAATGCCTTCTTCTCTTTCTATAAAAGAATTAAAGAGAATAAGACCAGAAAAAATAAATGACTTTAAAAAAGATTTCAGAAAATTATCAGATTATATTCTTGTGGATAGTGCTGCAGGTTTGGGAGATGAAACGCTTTCAACTATGGAATTGGCCGACGAACTAATAGTTATAACAAATCCTGAAATGCCTGCGCTAACTGATGCTCTTAAAACAATAAAACTTGCTGAACAGATGAAAAAAACTGTTTTGGGGGTTATAGTTACAAGAGTTAGAAAAGATAATATAGAAATGAATTCTGAATCAGTAAAAGATATGCTTGAAACTCCTATTTTGGGAATGATTCCAGAAGATATGAATGTTAAAAGGTCCTTAAATCAAAAAGATGCTGTTGTTCATACTCACCCGCAATCCAATGCATCAAGGGCTTACAAAGAAATTGCTGCAAGAATAGTAAATGCAGAATATGATTCTGATAAAGACAGGCCTCCTTTTTGGAGAAGGATTATGAGATTTAATATGTAACTAATTTATCTAAATCATTAATTGAAACATGTAAAATTTTTAAGGATTTGTATTAATATGAGGAGCGCAAGATTCTTTTACTAAATCTCTTAAAGAAGTTCCTTCTCTTAATTTCTTGGCAAATCCGGTTTTTATTATATTTTCCTGGAATTTTTCATCTCTAGCCAGATCCCTACAATAATTCCCTTGTTCGTCATCAGGATAAGCCTTAACAGGGAGAATCTTTGAAGAAAATTTCCAGACAGCATCAACAAAATCATAACCTTCCCCCAAAGAACCAAAAAATTCTTTAAATTCCGGTTTAAAAATATCCTTTTCACCTGAGGACAAGGAGATTCTTGCCAAATCCAAAAGCTTTAAGACATTTTCTGGAGTAGATTCTTCCATAATTAAATTAAAACAAAGAATTTTTTAAATATATATGTTATGAAAAGATATTGGTATCCGGAGTTAATTTGTTATTCAACCAATTCAATTCGTGAGATAAACCACATGAACATTTTCCACTAACAACATCGCAACGCCAACCAAACCTTCCTTCAAGATATTCAATTCTTCTTATATCAATTTGTTTTTTTTCATTCAGAGAATAATTAACAACATTTTCAGAAGAAGGGCCAATTTCTTCAATGCTTATCTGCCTAAGAACTTCCTCTTTTATTCTTTTTGGGGTATAAGTTTGATTTTCCATTTAACTTATCCTGCACCCATTTTCAATATCTTTTTCAGGAGAAATTAAAATAATTTTTGAATGGTCTTCTGAGACAGCAGCTAACAACATTCCCTGACTTTCAATTCCTTTCATTAATCTTGGTTTTAAATTAATAAAAACAACAATCTTTTTCCCCTTCAATTCCTCTTTAGAATAATATTCTTTAATTCCAGCGCATATTATTCTTTGGTTCGACTTATTAGGCGAACCAGTGGAAATCTCTGATTTACTCTTTCCAATCTCTTTTCCAACATCTAAAGTTAGCTTGTAAAGCTTATCTGCTCCTTCAATATCTTCAATTTTTTTAATCTCAGCAACTCGTAGTTCAATTTTTTGCCATTCAGAAAATTCAATTATCCCATCCATATTAATTCGTTTCCTCCATTGAATTAATGTGCCTGAAAAAATTTATTTTTTCTTCAACCATAAATAAATTAATATAAAAGAAGTTTAAAAAATTTTATATATCCAATTAATACAATAGATAATATCACAATTAATGTATAAGTAAGCTTATTAGAAATATTAAAATACCTTTCGTTAATTTGTTTGTTACATTGTCCCATTAATTTTCTTTTTACTCTTTTTAATTTCTTCATCAAATCTTTTAATTTGTTTTTCCCAGTAATTCACAACTGCATAATTTCTTTTTTCCTTCTCTATTTTTTCTTTATGAATTTCTTTCAATTTCTCAAAATTTCTTATTGTATTTTGTATCTTTCTTTTTTCTTTGATTTTCATCTACGAATTCCACCTGCCGAAGCTGAAAAATTTCTTATTTTTCATATTGCATTATTCAATTTCTCTGCTATTTCTAGAGAAATTGATTTTTTATCTGGTTTGTTGTTTTTTGATCTTAAATAGGCATTATAGGGTTCTTCTGTCTTGACTATCTTGCCTAATAAATCTATTAATCCCTTTTTTGTTGGTATTTTATTATTTTTTAGACAATTAATTGCATAAGTGCTTCTTAATCCAAGAATAATGGAATATATTATTCCATCAGAAATATTCTCTTTTAGTTCTCTTGATATTTTTATCGCTTGTTCATTCAATTTCTTGGAAGATTTTGTTATTTCAATAATCCATCTTAAATTTCTTTTGTTTGGATTTATATTTTTGTATTCATTAATCAATCCTTCATTTAATATTGTTTTTGCTTCTTTTATCATTGGAAGAAGAGGCATTATATTCTCTTTCATTGCCTTATCCAGATTATCCCTCGAAACCAGAATTATTTCATATTTCCCTTTCCTTATCCTCTGGTTTGATTCTTTTGTAATTACTAAAATATCAATATCGCTTTTTATTGTTTCCTCTTTTCTCGCATAGCTTCCGACAATATAAATCCCAAGTATATCTTTTAAATAAGATCTTAGAATTCTTATTATATCCTCGACTATATCGATTGGCTTTTCAATGAGTTCGACTCTTGCAGTGCCCCCCAACCATTCCTTTGGGAGCAATACATTTGAGGAGTTTCCTGCCTTGGTTATTTGTTTAATTAATTCCATAGTTAGAACAATGTATGAACATTTAAATATTTTCCTATAGCTATTCTTATTCAATTTTCTTAAATAATATTTCCCCTTTCGTTATCTTATTCTTTTCATTAAGTGGTTTCTTTATATTTTCTAATTCAATTTCAAATCCAAATTGCCTTGCAATTTTCTCAGATGTTGAAGGAATAAAAGGAAAAAGCAAGATTGCAATTGCCTTGATTGAATCAGCTAATTCATAGAGAATTTTTTTGTCTCCTGAAATCCATGGTTTTTTATTTTGGACATATTCATTACAAACATCAATAAAAGCAAATATTTCGTTTAGCACTTTATCAAATTCATAATTATCAAATAATTCTTTTATATTTTTTATATTTAATTTCTTCAGAAGCTTATTTTCACATTTTTCAACTCCATTCTTCTCAATTAAACTTGAAACTCTTGAAACTAAATTCCCTAATTTATTTGCGAGCTCATTATTATGCCTGTCAATTAATGCACTCTCTGAAAAATCCCCATCATTTCCCTCTGCAAATGGAAATTGTCTGCATAAAAAATATCTTATTGCGTCTGCACCATATTTTTCAGAAAGAACTTTTGGAGAGATTACATTTCCTAATGATTTAGAAATTTTTTCCCCATTAAATTTCAAAAAACCATGAACAAAAACTGTTTTTGGCAGCTCATAGCCTGCTGATTTTAAAAATGCAGGCCAATAAACACAATGAAACCAGGAATTATCTTTTCCTAAAAGATGCAAATTTGCAGGCCAATATTTTTTATTTTGTCCGGAACCAGAGAGATAATTAAACAAAGCATCAAACCAAACATAGACTATATGCTTTTTATCAAGCGGAAAAGGAATACCCCATCTAAAAGAAGTTCTTGAAATACTCAAATCATTTAATCCTTCATTGACTCTTGCAATAACCTCATTTCTTCTCTCCTTAGGCAGTATAAATTCAGGATTCTTTTTATACAAATCCAAAAGAAATTTTTTATATTTACTAAGTTTAAAAAAATAAGATTCTTCTTTTAATAATTCAATTTTTTTCTTATGAACAGGGCAATACCCATTTACTAAATCTTTTTCAGTGTAATATGCTTCACAAGCAGTGCAATAATATCCTTCATATTCTCCTTTGTAAATATCTCCATTTTCATTGCACTTTTTTATGACTTCCTGAACTAATTTTTCATGGTCTTTATCAGTAGTTCTAATGAATCTACTGGGCTCTACATTCAAAGATTTCCAAGCTTCTTTAAATTTAGGAACCAACTCATCAACAAATTCCTTAGGACTCTTTTTATTTTCTTTTGCAACATTCTCTATCTTCTTTCCATGTTCATCAGTCCCAGTCAAAAACCAAGCATCTTCTCCTAAAAGTTTGTGCCATCGAAAGAGAACATCCGCTATAACTTTCTGATAAGCATGTCCTATGTGTGGATTTGCACTAGGATAATCAATTGCAGTTGTAACGTAAAATCTATTTGCCATAAAAGAACAATAGAAAAAGAATATAAAAAGTTAATTATTTGAACTTTTCATCAAGATAGATTTCCAAACCATTTTCTCTATCACGATTATATAATTTGCTGTCTCTAATCACTTTTTTATAAATTTCTTTTATTTTATAATCTTCTACTTTATTACTAGATTCAAAGTTAATCAATCTATATCTCAAATCGTCTCCATGAGAGGTTCCCTTAATAAATGTGGGTCCTTCTTTTATGGGGGCAAATAAGTTAAATATTTTACTCTGTATTTCTTCAATTTCTCTATTCTGATTGACTACTAAAAACCACCATTCATTACAATCCAGAAGATTATTTGATTTTCTATAATTATATCTTACCTGTCTACCCTTATAATCTTCATAATTGCTGGCCATAAATTTCAGAATTGCTCTCAATTTATAATATTTATTATAATAGAAGATATATCATACACAAACCTTTTAAAACAAAATCCCTATAGAATTAAAATGTTTTCAAAAAAAACCTGTCAAAGATGCGGTAAAAAAACAAGTAAAAGTAATAGCTTTTGCCCTGTTTGTGGGACACCCCTAAAGAAGAGCCAAAGAAGAGATGAATTTGGTATGCTTGGAGAAGATGATTCTTTTGATGAAGTTGAAAATCTTTCAAATTCTTTATTTGGAGGAATGGGAGGATTGGGTGGAGGATTCATGAATAAGATGATTTCAAGCACTATGAAAATGCTTGAAAAAGAAATGCAGAAAGAAATGCAAA
>JBBTAN010000054.1:0-3988 GCA_038044205.1 Nanobdellota archaeon
GATTTTTTATCTGATTTCCCCTCTGATTTGCTTTCTGATTTAGCTATTCTTTCTGCTTTTTCTTCATCTTTCTGCTTTTTCACAGAATCTTCCTTTATCCATTCGAGCTTTCCCAATCCGGGCTGCCTCATTGTCAATCCTATTTTTGGATCTTCTCCCTTGTGAGAGATAGCAACAATTCTCGCTATGCACAAGTCCCCTTGTTTTAGATTTCTTTTTGACATTTTCCCAGATAAAAGATTAGTCTTGCTGAAGCTTACAAAATCATCCATTGTCTGGCTTATGTGAATCATTCCTCTCATAACACCCATATCCATGAATGCACCAAATTTGGTTATCTCTGATATTTCTCCATAGACTAATTCCTGCAATTCAGGTTTCCAAGCAAGAAGCTTGAATTTTGAATTGTAATATGTTGCGCCGTCTCCAGGTATTATTACTCCTTCTCCAACTTCAAGAACTTCTATAACAACTACAGATCTTCCAAGTTCTCTGTCATAATGATTAGAATAAATATCTCTGAGTTGCTGATCAACAGCTTCCACAGTAGGAAGTCCGAACAATTTCGGCTCAACTCTTACATAATCCTCGACTTCGGTTAAGTAGAACATTTTATATGAAAACAAGAGTAAAAAATGGTTTTTAAAGCTTACTTCTTCTAAATTATCTCGAGCTTCTTCTTATTTCTTATAATCATCTTCCTGTTTTTTATCTTCTTTTGAATATCCCTGTCAAGTGTTGCAATTATTATATCTGGATTTTCCTTTGCATAATTAATTATTGAATTATCTACAATTTTTCCTTTTAGAGAAATTTCCTTAAATTTGCTGTTTTCAAGAAGCTTTAGTGCTGATTCTTTTTTGAGTTTTTTAAGTTCATTTATTATTTGTTCTGGAATAATTATTTGAATTCCCATTAGATAGATTTCTTCAAAAAAATCAATTTTCTGCTTTATGCAGGACAGTATAAAATTTGTATCTAATAGGATTTGTTTCATATTTATTGAAAGATATTAAGCTTTAAATAATCTTTTTTCTTTAATTAATTATGAAGGAAGAAGAAAATATTCTAAGAATCTTGAAAGAAACCAGAACAGCAATTGAAAAAAATGATTCTTTTAGACTTAAAGATTTAAGCAATCAGACAATAAACACAGCCTCTCTTACTCAGGATTCTGATAATATTGCTGTTGCTGTTATTGTTTATTCTCTAAGCAAGATAGTTGAAAGGCAAGATTACAGGCATCTTCCAGGATGGAATCCTTTTTATAAAAAGATAATTTTATACTTGGAAAAATCTGCAGAAGATGTTGAGAAGAAAGAGTATGAAAAATTTAGAGAAGATTTCAAAAATATAAGAGGCACTATTGATAATCTATCTGGAAAATTAAAAAAGTATATAAAAGAAGTTTTAAGAAATGCTGAAATAAACAAAGCTTCAAGACTCTATGAGCATGGAATTTCAATGGGGCAAACTGCAAGTCTTTTAGGAATAACTTTGTATGAACTTGCTGATTACGTTGGCAAGACTGGAATTTCAGATGTGCCTGAAAATAAAACAATGGATACAAAAGAACGAATTAAATTGGCTATGGAGATGTTCCAATGATTAGTATTGATATTTACTCAATCCTGGGATGGATTGGAATGATTCTTATTATTCTATCATATATTCTATTTTCAATTAAAAAACTGAAGATGGATTATGCACTCTATCACTTGCTAAATCTTTTTGGAGCAGCAGGTCTGGTCATAAGCACTTTTATAACACAATCCTGGCCAGCACTAACTTTAAGTTTGATTTTTGCAGTTATTTCTATTGTTTATATTGTGAAAATCCTTTCTACTAAACATCCTTATAAGGAGTTAAGAATAGAATGAAGATAAAAGAGAATAATAAAAAAGCAATAATCTTCGATGCCGGAGCACTAATAAGCCTCTCAATAAATGGCTTACTTAATGAATTGCGCAAACTTAAAGGAATTTTTAAAGGAAGCTTTCTTATTACAGAACAAGTTAAAGCTGAAGTAATTGATAAACCACTTAAAATAAAAGAATTTGAACTTGAAGCTCTAAAAGTTCAGCAACTTCTTGATGATAAAGTCTTGGAAATGGCAGATTCTTATGGGATTAATAATTCTCTTATAAGCAAAAAAACAGAAGAAATACTAAATATAGCCAATAGTCTTTTTATGAGTTCAAATATTAAAATGAATATAATGCAATTAGGTGAAGCATCCTGCCTTGCACTTAGCAATATTCTTTCTGAAAAAGGCGTTGAGAATATTATTGCAATAGATGAAAGAACAACAAGAATGCTTGTTGAGAAACCAGAAAATCTTAAAGAGCTGCTTGAGAGAAAGACTCATGCTAAAATAATTCTTTTAAAAAAGGATTTTCAGTACTTTAAGAATTTTAAAATAATTCGCTCTGTTGAATTAATGTATGTTGCATGGAAGAAAAATTTAATTGATTTAAAAAAAGGGGATGTTCTTGATGCTGTTCTTTATGCACTTAAATTTAAAGGGTGCTCTGTTTCAGATGAGGAGATTGATGAGATAAAGAAGTTGAAATAAAGGGTGTATAGAGAAGACTGTGAATGTAATATTGGGTTTTTAATTTGTCACAATAAGCCTAAGAAAGATAAGTTTTTAATTGGGAAAAACAAGATATTTATATTAGATAAGGAAGAATTAAATCAAATTCCAAATTTAATAGACGAGGCGGGACAATAGGCCAAAGGTAGACTGGCTGCCTCCAGCGTAAATTAAAAATACAGAGAGAGCAGCAGATGGGGGTTCGATTCCCTCTTGTCCCATTGAGGTCTCTCAAAACATTTATAAATACATATGAAATAATATTCATATGAACAATTCAGCATATCATATATTTTTTACAAATTTGGCAAATCCACTTAAAATAGAAATCATTTCAGCATTAAAAGAGAAAGGAAGTTCTGTAGGTGAATTGTCTGAGAAATTAAAAGTGGAACAAAGCAAGATTTCTCATGCTCTTGCTTTATTGAAGAAGTGCAAAATAGTAAGAATGGAACAAAATGGGAAGAAAAGAATTTATTCTCTGAATAAGGAAACAATAATCCCTATGCTAAAACTAATTGATGAACATTCAAAATCATTTTGTAATTGCAAAGAATGCAGGAAATGTGAAAAATGACAAATGAAATATACTTCGATAATGCTTCGACAACAAAAGTTGATAATAAAGTTATAAAAGAAATGCTCCCATATTTCACAGAAAACTTTGGAAATGCTTCTTCACAGCACGAAGTTGGAATAAGAGCAAAGAAAGTTCTTGAAGAAAGCAGGAAGGTCGTTGCAAATTCAATAAAAGCAAATCCTAATGAGATAATCTTTACTTCAGGAGGAACTGAGAGTAATAATCTTGCACTTAAAGGATTGTTTTTTGCAAATTATCCAAAGAAAAACCACATCGTGACAACTAAGATTGAGCATGATTCAATAATTCAAACGTGCAGATGGTTAGAAAGTCAGGGAGCTAAAATAACTTATCTTAATGTAAATAGAGAAGGATTTGTAAATTTGGATGAATTAAAAAAAGAAATTAATAACAAGACATTTTTGGCTTCAATAATTCATGGAAATAATGAAATAGGTACAATTCAAAATATAGAGGCAATTGGGAAAATTTGCAGGGAAAAAGGTGTTTTATTTCATATAGATGCTTGTCAGAGCTTTACAAAAACACCAATTGATGTTAATAAACAGAATATAGATTTGATTACATTAAACTCTCACAAGATTTATGGGCCAAAAGGAGTTGGAGCATTATATATTAGAGAAGGAATTAAAATAACCCCCTTATTTCACGGAGGAGGACATGAAAAGAAACTCAGAAGCGGGACTGAAAATGTAGCTGGAATTGTTGGTTTTGCGAAAGCAGTGAAAATTTTAAATAATAAGGATATTATAAAAATGAAAAAATTAAGAGATAAATTGATTGAGGGGTTA
>JBBTAN010000055.1:0-1580 GCA_038044205.1 Nanobdellota archaeon
CCAAAGAGTTAATTACGCTTGATTTCCCCGCATTGGAGCGGCCAAAAAAAGCGATATGCGGTAAATTATCTTTCATGCCGTAATCGTCCCCGATAACACATTTGGCAAATTCTGCTTTCGATATTTTCATATTTTTAATTTCTTCCTGAATCTTCCGATGGTTAGTTGCCTCAACTTTTAAAAGATTTTCAATTAACGGACTCACATTATTGTTAAAAATCTTATTTTTTAAAAATATTTACTGTATTTTGTTTATACAACGGTGTTCCTAATTTAATGTGATATTTTATATTATTTTTCTCACAGAAGTTTATTACTTTACGAGCCATTTCTTTATAAAAATCTTCACTATTTTCCCACACTTGAGAACCATTTCCATTACAAGCACTTAATCTACGGTAATTTAATTTTCCAAATACAATTTTTTGAACAAATTTAATCTTTTCTAAAATATTTTCAATATTTTCTGCAGTTTCATCGTATTTAGGTATTGGGTAAGGTTCCATACTTACCCAAGTTTTCAGCCCGGCCTTGGCAAGTTTTTTTAACGAATCCACTCTCTTTTTATAAGGTGCTGAAAAGGGCTCATATATTTTCTTGAAATTCTCATTCAAAGAAACTAATGTGATTCCATATTCGTTAGTCTGTAAAAATCTTCTTTTGTTTAAAATTTCATTAGGATAAAAACCTTTTGTTAGGGTAGTTACCCTTATACCTTCTCTATTTAATCTTTCGATTATTTTTAATGTGAGTTCCTTTATTTCGGGAATTAATTCTTCTTGTTCGAAGTCATACATAAATGGGTCGGTCATAAAGCAAAGATGTACAAAGTGTTTTATCTCATTTTTGTATTTAGAAATCTCTCCTTCCAAAATGTCTAAAGCATTCGTTGCAATCTTTGGTCTTCTCCAATCTGAATAATCTTTAACCCACCCAAACTTTTGAGCCATTCGAAAAGCATAACAGGGGAAATTACAACCGTGCATACATCCTATAATATGGTTTATTGTCCAATCGCCATACTCTACTTTAGTCTTATAGAGAAGTGATCTTCTATAAATTCTTCTAATTTTAGATGGAATAAATAAAATATTTTGTAAATAAAACTCTCTACCAAACAAGGTGAGGCCTAGAGTATTTTCTTTTTCCTCAGCGTAGATACCCTTTACTATCTTATTTGCAAGCGTCTCATTTTTTGAAGCAAATAAAAGATAGTAAATAATGTCCTTTCTTGATGGGTACTGCATGTCAAAACCTACCACATTGTATCCATTTTTAACAAATAGAGTTTTTATATAATCACTAAGTAAATCTAAATCTTTCTTTGTTTTATAGTCTACATCTTTGCCCAAAAATTCCTCTAGGGTACTAACTGTTTTTATTTCCTTTGGCATTGAAGATTTCTTTATTGCTATTCCCCGCGTTCTAGTTTCGCCTTCTTTACTATAATTAAAAAAAAGATCAATGGGATTATTCAAATTTAGATAATCTTTAATAGTTTGTTTGTGAATATTAATACCCCAAGGATCAATACAAAGAAATATCGGGTGTTTCGGAGTATTTTGTATCTCTTTTAATAT
>JBBTAN010000056.1:0-8434 GCA_038044205.1 Nanobdellota archaeon
ATTTGGAGATGATTGCTGGAGAGAATTAACAGGAACAGATTTAGATGTTTGGAGTGGACCAAGAACCTGGAGAAGAGAATTATCTGATTATTTTTTAGACTATGATGGAATGTATCATTCTTACATAAACAAAGAGAATAAAGAGATTTTTTATGGTGATAACTGGGATTCAATATTCATTCCTGTTATGCAAGCAATATTAGATGGAAAGAAAGTTGAAGGAATAAAAATAAATTATACACATCCCCCTGAACAAACTGCTCTTGAAGAAGGAAATTATGAATACACAATAAAAAGATTGGATCAATTAAATAATTTAGTTCCTGCTTTTACAGATTATTGGAACAAGAATTATTCTGGTTCTGAATTAAAGAAAATAAGAGAATCTGCTTAAAAGATGAATAAATTTATTATATTTAAAAAGGCATTTTTAACACAATAATCCTTAAAAATAGAATTAATTTAAACTTTAAATGGTAAAAAAAGCATTAATTACAGGCATAACTGGACAAGATGGTTCCTATCTCTCAGAATTTCTTTTAGAAAAGGGATATGAAGTCTATGGAATTGTAAGAAAAGAAAGCTCTTCTAATGCAGAAAAAACTGATAGTCTGGTTTATGATTTAGAGCATAAAAAAAAATTAAATTTAATCTATGGTGATTTAACAGATGGAAATTCAATTTCACAAAGAATAAAAGAAATTCAGCCAGATGAAATTTATAATCTTGCTGCGCAAAGCAATGTAAAATTAAGCTTTGATATTCCAGAATATACCTCTGAAGTTGTTGCATTAGGCACTCTAAGAATTCTTGAAGCAGTTAGGAATTTTTGTCCACATGCAAAATTCTATCAGGCTTCTTCTTCAGAAATGTTTGGAAAAACCTCGGAATCCCTAAAAAAAGAAACTACTCCTTTTGATCCCCAAAGCCCCTATGGAATTTCAAAGGCTTTTGCATATTGGATAACAAAAAACTATAGGGAAAAATATGGCTTATTCGTATGCAATGGAATCCTATTTAATCATGAATCTCCAAGAAGAGGGAAAGAATTTGTTACAAAAAAAATAGCTGAATCTCTGACAAGGATAAAATACGGCCTACAGGATTGCTTGTTTATTGGAAATTTAGATGCTAAAAGAGATTGGGGTTTTGCAGGAGATTATGTTGAAGCAATGTGGTTAATGTTGCAGCAGAATACTCCAGAGGATTATGTAATAGGGGCTGGGGAGACACATTCTGTAAGAGAATTCATTGAAGAATCTCTAAGAATTCTTGGAATAGCTGCTGAACCTAATGGAAAAGAGGGGTTAAATGAAGAATATATTAAAAAAGAGAGTGGCAAGACTATTATAAAAGTTGATCCAAAATACTATCAAAATAAAGAAGAAGGTGTGTCTATAGGTGATTCTTCTAAAGCTAAAACAAAATTGGGATGGCAGCCAAAGACAAGCTTTAAAGAGCTTGTAAAAATGATGGTTGATTATGAAGAGGATTTAATTAAAAAAAATCTGAGATATTCTGAAAAAGAAATAAAATTAATGGAAGATTCAATTACAAAAGAAGAAATAATTGCTGTAAATAAATGTCTTGAGAGCGGGATGTACACACAAGGGCATCTTGTTGAGAAATTTGAGAAAAAATTTGCTGAATGGAATGGTTCAAAATATTCTGTAATGGTCAATAGTGGAAGCAGCGCCAATCTTCTGATTATTTCTGTTCTTAAAGAAAAATTTAATTTAAAAGAGGGGGACGAAATTTTAGTCCCAAATGTAACCTGGCCGACAACTATTTATCCTGTTATCCAAAATGGAATGATTCCTGTTTTTTGTGATGTTGATGAAAGTTTCAATATGGATGTGGAATCAATAAAAAGAATGATTGGAAAAAATACAAAAGCAATATTTGTTGTTCATCTTCTGGGACAGCCTGCAAGAATTCAAGAAATAAAAAAAATATGCGAGGAATACAAATTACTTTTGGTTGAAGACTGTTGTGAAAGTCTTGGTTCTAATCAAGGTGGAATAAAAGTTGGAAATCTTGGAGTTATGGGAAGCTTTAGTTTTTATTTTGGGCACCATATGACCACAATTGAAGGGGGCATGATAACAACAAATGATTTTGAAATTTATGATTTATTAAAATCCCTAAGGTCCCATGGGTGGATTAAGGGAACCAGTCGTGAAAATAATTATCCTGAATTTAAAAATAAGAACTTTGTTTTCGACACCTTGGGGTATAATTTCAGGAGCACAAATCTTAATGCTGCCATTGGATTGGTGCAATTAGAAAAAATAGATGAATTCATTACAAAAAGAATTAAAAATCATGAATATTTTTTAAAAAAAATTGAAAGATTGCCTATTACTCCCCAAAAAGTCCATATAAATGAAACAAGCTCTTTTTCGCTTGGGATAATTTTGCCTGATAAATATCAAAGGGAATATTTATTAGAATATCTGCCAAAAAAAGGAATAGAATGCAGACCGGTTGTTGCTGGAAATTTATTAAAGCAACCAATATTTTCCAAGATGAATCTTAAAAAAGATTCTGAAATAATGGCGAATAAAATTCATTATCAGGGACTTTATCTCCCAAACAATCAGTTTGTTGATATAGAGAAAATAGACTATATGGTTGATACGATAGAAAAATTATTAAATGAACTGAAATTTGCTAAAGAGATACAAAGATGGATATAAATGGGAAAATCCTTGTAACTGGAAGCGATGGTATGGTTGGGACTGCTCTCATAAACAAACTTAAAGAAAGAGGATATCATAATCTACTTTTACCTGCCTTTAAAGAATTAGATTTAAGAAACCAAAAAGACGTAGAAAATTTTTTTGAAAAGAATAGACCAGAATATATTTTTCATATAGCTGCTAAAGTTGGGGGCATTGCTGCGAATATTGCATCTCCTGCTGAATTTTTATATGATAATCTAATAATGGAAGCGAATGTAATTGAATCTGCAAAAAAAAATTCTGTGAAAAAGCTTTTATTTCTTGGAAGTTCATGCATTTATCCAAGAGAATGCCCCCAACCAATGAAAGAAGAGGATTTGCTTACGGGGAAATTAGAACCAACTAATGAAGGATATGCTTTAGCAAAAATATGCGGATTAAAATTATGCGAATATTATAACAAGCAATATGGAACCAATTTTATTAATTTAATGCCCCCAAATATTTATGGTATAAATGATCATTTTGAATCGGAAAAATCCCATGTTATCTCTGCATTAATTACTAAATTTGTTGATGCAAAAAACAAAGAATCTGAATTTGTTGAGATTTGGGGGACAGGAGTCTCAAGAAGAGAGTTTCTTTTTGTAGAAGATGTTGCAGATGCAATGATTTATTTTATGGAGAATTATTCTGCTAAAGAAATGGGCCCTTTCATAAATATAGGTTCTGGGGAAGATATCTCGATTAAAGAACTGGCATTTTTGATAAAAGAACTTATTGGCTATACAGGCAATCTAAGATTTGATGCAAGTAAGCCAGATGGGATGCCAAAGAAACTGCTGGATAATTCTAAATCTGCTAATTTTGGGTGGAAAGCTAAGACAAACCTGAGAGAGGGGCTACAAAAAACTATTGATTGGTATACTAAAAATAAAAAAATTATATGAAATATCTTATATTATAAAAACCACATATTTTTTTAAACAGATAACTTTTAAGGAAATTATGAATAAAGAGTATTCAAATGAAGCAAAAGAATTAAGAGAAGCGTTTTTTAAGGTAAAACAAGACATAAATTTATTAAAGGATGAAATAATTTCATTAAAAAAAGAGCCAATAGAAAAAAATAATTCTATTAAAAAAAGAGCATTAATTACAGGCTTAACAGGGCAGGATGGAGCATATCTTGCAGAATTTCTCTTAAAAAAAGGATATGAGGTTTATGGTATGCACAGAAGAACAAGCATGGAAATTTTTGAGAGAATCCAAAGTTTAAGAAAAAGGATAAATTTGATTGATGGAGATGTAACTGATATGGGTTCTATAATGAGTATATTAAAAGAAGTTCAACCAGAGGAAATTTACAATTTAGCCGGACAATCTTTTGTTCCTGCTTCATGGACCCAGCCAATTTCTACTATAAAAATAAATTCATTGGGTGTTGTAAATATTCTAGAATCAATAAGATTAATAAATCCAAAGATAAAATTCTATCAGGCTTCTTCTTCAGAAATGTTTGGCAAAGCTCAGGAATTTCCTCAGACTGAAAAAACACCTTTTTATCCAAGAAGCCCATACGGAGTTTCAAAAGTTTTTGGTTATTGGATAACAAAAAACTATAGAGAAAGCTATGGTTTATTTGCTTGCAATGGAATTTTATTTAATCATGAATCTCCAAAAAGAGGAAAGCAATTTGTAACAAGGAAAATAAGCCATTCTGTTGCAAAAATAAAATTAGGGTATCAGGATTTTTTTGAAATTGGAAATTTAGATGCTAAAAGAGATTGGGGTTTTGCAGGAGATTATGTTGAAGCAATGTGGTTAATGTTGCAGCAAAACAAACCAGAGGACTATGTTATCGGAACAGGAAAAACACATTCTGTAAGGGACATTATAGACGAAGCATTTAGAATAGTTGAAATGCCTATAACCTGGGAAGGAAAAGGTGTAAATGAAGTTGGGAAACATAATGGAAAAGTGGTTGTTAAAGTTAGTTCAAAATTTTATAGGCCTGCAGAAGTAGAACATTTATGGGCAAATCCATCAAAAGCAAAAAAAGAATTGGGATGGATACCCAAAACCAATTTTAAGGAACTTATAAAAATGATGGTTGAAAGCGATTTAAATCATTTAAAAGAGTATGGCTTATTGGAGTCTGACAGATCAAGATTAGATATAAATAATGTAAGGAGAGAATAAAGTGGAAAATAAATATCATGATAATAATCCCAGCAAAAATTTATTGGCTAAACTTCGTACAGGATTTCTTGAGAAAGAAAGGTACATCACAACAGTTATCTCAATTCCTCGCCCAAGCCATGACCTTTTTCCTTTAATTGAATATGAAAATAAAAAAGGTATTCTTTTAATAAAGAGAAAAATTGAACCTGCTAAGGGAATGATATGGTGTCTTGGGGGAAAACATGAAAGAGGGTATTTTATCAGAGATTCTTTAACTGAACTAATAAAAAACGAATGCAATCTTAATATTTATGATCTTTTTTGTCTCAGTGGAGAACCTCAAGATATTTTTTGGGAAGAAGATTCATTTGGGCATGGAAAGGGAACTCATGATAGTTGCACTCCTTATTTTGCAAGAACTGAAGGAAAATTAAAATTAGACAAACTTCATTCAACTCCATTAATAATTACCCAAGAATATTTTTCAAAAATAAAAGATGATTTGCACTGGTATATAAGAGAAAATACAGAAAAAGCATTAAATCTTGCATTTAGATAAATGAATGTTTACTCCAGAAATTTCAACTTCTTATACTTAAACCAATCATAAATAACTGAAATTTTATCTAATCTTATTCCTTTATAAATTTCTTCCAACAAATCCAAGAAGAGATGAAAAGCAAATCCCATAAAAATTAACAAAAAATACTTTGAAAGAAATATGCCTGCAATAAGCAATATAATAAGAATTTCTATTCCATGCAAAAAATAAAAACCCGAATAAAATTCATTGCTCTTTTTAATGCTCATTTTGCCCAATTTTTTTCTTTTTATCAGAAAATAGTTAATTGCATTAATTGGGTTTATACTTTTTTTATTTAAAATATAATAAATATAATGGTCTGCATCAATTAAAAAAGAGGATAAAAATATAATCCCCGCTTCAATTAATTTTATATTTGGAAAAATTAAAAAAAAGACAAGAGAAAGAATAAATCCAAGAACAATATGGTATTTTGGAAGCATTTTAATCTTCCATTCTTTTTAATATGGCGCTAAATGCTGGACGTGTAATAAATATCCCAACACTTATTCCAATTATTGTTGTTATTGCAAATCCTTTCAATAGTCCTCCTCCTGCCCATATAAGAGGAAGCAAAGACACAAGCACTGTAAAATAAGCCCCCATAATTATTGCGAATGCCCGTTTAAGCTTTTGTCTAAGAGTTAGAGAAATTTTGTTTTTAGATTCATCTAATAAAACTATTTGATCATCAAAACCTGTACCGATTGTTGCCAAGATTCCTGCTATGCTTGCTAAATCCAAATTCCAGTCAATTAAAGCTGCAATCCCTAGGATGATAATAATCTCTGAAAAACTTATGAATATAACTGTGAGAGAATTTTTTAAATCTCTGTATCTTATGAAAATAACTAATGAAGCTGTTAACAAGGCAGCAATTCCTGCAAATATAATATACTTCATAAAATCTCTTCCTAAAAGAGGAGAAATAGTATCTAATTTAACAATTTCCAATTTGTAAGGAAGACTTCCTGTTATGAGAATTGTTTGAAGTTGGTGCATGTCTTCTTCTGCTGCATTATATGCATCTTCCTGAGTCTCTCCTGAAGCTGAACCAGAAATTTCTATTTGGGTTTGAACTTGTCCTTTCAAATCTTTACTTATTCCAAGACTATCCACAAGCTTATCATCTACATAGAAATCAATAGATTTTGAAAGCTTACTAGGGTCTGTAGCATTTATATCTATATTTGCTGTTACATTTGCAAATCTTTTTGCAGCTTCTGGTTTAAGCGTAACAGAAAATCTAAATTTGCAAAAATATCCTCCAGAAGATGGTTCGCATCCTGTTACACCTGAATTCTGTGCATTTCTTCCAACGTCTGCTATTCCATTTTCTTTTCCTCCTACAAAGACTGTTTCATTTCCTATTTTCGCCTCGAACTTACCTTGACTTTCAATCATAGATTCCAAATCTTTAGGAGTTGCTCCTGCAATTTCTATAAGCATAAAACGTTTTCCTGATAAATCCGATATTGGACGAATTTTTATATCTGAAAGCCCATAAGCATTAAATCTGTTTGTAGTTATTGAAACTAAATCATTCATCTCATCTAAAGAAAGCTCTTTATCTTTTGCTTGAACCAATGCTCTTGCTCCTCCTGCCAAATCCAATCCTGTCTTTAGACTTGTTTTAGGAATATGAGAGACAGTAATATCTGGCGCGTCTTTTGAAAATAATATTATTTCTGATTCTTTCGTGGTTATTGTTGTTTTAATTTCTTTTTTAGAAGGAAATTTCTCTTGAATATAATTTGAAAAATCAGTTATATTTTCTATTACTTTTCCATCTATAGAAATAATTATTTGCCCTTGTCTTAATCCATATTCAAATGCACTTGAATTCTGCTCGACGCTTGTTATTAAAACCCCTTTCTGAAAGAAAGCAAAACCATAGGAAGAAGTGTAAAAAATTGAGAGAAGAGAAGCAACTAATATCGCAATTAAGAGCCATATTCTAAAACCTAATTTTTTCATCTACGAATTCCCCCGAATCTTTCACTTCTTGTGAAAGTTCGCGAAATGAAATTTCTTGTTTCATTTCTATTCCTTCCTGTCGAAGCTGAAAAAATTTCTTGTTTTTTCATTTTATTCTTGACCTCTTCTTTCTTTTGATAAAACATACCATTTAAGAATTGAAACATTTGTTATCCAGGTGTTAAAAATATCAAATATCAAACCTATTGCAAGAATTGTAAATATCTGAGTGAGAGTAACTGAAAAAGATTTAACAACTAGAAGAGCAACTGCAACTGCAACTAAAGAAGTCAAAGTCATTGTTAATCCTGTTTTAAATGCTCCCACCAATCTCTCATTGAGAGAACCTTCTTGTCTTTTGAGAACTCTATTTGTGAGAAGAATATCTGTATCAACAGAGTAACCTATAAGCATAAGCAAAGCAATTATTCCTCCGCTTGACATTTTAATTCCCAACAGATTTATTGCAACAAGAGTCATCAATATATCCGCAAATGCAGATATAATTACTGCACCAGAAGGAACAACTGTCCTAAAAATTATGAATACAACTATTGCCATAAAAACGAAAGATATAAGAATTGCAATTAGAAGCTGATTATAAAAAGATTTGCCGAGAGAAGGGTCTGTAGATTCGAAACTGCTATTTTCTCCTTCTATTAATTTATAACCCAGATAATCTTCTAAAAATGCTTTTATATCACTCGCCTTTGCAGTTGTCTCCACTATTGTAGCGAGTTGTTCTCCTGTTATTAAATCTGAAACTTCCCTTACATTAACTTCTCCAAATTTATCCACTAAAGCATTTTTTAAAGGAATTATATCTACATTGCCATTTATTGTTACTGAAGTTCCTCCCATTAATGAAATATCTTTTAAGAAAAAATCATTATTCTGAGAATAAAATATTCCCATATATACAAAAGAAAAAATAAGCAAGGCTAAGGGTATTAATAATAATTTTTTATAATGTTTGTCGTGCCAATTTTTTTTATGTTGTTCCTGA
>JBBTAN010000057.1:0-2003 GCA_038044205.1 Nanobdellota archaeon
TAGTATTAACAATTTAAATTTTAAAAATTATGAAAACAAAAGTCTTTATTTCAGTTATTTTGATTTTGGTCTCTTTCTTTGCAGCATGCGAGAAAGAACCTCATAAATCAAAAAAGAGTAATTTTGAATCTCCAGAAGAATTTCTTGAAAATCCCTCTGTTCAAAATGCAATAAATGAATCAGACATGCCTATTTATTATGGTAAAACTCCCCCGGTACTTTCTGGAAAATATAGTACAGATGGATCAGTAACAGATGCTTCTTCAGTTGTCTCAGAACTGATTGGGCTTCCTATAACTTCTACAATTACTCTTTATAATCAAACAGCCTCTGGAAAAATATCCTTTAAAGAGGAAATATCTGGAATTGTTGCGTGGGGAACGGGAGGTTATATCATAGGTGAAAATGGAAAGTTTTCTATATTTCAAGAGTCTTTGCAAAATGGAGAAGAAGCAGGCCTTCCTTCTGATCTTTCAATAACTGTTATATTAGTTATGTCTGGTACAAAATATAGCCAGGGGGATTTAATAGCAAAAGGAATTTCAATAATTACAAAAGCAACTTCACCTAATTCTGAAGATTATGATTTGGAAGCTCTTGAGAATGTTTGGTGGATGTGGGAAGCCGACTTTTACTTAGAAGGTCCTGCAAGCAAGTCCTCTTTGGCAAGCGCGCACAGTCTTTACTTTCCTGATGAGATAAAGGAAATTATCCGGAATTTTAAATTAAAATAACTTATTCAACATTTTATTAATAATTTAAATTTTAAAAAATGAAAACAAAAATTTTAATTTTAGGAATTTTAGTTGCTTTTGTAACTAATTTTGTTGTGTCTGCACAAGACCCTAATTTGGAAAGGGAGAAGTATTATAAATTGGGGTTTGTAGTAAGAACATTCAATAATTCTTCTTTAAAAGAAGATATTGGAGGGGAATTTTTAGGTTTTGAAGGTTGCTGGGGGGTTGAAGTTCAAAAGAATTTGACTGCGGAATTAAATACTTCCATGCACTGGAAAAAGCTGGATGAGGGTGAAAAATTTAGATATCGGGAAATTGGAGTTTTATTTGATTACCGCCCTTCTGATTTTTATTTAGGAATTGGTCCTGCACTTGCCTCACTTGAAACCCAATACAAAGTTGTAAACAACAATATTACTTCTTGGGATTCTTATTCAGATTATGCAATTGGATTTTCTGGACGAATAGGCTATATAGTCCATGTATCTGATAAATTCAATTTATATGCGGAGTTTAAGTATTCCAAAATAAATATTGAAGATGATGGGGAGAAGATTGATGTTGGAACTGCAGGGGTTTCTATTGGGTTGAAGTTTTGACTTATGGTAATTCCATATCAGAAAACCCTTGAAGAAGAAATAAAATTCAAGGGTTTTCTTTTTATTATTTTCAAATTATTTAACTTAAAATTCATAGGAGGACAAAATTATGAAAAAAATTGTTGTAAAGTGTAAAGAACTTAAAGACGATCCCGGTATTCCTTTAGCAACTCTTAATAAACTTGAGAGAACAGAGGCTTATTTAAAAAATCATAAATCAAAAAAAGAAAGGAAGGAGGAAAGAACGTAAAAGGAAAATTATTAATTCTATTCAAAATAATCTTTAATATCAACCCTTTAAAAAATAGGGAGGCAAAAAATGAAAAAGTTTTTTATTAAAATTTGGGATGCAATTGACCTTAAGAATTACTGGCAATTGTATCTTATGACAATTCTTGTAACCTTCATACTCCTACTTTTATTTGGGGTGCTTGATTTGCCATCAATTCTTAATTCTTTTGTAAAAGAGAATTCGATTTGATGCACTCTTACTCATAAAATTGCCTGATAGAGTATAAACAAAATCAGACAATCAAACCCCTGATAAATTTTCCCTTCAGGGGTTTTTTCTTTGAAAATAATATTCTGTTTGAGACAGAACAATATATTTTCAGTTTGTAACTTATAACAAAAATAAATCAAAATTAATTTTTATTTATTAACTAAA
>JBBTAN010000058.1:0-13824 GCA_038044205.1 Nanobdellota archaeon
GCAAGCAAAGAAATGTAATTCTTAGTAATTTATAGTTATCTTAGTAAAATCATAAGTTGTAATTATATTTATCTATGAAAAAATAATTAGCCTAGTAAAATCATATCATTTAATTATAGTCCCAATGTTGAGTTCAGATAATTTATAATATATTTTCACGACATTTATGAGTGCAAATTAAGAGGGGATTAACTATTTCTCTTTCTTCTCAACCTTCTTTTCCCCAATCACCTTTTTCCCCCCCATATATTGTTGAAGAACTTTGGGGATTTTTATTGAGCCATCTTTATTCTGGTTGTTTTCCATTAATGCTATAAGTGCACGCGGTGAGGCAAGAACAGTATTATTCAATGTATGTGCAAAATATCTTTTTCCTTTATTTTCTATTTTTATATCAAGCCTTCGTGCTTGAGCATCTGTTAAATTTGAACATGAACCAACCTCGTAATATTTCTTCTGTCTTGGACTCCATGCTTCAACATCAGCTGACTTTGCTTTCAAATCAGCTAAATCACCTGAACAAATTTCAAGAATTTTTACAGGTATATCCAGATTTTTGAAAACATCAACTGTATAAGAAAGCATTTTCTCATACCACTTATAAGAATCTTCAGGTTCACATAGAACAATCATTTCCTGTTTTTCAAACTGATGCAATCTGTAAAATCCTTTTTCTTCCATTCCATGAGCACCTATTTCTTTTCTGAAACACGGGCTATAAGAAGTTAATGTAACAGGTAAATCTTTTCCTGTCAAAGTTTTACCTATAAATTTTCCAATCATTGAATGTTCTGATGTTCCAATGAGGTATAAGTCTTCTCCTTCAATTTTATACATCATATTATCCATTTCGCTAAAGCTCATAACACCTTCAACAACTTTTTTTCTTATAAGAAATGGAGGAATAACATGAGTGAATCCTTTCTTTATCATATAATCTCTTGCATAAGCTAACATTGCAGAATGCAGAACAGCTAAATCTCCCATCAAATAATAAAATCCATTTCCAGATGTTTCTCTGGCTGAGTTAAAATCAGCACAGCCCATATTCTCAGCAAGTTCAGCATGATTAAAAATTTCATATTTTGGAATAACTGGTTTTCCTATCTTTTTTAATTCAACATTCTCGCTACTGTCTTTTCCTATTGGAACTGATGAATGAATTATATTAGGAATTTTATACATTCTGAATTTTATTTTTTCTTCTATGTCTTTCCTCTTTATTCCTAACTGTTCAATTTCTTCTGGAATTTCTTTTGCTTTCTTTAGTTCTTTATCAGCATTTTTCTTGGCTTTTTTAAGCTCATTAATTTTTTGAGAAATATCATTTCTTGCACTTCTTAATTTATCCTCATCATACTTAATTCCTCTCCATTCCTTATCAAGTTCTAAAACTTCATCAACAAGCCTTATTTTCTCAAGCTGATGTTTCTTTTTTATATTCTCTCTAACAAGCCCGGGATTTTCTCTAATCAATTTAATGTCTATCATTTTACTCCTTTAGATTGATTTAATCCTTTAGGATTTTTAATTAATTTTATATCAATCATAATATAATATGATAAAGGCGATATTTAAATATTTTTAATGAGAATTAAGTTAATGTAAGAACATTCTATTAAATATTGTTAAGCATAACTTATAACATTGAAAGACATTATAACCCCATGATTTTACCTTATAACTAAACCTTGTCCATATAACTGATAACTATAACATTTAAAAAATAAAAACTCTTAACTAATTCATGGCAGGAGAAGAGGTGAATATTAGTTCTCAACTTACTAATGTATATAATCATCTCTTTTCAACCCTTCCAGCATGGGTTCAGAATTTTATGAATATTGTCCTCCTTGTGGTTCTTGTTGTAATATTCTGCATTTTCATATGGAAAATATATACAATAATCTCAAAGAAAAATCTATTTGAACTTAATTTAAGGCAATATAACAAAGCTTCTCATCCTATTCTTGAAAAGTTTTTGAATATAGTGCTTTATTTTGTTGAGTATATTATTATATTTCCATTTTTTGTATTTTTTTGGTTTTTAGCATTTACCTTCTTCCTTATACTCTTAACAAAGGGACTTGATGTGCCAACTGTTCTTATGGTTTCAGCAATAATAATAATTGCAATAAGGGCAACTGCCTATTACAAGGAAGGACTCTCAAGAGAACTTGCAAAACTTCTGCCTTTTACTCTTTTGGCAGTTGCAATGACAGAAAAAGGATTTTTCAATTTTGAGGAAATATTTGGAAGATTTTCCCAGTTGCCATTGTTCTTTGACAGCATTTTAGGATATCTTGCGATAATAATCTTGCTTGAAATAATACTAAGAGTTTTTGATTTTATATTTTCCCTTTTTGATTTGGAAGAAGAGGAAGATAAACCAGAAGAAAAAGGCGGAAATAAAAACGATTAATTTTTACCAACTCTCGGATGCTCCTGCCCTCTTCTTGCAGCTTCCTTAAGCATCTTTATGTGTTTTTCTTTTTCTTCTTCATATTTTTTACTATCGGTTTTCAAATCTATAATCATTTTTGAAACATATTCTCCTCCAAGAAAATGAGGAGTTAAAACATAATTTGCTCCTTTTCTGTAAAGTTCAAGTGCATCATCTATTGAATGAGCTCTCGCAATTATTATTGCTTTTTTATTCACTCTTCTTATAACATCTATCAAAACAGAATTAGCTTCACATTCAGGAACTGTTGACACTGCAAGCTGGATTTTATCCAAAGGCAATTCTCTCAATAAATCTGTATCATCAACATCTCCATACAAAGAAGGAACTCCCAGCTTATTAAGATTTGAAATAGTATCTGGATTAAAATCAACTACAAGATATTTCTTGCCTGCTCTCTTAAGAGAATTAAGTATGCTGAATCCTATCCTGTTATATCCAAAAAGTATTGCATAATATTCTTTCCCTATTCTTTTTTCTTTCTTAATGTCTTTCTTCTCAAATATTTCTGCAAATTTTATCATTTTCTTGAAAAACTTCTGGGAATAAATAATCATATACGTAGATAAAAAAATAGTAATTATCATTGTCAAGATAATAGTATGCAGAATTCCTTGATTAATATGCCCTAGAGAATATCCTAAGAGAATGATTATGAGAGAAAACTCTGATATTTGTGCGAGACTTGTTCCAACCAAAAAGTTTGTTCTTTTAGTATACCCAAAGAAAGCAGATAGAGCCATAGTTATTATAGGCTTTATTATTAAAACAATTAAAGACAATACAACAGCATTGAAAATAATTGAACCTATGTTTGAAAATTGCATATTAAATCCCAAAATTATAAAAAAGATTATTAAAAAGAAATCCCTCAGGGGGCTTATTCTTGAACTTATTTCAGTGCTATAGGGTGTGAGAGAAAGAACAACTCCTGCAACCAGAGCCCCTATTTCAATTGAAAAACCAAGATAGCTAAACAAAACTGCGACAACAAAACACCAGCTTATAGAAAAAAGAAAAAGCAATTCCTGGGATTTTGCTATATTTTTTGTAAATAAAGGCAGAACAAAAAACCCAAGCAAAAATAATAGTGCAATAAGCCCAAATCCTCCAAGCAAATTCGCAAAGGCAAAATTTGAAAAAGCATTTTTGCCCGATGTGGAAGATATAAACATCAAAACACCTGCAGCAACAATATCCTGAATAATTAAAATTCCTATTGATATTTTTGCATAAAGTGAATCAAGATTCTGCTTGTCAGAAAAAAGCTTCATAATTAAAATTGTGCTTGAAAATGCAAGAGCTATCCCAATATAAACTGAAGCAAGAATCCCAAAACCAAGCAATTTGAAAGAAATTAAAAATGAAAATGCAAAAGTCAGAAGAATTTGAAATAATCCTATTACAAGCGAGGAAATCCCTATTTCCTTTATTGTTTTTGGATTAAGATGCAATCCCACTATGAATAAAAGAAAAGCTATTCCAAACTTTGAAAAGACACTGATTATATCTGTCGATACTCCCAATTTAATAATGAATGGGCTTATAAGAATTCCTGCAATTATATAGCCAATTATAATGGGCTGCTTAAAAAGACTGGCAATATAAGAAACAACAAAAGCCACAAAAAGTATAATTGCTAACTGAATAAATATTTGTTCCAAACTGATTACCTCTTAAAAATAAACAATCAATCATATAAAAAGGTTTTTAAATGAATTTTTTATAAGTGTTATATGACGAGAGTAAGAATAAAACTAAACAGCACTAACATTGAAATGCTAAATCATATTTGTGAATCTATAAAAGAGATAGCAAAAAAATCAGGAATAATAATAAGCGGACCTGTTCCTCTTCCAACAAAAAAGCTAAAAGTAACAACAAGAAAATCACCTTGCGGAAATGGGACAGCTACATTTGACAGGTTTGAAATGAGGATACACAAAAGACTTATTGATTTGCCTGCAAATGAAAAGATTCTTCATAGTATTGTAAGAATGCAGATTCCAAAGTCTGTTAATATTAAAATTGAGATGAAGGATTGATTTTTCAAATCAATGCTTGCTATAAATTAAAATTTACAGGAAGGATTAAATCTCTAATCACAACAATTCTTATTAATCCTGAAAAAATATAATTATTAATGGGGAATTTAGAAGAAATAATGCTTATGGAAGGAGATGATAACAAAATTCCAGAAGAATATGATTTCTCTATAGTAGATGATTATGCTGTCTGTCAAAGATGCAAAAAAGTAGAACAACCTGAGGAAGAAGATGAATATGGTGCTGAAGATGGAGTTTATCATTGTTATAAATGCAGAGAAGAAATTCCTCTAGAAAATTATTTTAAATCATTAAAATCAAAGGGATTATTAGAACAATATGGAAGTTGGATAATGAAGGTACATCCTGAATTTAAAAAATATATATTAAATTGAGCATAGTAATTTTTTTAAACCACCTAATTTTATAATAATCTATGAATTTAAAAACACTAACAGCCATAATAGTTTTGATTTTATTTATCCTCGCATCAATAGGAATATCAAAAATGACAGGAAGCACAATAATGGAAAAAGCCACACAAGTAAAATTAGAAACAAATTATGGAAATATAGTTATTCAACTCTACAAAGATATGCCCATAACAACAGGCAACTTTGAAAAATTAGTTTCTCAGGGATTTTATGATAATACAATCTTTCACAGAGTTATTGAAAATTTTATGATTCAGGGTGGAGACCCAGCTGGAACTGGAATGGGAGGTCCAGAATATAATATAAAAGATGAATTCACACACAAAGGTGGAAATAAAAACAACAGAGGAACAATCTCAATGGCAAATGCAGGCCCAAACACAGGCGGCTCTCAATTTTTCATAAATCTTGTAGATAATAATTTTCTTGACACAAAACATCCTGCATTCGGAGAGGTAATCAAAGGAATGGATGTTGTTGATAAAATTGCTTCTGTTCAGACAGACAGCAATGATAAACCTCTAAAGCAAGTTATTATAATAAAAGCTACAATAGTAAAATAAAGCAATAGTTATCTATGTAAAATTTTAAGTTATCTGTAACAGTTATTCTAAATTGTATGCAATAGTTTTAAAATTATAAATTAAGTTATATCAATAGTTGAACAAGATTATGATTTTACTATGATAACTAAATTCTCCAAATTGAACAATATAATGATTTTAGCAGATAATTATAACTAAATTTACCTGAATTAACTAAATTAATTTAAATCCTTATTTTAGAATCAGAAACTTTATCAGAATGAACATCCATTTTGCCATCTCTCAGGCAATCCCAGCAGGTATGAACACTTCCATCAGGTTCCTTTACTATTCCCGTTCCGCCACACTTAGGACACTTATCTACCATATAAACTCCAATAAAAGGCACTATTTAAGATTATTTGCCCTGAAAAATATATTTAAAATTCAATAAATTTATAATGTAAAGACTACTAACTTAAAAATGGATTCAGAAAAAAAGAGAGAGAAGATTGATTCCCGTGAAGGAAATATAAGCCTTTCCCTAAATTCTTATGATTATTTATTTTCAGATTTTGATCCGAGGGATTACTCTGAGAAAATACTTTCAGAAGATTTTATAGAAGAATGCAAAAGAGCAGCCAGAGAGAATGAGGGCAAAATAGAATTAATATTGCTCTGTCCAAAGCACAAAAGAGATTTGAAGGATGAAGTTAAGATAAAACGAAGAATAAAAGAATATTTTATTTACAATTTTAAGAAAGAGCATGAAACTAGGAAGAGATTTAAATTGGAAGGGGTTTTTTGGTTTTTAATGGGTTCGATTGTTATGGTTCTTGCAACTCTTCTTGTTGGAAAAACAAATTTCTTTCTAAAATTTCTTGAAATAATGGCTATTCCTGCCGGTTGGTTCCTCTTTTGGGAGGGGTTGAGTAAGATTCTCATAACTTCAAAAGAAAAACTCTCAGATTATGAATTCTATAAAAAAATGTCAGGAGCTGATATAATTTTTGCAGATTACAGATAAAAATTCACAAAAATATTTATAAAGGAGATTTGTCTTGGTTAATTATGGAAAAACTGAAATTAAATATTTCGTTAGTTTCCATTTAACAAGTAAAATGGAAAAAGACATAGGAAAGCTAAAGAAAAATGATACAACAGATATAATTATCAGAGTTGATGATTTTGGAGGAAGAAAGGGCTTGACAATAAGGGAGTTTGTTACAAGCGAGAGATATACTGGTTTTACAAAATCTGGTGTAAGAATACTCTCAGGAGACTTTGATAAATTCAAGGAAATGATTAATTCTGTTTCTGATGAAGATATGGCAGAAGTTGAAAGTGCTGAGAAAAAAGAGGAACAGAAAACATTCAAAGAACCAAAAACTAAAAATGAGGCAAATGAAGAATTGCCTGATTATTAATTCTTGAATAATTCTAATTTTTTAGGGGACATAATTATCAGTCAAGCCTAATCTTGATATGCTATTACAATATATAATTTTACTATCATAGCTAATTTATTCTGCAATATTTTACTATTATACTTCTTTTCCAAGACATCTAAATTTGTTGAATTTAACTTTTCTTGAATGAACAATAAGATTTTTAAATAGAGTTCACATAAAAAAGTCTAGTAATGATTCAAATATGACAAAATTATCATTAGATGCTGAGCCCCCCTCCAAATTCGAGGGAAAAAAAGAAGTGAAAAAGAAAAATGGTACCAACTACCCATTAATTGTTCTTTTAAAAAATGATAGAAGCAAAACTAAAATAATTTCTTCTGCAAAAAATCTTGAAAAAAAAGTAATAGATGAGAGACAAAAAAAGATTATTAATATTGATTATTTAAAAAATGAAGGATATGCTATTGAGGAAAGTTTTACAGTAACAAATGAATCTATAGGATTTACAAAAACATCAAATACCCATTCCAATCAAATTATTCCTGACTTTCATTATGGGCAAAAAATAAACAATAGTGAATTTAAAGAAAAAAACATCTCAACATTTTATAATATAACTTCCTCTTATTCTTTTACACCCCAGATAAAAGAGGAAAATAAAAGAGAGGATTTATCTGTCCAATCAAAAGAACAGAAAACAGAAGAGATTTCTTATCCTCTTTATAATTTTGAGGAAAAAGCAGCGCAGGAAAACTGAAAAAGAATTTCAAAATTATGAGCTGGAAGTGAAACAAAAAGTTTAAAAATAAAATTTAATTCTTTTTTAAAATAAGAGGAAGATGGAAACAAATAAATTTTCAGGCATTTCAGTAAACTAAAATGGAAGCAAATAAATTTGCAGGCATCATAATCAATAGAGTGGAAGCAACCTCAACCCCAAGAGTTTCGGGAGGAAGCGATTAAGATGGAAGCAAATTATATACAACAGAGAATGGCAGAATTGCAGAAAAGCGAAGAACTTTCAAATGCAATGGGAAAGATTCTTTCTGGAAAATCAGGATACAAGGCGGTTATAGAAAAGAAAATTATTCAGGTAAAATGCGCTGGCTGTGGAATAATATATGAATGTCCTGTAAAATTCTGCCCAGAATGCGGAACAAAGATTGACTGGCCGAAAAGAGAGCAATAATTTTTCTTGTCAGAAGTTAAGTTATATTACTAAAATCCCAATATTGTTCGACATTAATAATTTTTTATAATTATAATACAACTAAATATAAAACGACTGTTACAGATAACTATATGATTTTACCACGATAACTATATTCTCCCTGGAGGCTTACGCGATAATTATATTCTCTGAGGGTGAACAACTTCACGAGAGAAAATATATTCGTCTATAACGAGCGAGGTTGTGAATAAGGTGGGAATGATTATCATATCCCCAATCCAAAAAAGCAAACTCTTAAATAATCTAAAAGTCTTAATAAACCACCTAACTTCGGTTAGGTCTGTTTAACTTCGGTTAAACTGTTGGGGGCATAGAACTTCGGTTCACTGCCTCCTCTTTTTTCAAATTAATAATAGAAATATCAATCTTTAGCCTAAAAATATTTTATTCAATAATCCTTCTCTCTCTTTAATAAAGGGTGCTACAATTGTACGATTATATTTTCTGGCAGATTCATTATAAGATTCTGTCAGACTAATAATATTCTTTGTAAATTCGTCAATCTCTTGTTGTGACCAAGAACCAAATTCCTTGTTATCTTTATCAAATCTATCCTGAGTATGAATGTAATTTACTTTAAGATTTGCACTTTTATTATGCCAATGTTTTGACCATAATTGTTCATCAATTTCATTTGTAAAATTAGGGCCAACACTTGAAACACCTGTAATTCTTATAACTTTTACTGGCTCGTACTCTGTTTCATGGCAAATAATACTGCCAAAAGAATATTTCTTTGAACTCATAAAAATATTCTAATCCCAATCTTTAAAAATAAATGTATTATTGTAAATATATGACAAACGATATTAAAATCCGCCAGCCCATTGTCACAGTCTGCGGACATGTAGACCATGGAAAAACATCAATACTAGATTGCCTTAGAGGCAGCTGTGTTCAGGAAGGAGAAAAAGGAGGAATAACTCAGAAAATCTCATTCACTCTCTATCCAATTGCTCAATTAAAAATAACCTGTCCATTGATTGAAAAATCAGGAATAAAATTAGATATCCCAGGTTTTCTTCTTATAGACACTCCCGGACATGCAGCCTTCACAAATTTAAGAAAAAGAGGAGGCTCTCTTGCAGATTTAGCAATTCTTGTTATAGATATAAATGAAGGAATAAAACCCCAAACAGCAGAAGTAATTCAAATTTTAAAATTAAATAAAACACCTTTTTTAATTGCCCTCAACAAAATTGATAATATATCTGGTTGGAGAAAAAATAATGATAAACCTTTAAAAGAAAGCATAGAAGGTCAGGCAACAAATGTAAAGCAAATCTTTGATGAAAGATATATGATATTGATTGGCTCTCTAAACAGCTATGGATTTGATTCTGATTTATATTACAATATATCAGATTTCACAAAAAAGATAGCGCTGGTTCCCTGTTCTGCAAGAACTAAGGAAGGAATACCAGAATTAGTCATGATGCTCTGTGGAATAAGTCAAAAATATTTAATAGATAAATTAAAACTAGGAAAAGAGCCAAAAGGGGTGCTTCTTGAAATAAAAAAAGAAAAATCAACAAATTATATAGAAGCAATTTTGTATGATGGAGAATTAAGAAAATCAGATGAAATTGCAATTGCTAATTTCAATACAGAAAAAGAACCTATTATAACAAAAATAAGAATTTTAGAGGAGATAGAACCTCTCTGTCCAAAATTTAGACCAAAAGATTCTGTTCATGCTTCTACAGGAATCAGAATGCAATTGGTTGAAAAAGAAGAAGTTCTTCCAGGAATGCCTTTTGAAATTTACAAGAATAATTTGAGAGAATTAAAAGAAAAATTCAAAAAAGAAATCTATGAAAAAATAAAAACAAAAAATAATGGGATAATCGCAAAAGCTGATTCTCTTGGAAGTCTTGAAGCACTATTATTTTTGCTTGAAAATCAAAAAATACCTGTTGTTAAGGTGGGAATTGGCAATGTAAACAAAGCAGACGTTATAGCTGCAAAAGCAAATATAGAAATAAATGAACTCGATGCAATAATAGTAGGTTTTAATGTTATAGTAGAAGAAGATGCAAAAGAACTAATAAAAGACCAGGGGAAAAAGATAAAAGTAATAACTGAGGAGGTTGTCTATAAATTAATTGAAAATTTGACTGATTGGAGGCTTGAAAAGCAAAGAGAAATTGAGAAAAAAAGATTAATGGAACTTACAACAATATGCAAATTAAAAGTTCTTCATCAATATGTTTTCAGAAATACAAGTCCTGCAATTTTTGGTGTTAAAATTGAAGCAGGAAAGTTAAAACAACAAGTCCATTTAATAGATGAAAAAGGGGAAAAAGTTGGAAAGATAAAAAATATAGAATCTGAAAAAAAATCAGTCGGTGAAGCAAATGAGGGAATGGAAGTTGCAGTATCAATGCCTGGTGTAAATTTTGAGAGAGTAATGAAAGATAAAAACTTTTTATATTCTGATTTAGGTGAATCACAATTCAGAACTTTCAAAAGAAACAAAGATTTGCTTTCAGGAAGCGAAATGAATGCTCTTCAGGAAATTGCAGAGATTAAAAGAAAAGTGAAAGCAGATTGGGGAATGTGATTGCATTAATAGAGGCAATTTAATTATCTAGTAAAATCATATTAATTTATTATAATCTATAAAATATTGGGCAACTTACAGCAATATAAATAGACTGTTACAGATAATTTAATCTTCTTTTTTTATATAAAATTAATCTCTCCAAACCTTCTTCACATAAACTTCAACTCTATATCCTTTGGGTAGATATTTAAGAATCTCATTTCCAGCAGAAATCATCTTAGCAGATAATTCAATTCTATCTGCATTATTTATGTCATTTAATGAATTAGAAATTTGAGTCTTAGTTAAATTTTCATATTTCCAATCTCCTTCTTTTGCAACTGCCTCTAATTTAGATGGAGGTTCTATTATAACAAAACCTTTCTTTAGTTTTCCCATATTAATTGAGTCATTCAACTCTTTTTAAGGATTATTATAAAAGATTTATTGTCTTCCCTTTATAAATTCCCTCAACAACTCAAAAATCTGTTTTTGCTTGTTAGGCAAAAAATTAATTGAACCAGCATTTTTATGCCCGCCACCCTCAACAAATGCTTCTGGAATCTTTTTATCAAGAAAACTTATTAAATCATGAACAGAAAAATTAGATTCATTTGTTGCTCTTATTGTGATTGAAGTTGCCATTACTCCAACAGTAACTAAATTTGTAATTGCTTTCTCCTCTTGAAGAGAATCGTGAACCAATCCAACAATTCTTCCGGGCTTAGGAAAGAACCCAAATCCAGGAAAAAACTCTTCAAAGTATAAAACCTGAAAATTAACATCTCCTATTTTTTCAACTTTAGCATTTGATTTTCCAATCTTAAAACCTTTTTTATCAAGTTCTCTTATATATGGAGCCATAAGTGCAACAAGATGTTTTTGTTTATTTCTTGGTTCTCCAAATAAAACTTCTATATATTCCCTGACTTCCATAAATCTTACTTTTGAAGAAACATAATCTATAACAAGGGATATATCAGAAAGCAATTCTTTTGTATATCCTTGAGCCTGGGCAATTTTCATATATTTATTCATTAATTCAGGATTTGCAATATCAATTCTATCAGCAAAACCAGCAAGTGCGGGGATTTGCTCTATATTCCCAACTTCTGGATTTATAAATCTTGAAAGTTCAGCGCACAACATCCCTGCAGAGAATTTAGCTCCATCTTCTCCAACTAAAAAAGGATTTATATGAACCAAAACTTCCTCTGTTATAACATCCTTATCAAAAAAATGATGATCCACAACTATAAAATCTGCTCCATGAACTTTTCCTTGTTTTATTCCCATTAAATCTTCAGGAGAAGAACCATTATCTGCAATTATAATTAAAGGCATTTTGTTTGAATGCTTTGCAACGTTTCTCAAAGATAATGCCATATCTCTTATTGAATCATCAATCTCGTAAAAAGGTGCGGCACAGGGAGCTCTTGTAAAAAATTCCCACCCAGCTTTCTCAGAATTATGTTGGTCCTCAATCAAAGGCAATATAGCTCTCTCAAGAGCAAATCCAGAACTATATCCATCTGTATCGTTATGATGTCTTACAATTATGGGTCTATCTTGAATTACTGCAAGTCTTATCTGAGTTGCTGCTTCCACAAAACTTTTCTTAAGTTTAGAAAGGATTTCATTTTCAACTAAAAAGTTAGGAGAAACAACCTTCGCTCTTTCTTTCTCTATTTCTTTCATTCCTTCAAGAAAATGTTTTCTATTAGCTTCATCTAATACATGCATAGATTTAATCTCCCCTTCCATCTCTCCTTGAAAGTCACCTATCTCTACTACTGCTCTTATAATCAAACCCTCAATAATTTCTGGATAAGCTCTCACTCCGGGTTTTATAAATCCTTTTATAGAAAGATTTCCAGTTCCATCTGAAACAACAAAAATTGTTGGTCCTCCAGTTTGAACAACTTTGTTTACATGTGCAGTAATAGAAATCGTCTCTTTTATGCCACTTACATCTCCAATTTTCTTTTCAGAAATTTTTTCGTTCACACTATGAGATTTCATAAATTTTTGATTTGATTTAAAATTTTTTGAAAAATTCTGCTTATAATTTTTTTTATTATTTTTTTCCACTTTATCTATAATTTGTTTATATTCTGTCTATATTTATCTTTAATAAACAAAACAATAATAATTCATTTAAAAAGCTTCTGTTGATGTTAAATCCTTTTAATTATCTCTAACAGTAATCCTAATTAGAACAATCAATAAATCATTCGAAATCGAATGATTTAAAAACCATTTTTCAATCTAAATATCATGCCATTCAAGATAAATATAGGAACTAAAGAAGGCAAAACTTACAAGTTTGAAACAGAATCTGAAGAATTGGTTGGGAAATCTTTAGGAGATAAAATAGAAGGAAAAGAAGTTTCACCAAATCTTTCTGGATATGAATTTGAAATAACCGGAACAAGCGATAAATCTGGTTTCACTTCAATGAAAGATGTTGAAGGAATAGGATTAAAAAAAGTTCTCTTAACTTATGGAAAAGCAATGCACAAGCGTTCTAAAAGAGAAGGAAAAAGAAAAAGGTCCAATCCAACACCCAGAGGATTAAGATTAAGAAAAACAGTCAGAGGGAAGATTATTTCCCCTGCAATCAGCCAGATTAATTTAAAACTCATAAAAGAAGGTTCAAAAAAACTCTCTGAAATATTTCCTAAAGAAGTTAAAACTGAAAGTTCATAAATATAAAACGACAAATAATAAGAATTCTGGTCTCGAAGATATTGAAGAAAAAGAAGAAGATGAGTGCCCTAAAGAATTAGACAAAATGATTGAAGAAATCCATAATGATTTTAGAATGGGGAAAAAGAATACAAATAAATATGATTTCTCTCCAGAAGAGAATCTTAGAGATTATGAAGAATTTAATTAATTCATATAAGAGGTAGTTGTCTGTAATTATTATAGTAAAATCATATAGTTATCTCAGTAAAATCATATCAATTATTATAAATTAAGTTATATAGTCATAAGGTTGATTAATAGTCAAACAATATTAGGATTTTAGCTGATAATTACATTCCCCAAAATTGAATAATGTTACAAATAATTTAACCAATTCACTATGCACAAAATCCTTAAAAACTCTTTAAATATTTTGTTAAAAATATTTTGAGTGCAACAATAATCTTAAAAACTCTTT
>JBBTAN010000059.1:0-3715 GCA_038044205.1 Nanobdellota archaeon
ATGCGCCGGCCGGGAATCGAACCCGGATCAACTGGTGACCTCGTTATTCTTGGAGGCCAGTTATTCTACCATTAGACCACCAGCGCTTAAAATAAATACTTAATTAGTGGTTTTAAAGGTTTTTGATATTGTTAAGTCTATTCGAAAACTTAACATTTTCTTGATTAATATAGTTAATGCATAAACCCCCTAACATTGTTAGCTATTAAACTTAATATTATAATTATAACCCTGATTTTACTGAGATAATTAGACATAAATTAAAATTATTTATTTTATAGAGATTAAATATTTGAGAATGCCCGAGACAGGATTTGAACCTGCAACCCCCAGGTTAGGAACCTGGTGCTCTATCCAGACTGAGCTACCCGGGCATAATTAGTATGCGGATGAAAGGGTTCGGACCTTTGCAGGCACTAAGCCACGAGAGTCTTAATCTCGCCCGTTTGACCACTCCGGCACATCCGCCCATAACAAGAATAAGGCGAAATCTCTTTTTTAAGTATTTTCTTTCTTAATTCGAGGGAGGTGTAAGGCGGACAAAAACCAAAAGTCTTCCAAATAGAATATTTTGTTAAATGCTTTGGATTTTTAGAACCTATCTCTTTCATCCATTTATTCACTTGAATTCCCCCACATATTTTAACAACATAAGAAGTTTTCCAATTTTTATTTAGAGGCACATATTTTTGATAGAGACACTTAAACCCCCATTCTTTTAGTATCTCATATATCTCCTTCATTAAATCTTTAGAGACACATGCTAACTGAATTCTTATTTGAGTATGTAAAATATTATCCCTTATAGAATAATTCCTCTGACAAAAAATAGATCCGTCTGTATCAAAAAATCCTCTTAAAAAATTTAAAAGATATCTCTTATTATCTCTAATCCATCTTGGAATAGATAGTTCTTCCTTTACTCCACTTGGAATTCCCAAATAATTTAATGGTTTTTCTATATTCACACTTTCTACTGAGAGCCCATAAAAATTTATTCTTTTATTAAAGACAATTCCAACATCTCTTGAAAAAAGAGGATACATAATTTCTTTATTAAATAAAGGAATGATATAATTATCATAATGATCTCTGTCTTCAATTAAATGTCCTCTTAATTGAAATTTCACTCTTTTCGAGCCACTCCTATATGTTAATCCACCATCCCCAAAGCTTAATCCAACTAATTCTGCAGTATTTCTATTTTTCTTTACTTTCATAACACTTTAAAGATATAAGGGATTTAAACAATTAGGACAATTTTGAAGTAATAAAGAATGAATTATAACCAAAATCATACATATAAAAAGGTTTATAAATAAAAAAGAGGGTATAATTTCGAGACGGCCATAGTAGGTTGGTTCCACCTGTTCTGATTCCCAACACAGAAGTTAAGCAACCTACGTTGTTATCAGTACTGTCCAACAAGATGGGAAAATAACAAGCTGTCTTACTTATTTTTTTAATAGATTAATATCATACAAATTTGTTTAGAACTTTAATATAATCTTTATTTATCCCTTCAAGTCTAAATATAATAACTTTGTTGAAACCGCATTTTTTTATAAATTCTAAATCCTTTTCAAGATTTTCTGAAGAGAGGATTGGTTCATTTCCTAAGATACCAATTGCAATTGTTCCAAGAGAAATTGAATAATTTGATTTGTTCTTAATCTTAATCAAATTCTTCTTGACTTTATTATTAAAATAATTAGGAAACATACTTGAATACCACATTATGCTTCTCTCGTAATTAAGATTATAATTTAATCCTAAAAATTTCATAAATTTTGAGACAAACGCAAAAGGATATTCTGCTGTTGTAATTCTTGATTTATTTTTATTTAGGAAGTTTTTAATTATTCTCTTATTTCTCTTAAAAGAGAAAATATTTTTAACATACATCCTCCATCTTTTTCTCAAAGGCAATTCCAAATCAATTAATAAAGGATTTTTTATTTTCTCAAGTTTATTAAACAATTCAACTAAATCCCTTGTATTTGAAAAAGGAGAAATCCAGTAGGAATTTTCTACAATTGGCCAATATGCAACTTCCAAATCTTTTTTATAGTTCTTAACTATTTTTTCATATTTTTTAAATTCGGGGATAGATTTTGTGGCAATAAATATCTTTGTTGGAAATTTTATGAGTTTTAATTTCTTAAGATTTGTTTTATCAGGAAATTCTTCATAAAATTGTATTTTCATCTTTCAAAAAATTCCTTTATTTTTTTCAAAATCCGTTTATTCTTTTGAATTGTAAAGTGAAAAAAATCCCAAGTATAATGAGGGTTCTCTGCTTTTCCTGAATTTCCAGGAACAAGAAGGTCAAAATAAGAATAGAAACTAATTGCTTTATTATTCAATTTTCTTGAATTAAGTTTTTTAAGAAATTCTGAACCATAAAATAATTCATTTAACCCTTTTCTTTTTTTAGAATAAAAGATGGGAACATAAGTTCCCTTAAAAGGAGAGCAGATTGTAGCTAATTTATCAACTTTATTTGGGGAGACAAATCTGGTATAATATGAGGCAATAACTCCTCCTGCACTAACTCCTATTAAGTTGACTTTTTCATTTGTATTGGTTTTTGATATAATAAAATCGTCTAATTCATCCGCTATTTTCTCTAAAGGTTTTTTTAATCCAGAATCATATTCAAAACAAATTACATCATAATTATTCAATACTTTCTTTGCAGTTTCAGAATCTTTATTGGTACCTGTAAATCCATAAACAAAGATTACTTTTTTCATAAATAATTTTAGAAGGCTAATTAGTTAAATCTTATGATTTCTTAAACTTAGCAATCAATTCTATATGATCTTCCTGCCCTAAGAATATCGCTCTGCAACAGAATCTCTCAAGCCCCAATTCATCCAAAACCTTTTTTGAGCTTTCGCCCTGAGCTACTCTTTTTTTATATTCTTCCCATAAATGCCCTATTGGCTTTCCGCAGCTAAAGCAACGAATTGGAATTATCATATAAATAATGTTGAAATGTTGTTTTTAAAGTTTACCATTAAACCCGCCAATCTGGAAAATTTGGTTTAGGCATTATCTCAAAAAAATTACACCAAGAAACATAAGAGTTTTTTATTGATTGATTAGCACTTTGTTTATAATCTTCTCTTACATTTAAAAATTTATATTCATTCTTGTAGCGGATTCTTATTATTTCTCCTACTTGCTCTTCAGTCAGATTAAATTGTATGCATTTTTTAAGAAGTTCTAAAAGTTCATCTTTCACACCTAAAGAAATCGCAATCTTTTCTAAATCTAATTTTCCATTCGTTTCCGCCTTTTTAATCAAAAGAGGATTACCCTCAAATAATTCTTGTTCTTTTGATGAAAGAGAATATTTCAAAATTAGTTTTTTTGCTTTTTTACTCATCAAAGTTTCATTGTTAATCATAATTGATTTGCGAGGATCCTATTTATAAAGATTTCGTTTTAAGCCGGATGTATGAATGATAATTAAATAAAAATAGAAAAGGGTTATAAAAGATTATACAAAAATTTAAAAACTGTTTTTTATTAAGAAGACAATTAAGTTTAAAAAAAGAGAAAATGAACAAAAAATGTGTTTATTGCAAAGCTGAAATACATGACGATAGATTTCTTGATATTTGTAATAAGTGTGGAGTAAGTGTTTGGGGTGAAAAAATGTTCAATACAATTCTGCAAAACATGGAAGATGCAAAAGATAAAGGGG
>JBBTAN010000060.1:0-4303 GCA_038044205.1 Nanobdellota archaeon
AGCCGTATCTCAGTTATGTTAAAAGAAAACGATTTATAAAATTAACTTATCACAATAATTCATTTAAAGATATGCTTTCCCATATAATTATGAAATTGGAAGAATTATTCTTAAAAAAAGAAGAATTGCCCATTTTACATGAAACTTGTTTTCAAATCCCAATTCATCCCAAGCTTCTGGATAATAACTTAAGAATTGATGAAGCAATAGCACAAAGAATATTTCCTAAGGTAGCAAAAGAATGGTATACAGAATTGAAAGAATATCACCCGGAAGATGATAAGAAAAAGGAATGGATTGATAATGTATTTTTAAAAGAAAAACCAAATATAGAGAAGCACTTTAATCATCAGATTTTTAATTTTTGGCAGGATGATGTCAATTTTATGGACAATGGTCTTGTTCAATGTTTTTCTATAAGCAGAAATGCTGGAGGAAGTCTTTATTTTAATAAAGATGAATTTAATTGCCAATCTTTTGGGAATCTTTATATTAGATTTTCAGAGGATAAGAAAAAAGAATTCCAATTTGAAAAAAATAAAATATATGTTTATTCCTCTCATAATATAGACCATTATCCAGGTGCATTATTCTTAAGAAATTGGGCAATTAAATATATGAATAAGGTTTTTAAACAGATTTCCTAAATTAACCTATTAAAGACAATAATTTATTTAAAGATATGTCCTCCCATATAATTATGAAATTGGAAGAATTATTCTTAAAAAAAGAAGAATTGCCCATTATAGGCAATCTTCATAAAATCTTCTTTCAAGTTCCAATACATCCTAAACTTTTGGATAATTCTCTTAATATAGATAGAGGAATAGCACAAAGACTTTTTCCTCAAGTAGTAGAAAAATGGTATGAAGAATTAAAAAATTACATACCCTCCGATAGAGAAGAAATGGTATGGATTAATAATCTTTTTTCGGAAAGAGACTTAATAGATAATCGGAGAAGCAAAGTTCTCTTTATGAATAATGGTCTTGTTAAGACTTTCTCAATAGATAATAACAAAGGTGGAGCTCTTCACTTTGATAAACAAGTGTTGAATTACAAATCCTATGCACTTACTTATATTCGTTTTACAGAAGAGAAATATAAAGAATTTGCATCTGAAAAAGATGGAGACAATATATTTGTTTATTCACAGGAAAATATTAATACACATTCAAAAGCATTATTCTTAAGAAATTGGCCTATGGCATATATGAATGAAGTTCTTAAGCAGGTTTGCTGATTATTAATTATCTGTAACAGTCCTGCGACTATTATATTCTTAGCTGAGTTTAATTATCTATCCCAGTTTTAACATTATCAACCAACATTATTAATATAATCACAAGATATGATTTTACTGAGATAATTATATCCTCCAAGTCGAATAAAATTATGATTTTAGCTTATAACTATACTCTCCCAACTTCCAAAAATTAATTAAATATTATAGCTTAGATATTTCTTTTCATAATCTGGTATAGACATTTCCCTTGATTTCTCTACTTCTTCAGTTATCTTTCTTAATCCTTTTAGAAAAGATTTTGAATTATAATCTATTTTTTTAGAATTATTAAATAAATTTTTAATATCTTTTTTAATATGCTTCATTAAACCATTAACAATCTCTGTTGAAGTGTCATCTACCCATTCATCAGAAGTTTGTGTTTTAATTATCTCGCAATGAGGATTAAAACTGTTTCTAAATTGTCTTTCGGCATCTGATTTACTTGTGGCATCTCCACTTGTCATATGCTCTTTGCCATCTATGCCTTTGTAGGTTATAATATAGTTTTTCTCTTCACAATAAGCAGGACTATATTCAAAATTCATTTATTATACTCCAAAAAAGTTTAATTCTTTATCCTCTTTATATTCATTATAAGAAATATCAACATTTTTTTGATTAAAACTATATGCTCCTTCACTAATAGTCAATACTTTTGATTCAATAAGCTCTTTAATTAAATCATCTTTAATTATATTTAATTTAGATATATTTCCTTTATGATTCATTGAAAGATATTCAAGTGCTTTTTCAGTAGAGTTAATTTTACTCATCAAGAACATAAAAACATTCTCTTTATAAAAATTGTTATAATGCAAAATTATCAAAGTAAAATCTTGTAGTTATCTATAACAGTCCTGCGACTATTATATTCTTAGCTGAGTTTAATTATCTATCCCAGTTTTAACATTATCAAAATTAATTATCTTAGTAAAATCATATATTGTGATTATATTATCCAAGTTGATTAATAGTAGAACAATGTTAATGGATTGGGCGATAACTCTATCTCCCTATCAAATATAATTAATAGCAGAGCAAGGCTAATTAATAGTAGAACAAGATATGATTTTACCAACATGACTATAATTCACAAGAGCTTCTTCAATTTCTCACTAAAATCCTCTTCAGTCATTGCACCAACAAAATTAGTTACAACTTTTCCGTTTTTGAACAAAACAAAATTAGGAATTGACGAAACATTATATTTTTGGGCGATTTCGTGCCCATCTTCAACATTAACTTTTCCTACCTTGAGTTTTTTCTTGAATTTTTCAGAAATCTCCTCGACAACAGGCCCCATCATAACACAAGGCATACACCAATCAGCATAAAAGTCAATTAATATATTTCCTTCTTTTATGAATTCATTGAATTTCCCGTTTGTCAATTCAGTTACCATTATTTTTATAGAAATATACTGTTTTTAAAAGTGTTGGTTTTAAAAATTAAATATCTTTTCAAGACCAAAGATAACTCTCTTTTCAACAGAATCAACTTTATCTTTTGGAACATATTGAACAGGTTTTTGAGATCTTGTAATTGAGATAATACGGGGTTTAGGCATCTTTTTTAAAATATTTTCTTCTGTATCATAAACCCGCTGTTCCCAACTTCCAGGAAATTCCATCCAACATAACTCTAGAAAATAGGAGGATTGTACAGTAGCTTTAGTATTAATAACATTACATGCAAATGCATCTAAATCAATATCCAGGATTATAGGGCGACTATCAAAATAAATTTCTTCTTGTAGAATAGGTAATCCATTTGAAAGAGTTCTTTTTTCTCCCCCAATTCCCCCAATCCAGTGAATGTATTTTTTAGATGGGTAATAGTTTGGGAAAGGAATTATTTTTTCTTCAGTTTTAAAATCTTTAATATTTTCTTTTCCATTAAATGTTTTATCACCATAATAATTAATATAATCTTTTTTATGTAATTCAATTTCATTTTTTATAGGAGAAACCCAGAATAGTTCATTAATAATACCATAGTGTACTGCTGGACAAATAAAATTATCTATTTTTAATTTCTTGTAATAGTCTAATGGAAGATTTCTTATTCTTTCAAAAGAATATGGTCTTACAAAATCAGCTGTATCACAATGAGAATCTATATGAACTAAACTTGCACCTTTAATCTTGGATTTTTGCCAAAAAGGGAAAACTTCATAATGGGCTTCAGTTATAACTGTTGGAATATCTGATATCTTTAATTCTCTTCCAGGAATTTTGATCATAGAATTTGTTTAGTCTGCTTATTTTTAAAAGTGTTGGTTCTTAGAATAAATTAAAATTAAACAGACATCTTCCTGCTTATTGCAGGATGAGGATTATAATCACTAATTACAAAATCACTAAACTCTAATTTATCAAAAGGTTTCCTAGCTATTTCTAATTTAGGAAGAGCTCTTGGTTCTCTTGACAATTGTTCCAATACTGCTGTAACATGGTCATATTTTTCATCAATTCCATTTTCAGGGGCATTTTTCTTAACCCAATCTAAAACTTCCGAATAATCTTTAACATAATTACCTCCAATACATGGTTCAGATTTTACTCCTAAAATCTTCCCTTGCAATTCTCCTAAATTTTCCTTATACCATTGAGCTCTTGCTTCTGGTCCAGTATAAAAATGAGAATCTCCAAATGTATGTATAAATGTTTTTGGGATTAAATTTAATTCTTGAGCAATTATCTGAGTAAGCATAGCATAACTTGCAATATTAAATGGAACTCCCAAAAATTGGTCGCAACTTCTTTGATATAATTGCAATTCTAATTCTCCTTGCTCATTTGCAGTCATTTGATACATTACATGACAGGGAGGCAAAGACATTTCTGGAACATCCACAGGATTCCAAGCACTAACTAAATGTTTTTTCCCAATTGGATTTTTTCTCATATTATTCAAAACTCTTCCCAATTGATCTAATTGTTTTTGCTCTTTTGTCTCTTTATCTTGATATTCCCATTTTCTCCATTGCTTTCCATAAATAGGTCCTGTATTTCC
>JBBTAN010000061.1:0-7883 GCA_038044205.1 Nanobdellota archaeon
TATCAAAGTGATGTTTAAGATTGCACATAAAACCTTCTGTAAGCCCATTCTTTCCTAATTGCATTTGTCTTATTGTTGGCATTTTAATTAATTTCTTTTAAATTTTTCTCCCAATTCTCTATTTCTTTCTTTTTTACTTTAATTAGTTTTGGTTTTGATTTTAATGCCCATGCTCCGCTTTTCATACCCTCTTTTTTGCTGACATTTTTTCCATTAAAAATATGAGTCACAACATCTTTCTTATTATCTCTCCAATCTTGGCTTTTTGATGCGCATATTATTGCAGATTCTTTTATGTCCTCTTTTGTAGGATTTAATTTTTTTATAACACAGAAAGGGCTACCTGGTTTTGCAGTATGAAGGATTATATTTTCTTTTCCACAATATGATTTAATAAGTTCATCATTATTTTCAGAATTCTTTCCAAGGATAATCTCTGTTCCTGAAGAAAGGGTAAATTCGCGGGGTTTCATTTTCTATTTAATGTGATAATCTTTAAAAAACCTGTTAATTGTATGTATCTTTGAGAAGTAATTATCCGTAACAGTTATTTTAATTGGATTATATAATTATAATGTTGATTAACAGTTGAACAATGTTATGATTTTACCATGATAACTTAATTCTTCGTTATTTTGCTGAGATAACTTAAAATTAATTACCGATTTAATTTTTCCTCAATAGCCATTTATTAACAATTTTCAAACATTTTTTCTGATTTGGCCAAGTTAATTTTTTATAAGCTTCTTTAAATGAAACCCATTTATATCCTTTGTGTTCAATTTTATCTAATTTTAATTTCCCATTTCCTTTTTCAACTTTAGCAGCAAAGAGTTGATAAGTTTGTCCAATAACTCCGGGTCTACTCTTTAATTTTTTATGATATAAATAAAATCCTTTTTCCTTGAAACGTTTTATTTTTAGTATTTTTAATCCAGTCTCCTCATGAATTTCTCTTCTGGCAGCCATTCTTTTTGTTTCAAATCTCTCAATTTTTCCTTTTGGAAATTCCCATCCTTTCCAGTGCTTTTTTCTTTTAAGAATTACATATTCAATTTTTCCAGAATTATCTTGTGCATAAGCAACACCAAAAACAGAATGGCGAAATTTGTCTTTTTTATTCTTTTTTGTCATCTTCTTTTTCCTTAAGAATTCTAGAAAATAACATTATCCCTAAAACACAAATTACTGTCACAACCAATGCACTTACTATTGCCCCCCCAAAATGTGCTTTTTCTGATAAATTATCAACAGATGCAGTTATTACATCTTTCCAGACTAAGGCTATTAAAAATCCAAATGCAGCAAGTATTGCAGTGTTCATTTCTCTTTTAAATTCTTTTTTGAATGTTTTAACACCTTTTTTTGCTTTTTCATGTATTGCTTCTGCTTTTATTTTTTCTAATTTTAATATTTCTTTTTTTGTTAATTCTTTTATCATTTTAATATAAATATCTTTTTCTTTTTATAAATTAACTTTTTTCACTGCTCTCAGCCTGTTTTATATCTTTTGTTTCTTTTGAGAAAAACTTAATAGCTTCTGCTAATTCTTTATGGTTTTTAGCATATTCCTCTATAGAAATTTTTTTCTTGTATGCTTCACATGCCTGTACCAAAGCTGTTGCGCCTGCTTTTGTTCCTTTGGGGTGGGCATGGACTCCTGCACCCATTGTTGTAATAAAATCTGTACTCCCCATTATATCAATAAAGGGTTTTAATAAAGTTGGATTAAGTCCACCCGATATAATGGGACAACATTTTTTCATACCTCTCCAACTATCATCTTCCAGAATAATATGGTGTGCAATATCCTTATGAACAAGATTTATAGTATCTTTATCTTTTTCAGGAATTGTAGCCCAATTTTGTTCAAAAAAATGTCCTTTATCTTTTAAATGTAATATGTTATTGGCTGCAATAACATCTTCTTCTGGAGAACCTTTCATTTTTCCAATTCCTGCTGTTCCAGTATGTATTCCAGAAGCTCCAGCAAGTCTCGCGAATTTTGATAAAACCAGCACAGAAAATCCTATTGGATTTTCTGGTCTTGTAAAACTCCCATGACCTGCTCTATGAAAGTGAATAAAAACTCCAGGGTATCTTCTTCTTAATGTTTGTACAGCCATCCAACCTGCAGTAATCCCATCAATAAGAAAAGCATAACTTCCAGGCTCAAATCCTGCATTCTTAATAATTTCACATCTTTCAATCATAGTATCAAAATCAGATGCAGAAACATTAAATGAGTGGACTTTTTTTCTTCCTGTTTTTTTAACTGCTTTATCCATTGCTTCTTTTACATGTTTTACCATTTTATCATAAGGGCAAAAATCTTGGTTTGCTTGAGGTTCGTCATTTTTAACAAAATCTCCTCCTCCCGCCCAAAAGTCATAGCAAACCTCTGCATATTCTGCTGAAGTTAGACCCATTTTTGGTTTTATAATAGTTCCAAGAATTGGTCTATCATAAACATTAAGATATTTTCTCATATCATCTAGGGTGTAAGATGGACCGTCATACTGTTCAAGCATTGCTGGAGGAAACCAGACATCCAATAATTTTAAGGAACTTATCTCCTTCATTCCAAGAATATTTCCAACAATGTATGTTAAAATATTTTGCACATTTCCTCTCCTGTCAAAAAGTCTCCAAGGATAAGCTATCCAAACAAGATTTCTTTTCAAATCAAGTTCATGGACTAGGGCATTCATTTCTCTAGAAAATGGTGTTTCAGTGTTTACTCTAAAGTTTGTTCCTGTTGAAGACTCGGCTGCAACTTCTGTAGCTGCTTGCAGTATGTTTAATTTTTCTCCCGGAATTAGATGAAAAATTGCAAGAAGATATTTCCCATTTTGAGGGTTATCCAAATCAAAATTTACATATGCTTTTTGTTTTAGATTAAGCGTTTTAAGTAGTTGTTTATGTTCTTGTTTCATTTTTAGCTCTTTTGTATTATTTTATATCATAAGAACTATTGAGTTTTTAAATTTTCATTTTCCGCAATAAGTTAATTCCAATCTCTTTTTATGAAATTTCTGGCATTCTTTGCAATCTGCATGACGGGGGCAAGTCATCTCAGGACATCTGCATTTTGGATTATAATCTTCATCAATTCTTTCTCTCTCTTTAAGAAAAGGATAATCTTCTTCTCCAATTATTTCTTTTTGACTTTTTTCTTTTTTGGTTTTGTTTTTCCGCATCCGCAAGTTTCACACATTTTAATTTTTACCTCTTTTTTATTTCCCAACCAGTGGGCGTATCATTCACAATAAAGCCCAACTTATTAATTTTATCTCTTATTTCATCTGCTTTTTTCCAATTCTCCTCTGCACGCGCTTTTTCTCTTTCTTCAGCTAATTTTTTAATTTCAGAAGGGATTTCAATTTTTTCTTTTTCAAGCAATTTCAGTCCAAAAACTTCATCAATCTTTTCAATTGTTTTGAATTTTCCATGGGCTTTTTTATCCCTCATCAATTTCCATAAAACTTGAAGAGCATTTGGAGTATTCAAATCATCATCCATCTCTCTTTTGAATTCTTCAATATATTCTTTGTTTATTTTTCCATCGTCTTCGATTGTTTCAGATATATTCTTTAATCTTTCATAAGAATTTTTTGCATTATCAAAAGTTTTTTCAGAAAAATCAATTGGTTTTCTGTAATGATTTGAAATAATTAAATATCTTATAATTTCAGGCTTGTATTTTTTTAATAAATCTTTTATTGTTCTGAAATTTCCTAAGCTTTTGCTCATTTTTATGCTGTTTACATTAACCATTCCATTATGTATCCAGTAATTTGCAAATTTCTTTCCGTAGCCAGCTTCACTTTGAGCAATTTCATCTTCGTGATGGGGAAATATTAAATCCTGTCCTCCCCCATGAATATCTAAAGGCAAACCCAAAATTGAATAACTCATTGCAGAGCATTCTATATGCCATCCAGGTCTCCCTTTTCCCCAGGGGCTTTCCCAGGAGGGCTCTGAAGGTTTTGAAAATTTCCATAAAACAAAATCTTCTTTGTTTTTTTTGCTATCTTTTGATTTAACTCTCGCACCCATTTTAAGATTCTCTATTTTTTGATGCGATAATTTTCCATATTCTTTAAATTTAGAAATATTAAAATAAACACCATCTTCTGGAACAATATAAGTGTATCCTTTCTTCTCTAATTTTTGAATTAATTCAATCATTTCTTTTACATATTCTGTTGCTTTTGGCTGGACATCAGGTTTTTCAATTCCAAGAAGGGAATAATCTTCCATATGGGCTTTGTAATTTTTATCTGTTAATTCTTTTATTGAAATTCCCAATTCATTTGCTTTATTTATTATCTTATCTTCTATATCTGTAATATTTGAAACAAATTTTACATTATAATTCAAGAATTTAAGATATCTTCTTAATATATCAAAAAAAATCTGGCTTCTTGCATGCCCCAAATGAGGAACATCATTCACAGTTGGCCCGCACACATACATTCTAACTAAATTTTTATTTACTGGCTTGAATATTTCTTTTTTCCTTGTTAATGTATTATATAATTTTAAAACCATAATTATTAGAAGAATAGTTAATTTAAAAAATTACTTGATTTAGAATTGTTATTAATTATCTGCCAGTAATTTCTAAATTGAAAGTTGTTTCATAATATACTGAAGGTAAACCGATTTTAGTAACAGTAAGAGTGTATCCGATTAAACAAGGAGTTGCAGTTTCTGGGATGTCAAATACAACAAATATTGGTTCACCCATAGCATCTCCTCCAGGTATTTGAATGCCTGTCTTAGTTCTCCACAAAACTATTAAATCTTCTGCCTTTGCTTTTGGTATTTCACAATTAGAACCGGCAACGCCACCAGCATTTGTAATAGCATAAGAGAAAACTCCTGCACTTTGTTCTGTATTTCTTATAGATAATCCAAATCCAGATTCAGAATCCCCTTTCTTTATAGCGATATTTCTTGAAGGATAAATAACTACCTTGGATAAATCATCCTCACTGAACATTTTTGTAATTTGATCCTTAACTTTTTGGTCTATTGCATTTATATTTTCAGTTGAACTTTTACCGATGTTTCTTATCAAAACCAATCCAAGAACTAAAGTAGACATAAGAAGAACTATTGTTACAATTGTTCCAACACTCATTTCCATCGCACCTGTTTTATTTTTCATTTTAATATTTAAGCCAATCCTCCAGACTTAATAAATATATATAAATTAAATGCAATCAAAAGAATACTAATAATTATTGCAAGTATATTCAAAATCTTCGCCATTTTTGTAAGAGAAGTTGACTGTTTTGAACTTTTAATTAATCCTATACTTCCAAGAACAATTGCAATAAAAGGAACGAAGACTCCAAGAAAAAATGCGCCCATTACTGCATTAGATTTAAAAATTTTGAGAATAAGTGCAGCAAAAGGAATAAATAAAGCAATAATTAAACCAGCTATCCCCAAAACATAACCATTAACACTTCGCAAATCTTGTTGTATCATTTTCACCTTTTTTATTTATATTGTTTAATTAACCTTTTTTATTTTATAAATGTTTTGAAAGGGAGATTTTTATATTGAAATGGGACCTCCGGGAGTCGAACCCGGCACAACATGATCTTCAGTCATGTGCTCTCCCGCTGAGCTAAGATCCCAATAAATTCATGAAGAAATGTTTTTTAAAGGTTTGGAATAATGATTAATCTTAGCTCAGCCATCTGGCAATTATTTATCTTTATAAATCTAAATTACTTGATTAGAAAATGAAAATTAATAAGCCTAAATTAAAGTTTTATGTGCTTCTCTTTTTAATAGTGGCGATTGTAATAACTTCACTTATTCTCCATTTGAATGGATATCAGATACATTTAGCAAGATATCTAAATCATTTGAAATCAAGCCCAAATCTTCCAATAATATTTGTTTTACTCTATCTTTCCCCTTTACCTTTTATGACTTTTTTAGGCACAACTGTTTTTCCGTTCCATACAATATTTGTTCTCTCTCTTATTGGGAATGTGCTTTCGTTTGTAATAATGTTTTATTTAACCAGGTGGCTTGGAAGAGAATACATTGAGTTTTATGAAACTAAAAATTCAAAAATAAAATATATAGATTTTAAAGTTACTAAAAATGCATTTGTGTATATCTTTCTCCTCAGATTGTTTTTTTTGATTCCTCATGAAGCAGTAAATCTTCTTGCGGGGTTGTCAAAAATGAAATTTAGAGATTATTTTATAGCTTCAATTTTGGGAATAATCCCCGTAATAATTTTCTCAATAGCTTTTATTAAAAGTTATCAACTGCGAGATTTTAATTTATTTATAATTTCAATTGTAATTCTTGCACTTTGCATTATTTTGCCCCTAATTTTTATAAAAGAATTAAGAAAATATTTTAATGATAAAAAAGAGAAATAATTTGTTGTAATATTCTGTATTAGAAGAATTATTAAATATGATTGAAGTGATAATAAAATTATTCTTTGTTTTTTGAGTAATCTATTTTTAAGTGGATTCCTTGATCTTTTTCTGATGGATTAAAATAAGTTCCAATATTTGATATTGAGTAATCTTTCTCTTTCTTTAATTTTTTTTCAAATTCGTTTAATACTGAAGATCCTTGATTACTCCAGAAAATCAAGTTAAAATTTTCATAATCATCTTTATCCATAGAAAATTTCATTTTCAAAGGCCCTTCATTTTTTAGATTTTGAAAATTTTTGTAAAATATTTTAGAAACATTTTTTATTAAAGGAATTAACATATGATCTCTCCATGCATTATCATCTGTCCAATAATCTGTTGTAGATTCAATGGAGTCATATCTACTTCCTCTCCAATATTTCTGCTTCCATTCATATAAATTCTCTTTTACAAAAGGATTTACTTTTATACATTTTTCTTCTAATTTACTTTCTTTATCCATAATTCTCCCACTTTTTTAAAGTTTATAAACTTTTCTACTTTGTTGTTATTTGAGAGTGACAATAAAAAAAGTAAGTCAGGAATAGGCCAGATTCTGTCGAACTTCGTAATCGAACAGTTCGTGTTAACATTTAACTATGCGGCACTAAGCCTTGCACCAGTTGGGATGTTCGTTCCATCGTAACTTAATACGCTCGTCTCTATACCAGAGCCGTACTTCACAGCACCCGAGATTTCCTCGGCAACTTTTTAATGGTGTCCGGACCTTCACTCAGAACTTAGAAATCCTATATTTGTATTTCTCGACAATTTAATGTCAAAGTCCCGAAGTTAACTACCTGACTTACATTTTGTTGATTATTTTTGCATATTTAAATTTTTCTATTTGCATTTTGTTCCATTTGTCTGATTAAATTCGCAACCTTTTTATATGCCAATTTCCTATATATAATTTATTAAAAGGAGGTTGTAAAATGGCAAAATTAACAGCATGGCTTGTAACACTAGTCGGTTTATTGCTTGTATTAGCAAATCTAATCACATTACCAGCATGGGTAATGATGTGGGCAGTGCCCTTAGCAGTATTAGTAATCGGTTTAGGCAAGCTAATGAGAAATTATAAAATAGGGGGAAAGTAAATCTTTAATATATTTTTATTTATCTTTTTTACAATTATTTTAATTAAGTTGAAGTTTTGAAGTTGGTGAATGGGGTGGATTCTTTTAGTTTATCTTAATAATTATCTGTAACAGTTATTTTAATTAGGCTTAATATGAGCAATGTTGATTAATAGTCGAACAAGGTTATGTTTTACCACGATAACTATAATGATTACATTATAGGGTTGATTAATAGTAGAACAAGGTTATGATTTTACCACGATAACTATATTTCTTAAGGGCGGGCGGGCAATGTCATTAAGTTAAGCTTTAACTTTTTTCTTTGTAATAATCACAT
>JBBTAN010000062.1:0-1026 GCA_038044205.1 Nanobdellota archaeon
TTCCCTTCCAACTTTATTAAAGTCTGTTTCTCCATATCTTGTTAAATATAATTTAATGGTTATTTTGAATTAAAATTCCAATAAGTATATAAAATAATAACAAAATAAATATCTTATGAAAGTTGTAATAAGAATTTTCCCCCCACCTAGATGGAAGAAAAATTATTTAGAGAATTATATTAAAAAACATAAACTTCCATGTATGGTTTTTCCTTCTCAGGCGAAATTCAAGGCAGAACTTAAAGATACTGATGTATTGGTATCAAATAAACTAACAACTTCAGAATTAAAATTAGCAAAAAATTTGAAGTTCTTAATGATCCCGACCTCTGGGACAGAAAATATAGTTCTTCATGAAGCACTTTCTAAAAATATAAAAATAATACAGAATAAAGATGTTATGGCTAAGGCTGTTGCTAGATATGCTCTAGATAACCTTAGAAAAATAAGTAATAACAAATTAGGATTATTTCTTAAAGACAAGGTTGTGGGAATATTGGGTTTTGGTCATCTCGGAAAATTTTTATTTAACGCTCTTTTACCACATGGTTGCAAATTTTTGATAATCAAGAAAACCAATATTAATGGAACAAATAAAAAATATAGTTTAGACTTTGTTGGTGGGCTAAATAAAATAAACTATGTTATAAAAAATTCAGATATAATAATAAACACACTTCCTTTGTCAAAGGAAACAAAAGGTCTTCTCAAAAATAAAACTTCTTTATTAAAGGAAGGAGCAGTAATACTTAATCTATCTAGAAAAGGAATTCTCAGTGAAAAGCGAATATTGGAAAAAGTGAAAAAAGGAATTCTTGGAGGAGCTATTCTTGATGTTTATTCGAGAAGTATTGATGAATCAAGATATAAACAAAAAAATATTATCATGACCCCCCACATCGCCGGAATTTATGGAAATGGCATAATCAAGATAGCTAAGTTTATTACTAAAGAAATAAAAAAATTAGACACTCACTAGTTCATTAAGTTTCTCAGCGAAGTTATATGCTTCTTCTTTGATTATTT
>JBBTAN010000063.1:0-8241 GCA_038044205.1 Nanobdellota archaeon
ACATGCTGCCAATTAGGATAGTGCTTTGAACCTTTGTAAACTTCCCAGCCTTCAAAAATCTCATCTAATGTTTCAAGCAAGATTTTGTGGACTCCAAAAGAAACACAAAAACTTTCAGTCAATAAATCGCATAAAGTGTTTATCCATTCTTTAGGTGAAACCCCCTTAGGAGGTATATTTATATTTGTTTTAAATAAATTGCTTATAGCATCATTACCAACTGTAAAACACATAATTGAAGGGTCTGTATTGATTAAAGATCTAAAGCTTTTTTTCCAATCAAAGACTAAAAAATTCTTGTCTTTTTCTATAAATCTTTGAAGAATATTAAGAGCCAAGGTAGTTTTACCACTTCCGCTCATTCCACTTATGCAAACGTGTCTTGGCCAGTCTTTTTCTCTTAAAGAGAATGGAAATAATTCCTTGTTAGCATAAACAACTTTAGCAATATCATATTCTCCTGAAACTGAAGATTTTTCAGGGGGTTCAAGCAAAACTTTCTTGTCTAAAAACTTTCCTAAATATTTTTGATATAAAACACTTAAAATTTGAATAATTTGATTTTTCTCTTCTGGAGAATCTGAAAGGGAGTATTTGAAATAAAGCTCGTCTATTTTATTCCCCAATATAGGTTTAAGCTTTGTGCTTATTTCCTCTATAGATATGTTTCTTTGCATCATTTTAATTTCTCCTTACTAATTCCATTGCTTTATCTCTATAATCAAAAGAATTTCCTCCAGATTTTAATAAAATATTTCTAAATTCTTGATAATCCTTATATGTTTCATTAAGAAAATTAAGACAATTGTCAAAACCTGCTTGTGTTTTGGGATTGCTTTTTGTCCAAAGATTCTCTCCTGCTACAGCTATAAGTTTTAATAGCAATCCTGAATCTGGGGTTGAAGGAGTATAGATATCTTCGAGATCATCTTTAATATAAGATTCATAAACCTCCATCAGAGATTTTGCTTCAGAAGGTGTTATTGAATTTTCCATCTTAATTATCCTCTCTCAATATATCATTTAATTCATTAATTCTGCTTTCTTTTTCACTCAATTCTTTCTCATATATTCTAAGCTCTTTCTTTAACATTGCAATGTCTTTCCAGCAGTTTATTTTTTCATTTAATTGCAATTCAGATATCTCAACCTTTTTGTTTCTAAGAGCATTCTTTTCTACAAGAGCTTCGTTCTGTCCTAATGCTCTGAGAGTGCTTTCATTCTCAATTATTAAGTTGCTAATTTCAGATTTCAAATCTTCCCCTTCTTTTATAAATTCTAAACTAAGTTTTTTTCTCTCTTCAACAAGCTGCTTTATTTCGTGTATTGCTTTTCTTAAAGAATCAATTCTTTCCTGCCCTACTGACTCGAGCATACTTCCGTCTGAAAAACCTGTTATTTCGGGTTTTTCAAGTCCTATCAAGGACTTTTTGTTCTTTAAAATCTCCTTTAATTCCATGCTTTTATACCTTCTTCCCGCTTTATAAATCTTTCTAAAATTGTCACTACTTAGTTACACCTTCATTTAGAATAAAGGTTTTTATAGGATTTAATTTTGATAATAATAGATACGGGCAGGGATAGCGAAGTGGTCAAACGCGCGAGACTCAAAATCTCTTAATGAGTTATCTCGTCTCTTAGTGAGTTCGGAGGTTCGAATCCTCTTCCCTGCATAGAATAGTTTTATAAAGCCCTTAAAACTAAAAAAACAATCTGCGAGCGCAAGCGATAGTAGAATTAGTTAATTCTATGTTTGCTTTTATCTACGATATAACAAGGAAAAAAATGAAATCAAAGACAAAAATATCAAAGCAACTTGAAAGAAAGAGCAATTCAGTATTAGCAGAGACAATAATGGAAGCTAAAAAGAATGATGCTTGGGTTGGAATTGCTGGAATTCTATCTGGTCCAAGAAGGAACAGAATATGCATAAACCTCGAGAAAATAAGCAAAAATTCAAAAGCTGGTGAAACAATAGTCATTCCTGGAAAGGTTTTATCACAAGGAGAAATTGATAAAAAAATAAAAATTGTTGCATTAAATTTTTCAGAAAAAGCAAAAGAAAAATTATTAAGTGCTAAATGCGAGGTTGTTAGTATATTAAATGAAATGAAATTAAACCCTTCTGCTAAGGGAATTAAAATAATAAAATGATAGTAATAGATGGAAAAAATGCTGTAATGGGAAGAATGGCCAGCTTCACAGCTAAAGAAGCACTCAAAGGAGAGGAAATAGCAATAGTTAATTGTGGAGAAGTTATAATTACAGGGAGCAAGAAATTTATAGAAGGAGATATTCAAAAAAGAAGAGAAATGATAGGAAGTGGACAAAAAGGACCAAAAATATCAAGAACGAGTGAAAAAATAGTCAAAAGAGCAATAAGAGGTATGCTTCCAGACCATAGATTAGGAAGAGGAAAAGAAGCATTCAAAAGAATAAAATGTTATGTTGGTGTTCCTCCTGAATTTAAAGATTCTAAAAAAATAACATTTAATCACGAAGATAAATTAAAATATATCAAAGTCAAGGAATTGGAAAAATGAAAAATATAAATTTTTCAGCTTCGATTGGAGGAATTGGAATGAATAGAAAATTCATTTCGCGAACTTTTTTAGAAAAAAAGCTTCGGAGGAATTCGTAGATGAATACTATTAAAAAAATAATTGCTTCTGGAAAGAGAAAAACTGCAATAGCTAAAGCAGAAATTAAAGAGGGCTCTGGGAAAATAACACTAAATAAAATAAATTATGAAAACTTACACAAATTTGATGTTTTGAGAATAAAAGAACCTCTTTTAATTGCAGAAAAAATATTGGGCAGAGTAAATTTTGATGTTATAATAACAATTCGTGGTGGCGGTGAAAAAAGCCAAATAGAAGCTGCGAGACTCGCTCTTGCAAGAGCAATTGTTAAATTTAGTGAATCAACTGAACTTGAAAATGAATTCTTTGAATATGATAGAAATCTCATTGTTGCAGATGTAAGAAGAAAAGAAGCTAACAAACCCGGAGATTCTAAGGCTAGGGCAAAAAGACAAACTTCTTATCGTTAAGTCAATGCTCAGAAACAAGTGTCTTCGCATAGAGACAAACTTCTTATAGATAAGAATTTTTGAGAGAAAGCAATTATCTATGTAAAATCGTATATTTTTATTATATTACTAAGGCTAATTAATAGTCAAACAAGATTATATTCAATAAAATGCTAATAATTGAGGACTGTTACAGATAATTAAATTTATTTTATAAAGAATTATAGTTATCATAGTAAAATCATATAGTTTGTCAGATGCGGTAATAATATTGAGTAACTGATTAATATAGTAAATCGACTGTTACAGATAATTGTGCTCTTCAAAGGATTTATATATAATAAAAAAGAATATTAATTATGCCAAAAAAGAAAAAAGAGAGGGGTCCTGAAAGGAAAGAAGTGTGGATGAGAATACCTATTGCGATAATATCTGGATTTATAATGGATGTTTGGGGTTTTTTTATATTAATCTTCGCTCTTGTGCAATTTATATTGGTTCTTACTGAAAAGAAAAAGAATGATGGGTTATCGAGAATGTGCAACACTTATATAGTTCAATTTTACATTTTTGCAAAATATATAACTTTCTTATCTGATAAAAGGCCTTTCCCTTTTGCAGATTTGGAAAAAGAAATAGAGAAGAATGAATAAGGTTTAATTCTTTTTTCTCTTTATATTATCTAATTTATCCTGAACATGATTAAATAAAGTTGTTGAAACCAAAGGGGTGTGTTTTCCTTCATGAATTTGCCCATCAAATTTAACTTTTCCGACATAAGCAAAATTTCTTAATATTTTCTTTAATCCATTAACAGAAAGGTTGTGCTTATTTGCGAGTTTGGATAAATTTGCTTCAGGCTGTAAAAATTCTTCAAAAATCTCTTCAACCTTTTTCGAATTTTGAGAAGGAATTAAAATTTTCTCTTTTAAATTCCATTCATAACCAAAAGGTGCTCTTGACATGTGTCTGCCTTCTGCAGATTTCTTTATCATTCCCTTTTTTTGAGAATTTCCTCTGTCTTCCTCCTTATTATCTTCTACACCAAATTCGTGTCCGCATTTTGGGCATATCATTTCATAACCTCATCAATAGGAGATTTTATTTTCTTTAATTCTTCTCTTGAAACATGAGCATAAATTTCTGTCGTGCTGAGATTTTCGTGACCGAGAAGTATTTGTATTTTTCTTATATCTGTTCCATTTTCTAAAAGATGAGTTGCAAAAGAATTATGACTTAATATACCGTCTGTAATAAGGCATTCGGTGGGCTCTATTGTAAAATCATATAAATCCCCAGCATAGTTAATTTCTTTTATTTTTTTAACTTTTAACCATTTTATATCAAAACAATATGCTAATTTTTCTAGCAGAATCAAGTCTGGAGAATCACCATACTTTTTAAGAACTTTTACTAATTTAATTAACGTCTCTCTTGTTGGTGCTAATTTGCAATATCTTTTCAAAGAATGCACCTTTTCCTGGTTTAACTCTTTGGAGATGTAACCTTTCCAACGATTTCTATTAGTGACGTGAAGATTATAAAATTTATTTATTATCTCTTGAACAGGAATTTTTTCACCATAAAAATTCTTCTCATATTTTAATCTTTTTTTTAAAGTTGGAATCAGTTTTATAAACCTCTCTTGGTCGGGTTTATGAAGGATATGTAAAATGTACATTGTATGCTTTATAATCTTCTTGGATGGAAGTCTAACATTTCGAATTCTTTCATTAATATGAGAATCTATCCCCAATCTTAAAAGTAATATTTGAACATCTTTTAATAATTCTTTACTCGCTGAGAAAAATCTTATTTCTCCGTTGTTTCCCTCTGCATCATAAAATCCTGCTAAGAAATTACATACATTCTCTTCAGAATTGTTCATTAATTCTAAAGGAATTCTCCTATACTTAGAAGGTTTATTTATACCTAGCTTTTTCATCTCAGATAATATTTGTACAGAATAAACTGCCAATTCAAATGAATTTCTATCTTTGAAATGTCTCAATTTTGATAGCTTATTAAACTCTTTTTCCACAAGAGATTTATAATGCTCCACCATATTTTTATCTTTATCACAAATTATAATTCCCCGCCTACGATCATTAAATGTCCCGTCTCCTAAGGCATAACCAACAAATCTCCAAAATTCCGATGTCCTGATGGGTTTTGACTCAACATCCAACTTCTTTATCCCAATTATCCAGTTTCCATTTCTTATATTTCCTGCTTCTATTTCATCAATTCCATTTTCATTTATTGTAAAAAGTCTGTGCTTATTAGAACATGAAATCTCATATCCATCTGCCCAAATTGAAAGAAGTCTATTGGTTTTATGAATTTCTCTGCCTATGATCTTCCCATTACAAACTTTCATTGTTTTAAAGTCAAAAGAAGATACTTCTCCCTCCTTAATTTCCCTTGCAGGTAAAAGTTTATTATTCAAAACAATTCTTGTTTCAGGATAAAGGCAATGTCTCAATGTATGACAATGAACTTCTTTATTTATTCCTGCTTTTTTTGATGCTTTTTGTATTATTTTTTGTAGATTTCTCGATGATAATTTGCCTTTTGGGCCAGTAAATAAATATTCTTGATTTAATTTTCTTTGTAATTCTGTCTGTTCTTTCAAATCTTCAACAAGAAATTCTGGAATGTTGAATATTCTGTCTTTTTTGCCTTTTCCTTGTGTGACTTTTCCTGTTTTTTCTTCAAAATTTAAATCTTTAATTTTTAAATTTACTAACTCTGAAACTCTAAAGCCACAAGCATACATGAAAGAGACCATTAATCTCGATTTTCTTGAGACAATAGAATTAATGAGCACTTTTGTTTCTTCTTTTGTTAAAACAGAGGGAATTCTTTTTTCTTTCTTTGGACGTTTAATATTCGAAGTTATGTCTTTCTTTAGAATATTTGAGAAAGCATATTTTAATGCAGAAAGAAAGATTATAATTGTTGAGGATGAGGAATTGTTTAAATTTTCAGAGAGATATAGTTTTACATCATCTTCTGTTATTTCTTCTGGATTCTTCTTTAAATATTCAAGGAATTTCCTGTTAAAATCAACATAATTTCTTAATGTATATTCAGAATTCTTTGATATTTTTAATTCTATTTCAAGTTTTTTTAAAAAATCTTGGGGAGTCAATGAAATAAATCCCCCCATTTTTTATTCCTAAAAAGAGATTTATTATCTTTGAATAAAATTGTTTTTATTCCAAGAGCCTTTGCTGGCTTTATATTCCACGTCTGGTTATCAATAAATAATATCTGCGAAGGCTTTAGCTTTAATCTTTTAATGAGTAATTTGTAAAACTCGGGATTGGGTTTTCTCATTCCCTGTTCGCATGAAACCAACACCAAGTTAAATTTATTATATAGTTTCTTAGGCATAAGTGCTTCTCGAGACAAATACCATTGGTCTGAAAGAACAGCTATTTTATATCCTCTTTTTTTTAATTCGAGTGCTTTTTTGAACAGCTGTTTATTTGGCAAAAAATGTTTTTTGTAAGAATTCACATAGAGTTTTTCTAATTTTTTTTTGGATATTTTTAGATTTCTTGATATAACCTGTAGGGATTTATTCTTAGATATCTTTCCTTCCATGGCAAGAGAGTAAGTTATGTCAATTGAATCAAAATACTGGTCTAAGGAAATGTTCAGTTCTTTTGCAATATATTCATGAATTCCAATTATGTGCCCCCTTATTCTTTTTTTAAGAACAACTCTGCTGAGTGCTAAAACCCCCCCAACATCAAAAACAACTGCTTTAATTTTCTCACTTCTTTTCATAAATTATTTGTTTCCTCTTTAATTTATAAAATTGTACGAACTTCTTTAAATAACTTTTGTAGAATTTGCAATAGTTTTCTTCTTAATTAATTCTCTTTGATTTATTAACATAATAATTACTGCTCCTGCTATGAACCATGGGTTAACAACAAAAGCAAGAATTATAAACAAAAGCGCTAAAATTGAAAGCCAAAAAACTTTTGCGTTTCTCATTAAAAAGAAGAGCGAAGAATGTTTATAATTATAATCTTTTTGAAGACAATAATACTTAAAAAATGGATGTTTCTTATAGAATAATGGAAAAGGAAAGGATAATTGAATTAAGTCTTGCGTTGGCATTTATAGGGATATTGCTTCTTGTTTCTATAATTGTTCTTAGTAATAATGAAAGGGAAGACGAAGAAGCTATTTCTGCAAAAGTAATCAATACCTACAACATATATGGAGATTATAGCATAAATTATAATTTAATTGATTCGACTCCTTATTTGCATTCAACTTATTATAAAAATGAAGAGAAAAGATTTCATTTAACATACTTAGAATATGAAGGTCAAAAAACAAGGGAAGAATTTTTGGGAAATTATGTTCAGGAATATTATGTTTATATTTTAAATAAAGAAAGAGCAGGAAGATACTTTACTGTCGTTTTTGAGTTTGAAGACAAGAATGGCTATGAATATAGTGAATCAATAACACAATATTTGAGAGCGGGTGAAAAGAAAAAATTTGCTTATAGAGATATTCAATCAGAAAGAAATGAAATAGTTGATTGGGACTATGAAGTTATACCAGAAAAGGATTAAATGCATTCTTGAGGCTAAAAAGGGGCTATTAATTAAATTTTGAAATCTATTTTTTCATCTTTTGGAAGAATTATCCCTTTTTCACTTAAAATTTCTCTCATCTCTTTTCTAAATCTAAAGTCATGCAACATCTTATGATGATTTGGGCAAAGCCCAATTAAATTTTTTTCTGAATTATTTCTTTTATCTTCATCTAGGTGATGCAAATCAACTACTTTATCAAAACCGCATATAATACATTGTTTAGTTATCTTTTTGTAAATGCCGAGATCTAAATTATGCCATTTTTTATAATTGTCTGCTTTTGCTCTATCTAAATGAAAAATAAAATTATAACAGCCACCACATAAACCTTTTGCATGGAGAGGCATCTTTCTTCCGCATCTTTTACAAACAATTATTTTTGATTTCCAGAATATTTTTCTATAACAATAATAGCATAATCCTCTTGCCTCGTGTTCTTTCTCCTTACCACAATTTATGCATTTCTTTATCATAAAAAAGTAAAAAGTAAAAAGTATAAAAAGATGTGTTGGTATTTTAAAATGACTTCGCACATAATAAAAACGAAATACCCTTAATGTATATTGTACGTAGTTTTAAGGG
>JBBTAN010000064.1:0-1732 GCA_038044205.1 Nanobdellota archaeon
CCTCCCAAAACTTAAAAGTTTGGGTATCCTCGCCGTGGATGTAATGACAAAAACAGGTGAAAAAAAGTTAGGGAAAATAAAAGGCTTTTCCATTCAATTTCTTCCTTATTCTGAAATAAGAGATTTGAACAGCAATGAAAGAATAAAAAAAATACTTGGGATAGTTTTGGGAAATAATATTTTGTTTATTCAGGGGAGACTTAAGTCTGAAGAAGAAGTAAGGCTTATTGGGGACACAATGGCTATGATAGGGCATATAAAAGATTTCAAAGGAATTGAACTTGCTGTTATAGGAGGAAATGGAGATAACGGAATAATAGACAGAATGAGAAGCGGAATTATAAAAGTCTTAAGCAAGGGGGATTTGGGGGCTGTGACAATAATAGGACCTGCTACAATAGTAAAAGAAATCAAAAGAAATCCCAGAAAAATTGAATTGTTGTTAAGTAAGTGATTTCTTGTAAAATAATCCCCTCTTTTTATAGGAACATTATTAATAAATTTAGCAATAGTCAAGCAATATTAGGGTTTATCCTATAACTAATATTCTCTCAGTGGACCGGAAAAATAATTATCACAGTAAAATCCTGCATGGTGAATATAATGTCGGGTTTATTTTGTTAGATATAACAATCCTGTTTTATTCTTAATTGCATATTTCCTAATTTACAAACCAGAGTTTTACTTTACATCAACATAAAATTTTATAAACTTCTCTTAATTTTATCTTAAATGATAAAAATAATGTTAAATCTTCAGGAGGTAACTTAAAATTCCTCATCAGTGTGTAAAGTGCTCCCGAATTATTCCTTTAGGAAGCAAAGAATTATTATATGGATGTGATAATTGCAAAGGAAAGTTCTTTTTTTATATAAAACAAGAACAGCTTGACAAAATAAAAAAGACAGTTATTGATATACCTGAAGTCCAAAAGGAAAATATAGAAAAAGATATAAGAGAAATGGCTGGAATAACTGACGAAGATACCCCTGTTATTCTTGATTTGGAATCTGTAAGGGTTGTTGGGGATGGCAAATTTGAGATTGACTTAGTAAATGTTTTCAATAAAAAAAGGCCACTAATATACAAACTAGAAGAAGGAAAATATATAATTGATTTGGCATCAACTCTAAATAGAAGTGTAAAAGATTTGAAGGAGATAAAAAACCCATATGAAAAAGACTGAGAAAATTCTTAAAGAAATTCTTAAAAAAGTAGAGCCCTCCGAAGATGATTTAAAATACATAAAAGATTATGCAAATATTTTTTCCCGAAATATTAAGAAAAATTTAAAAAAATATAAAATAGATGCAGAAATATTTATAGGGGGAAGCTTTGCAAAAGGCACTGTTATAAAGAAAGATAATTATGATGTTGATATCTTCATAAGATATGATAAAAAATATAAAAATGAAGAAATTTCTATTTTAACCAAAAAAGCTCTTGGAAAATCAAAAGATGTATTTGTTATTCACGGTTCAAGAGATTACTTTAGAATAAATTATGAAAAAAATTTCTTTATTGAACTTATCCCGGTAAAAAAAATAAATAATCCAAAAGAGCATGAAAATATAACTGATTTGTCCTACCTTCATGTAAGATATATAAATAAAAAAATAAAATCAAAAAAAATACTTGATGAAATAAAGATAGCAAAGGCATTTTGTTATGCTAATGGCTGCTATGGAGCTGAATCATATATTCACGGCTTTTCAGGGTATTCTCTTGAACT
>JBBTAN010000065.1:0-22361 GCA_038044205.1 Nanobdellota archaeon
CCAACAAGAGATTTACCTATATCTTTTGCTTTTCCCATCATTCCTTGCATATTCGATAGTGCCGCAGGATTACTTAAAATATCAAATAAAGCATTATAGAATTGTTTTTCATTTAAACCAGAAGGTAATCCAGCATCTCTTATAGTATCCTGATATGCCTGATAAGCTTTTCCTATTAGGCCAGAAGATAAATTTAATGCTTTACCTACATCTGGATTTGTTTTTAGCATGGGTAATAAATCATTTTTTCTAATAGAAGTTGGTAATAAATTTATTCTAGATATAGCTTTAAATAATTCAGAAGCCCCACCTACCCGTTTATTTAGATTCTTTTTCCATGCTGCCATAGCTGTAGCGGGTAAAGCTAATGCTTCCATAATATCATTAGGAGCAGTAATACCGGCTGTTCCTTGTGAAATCCTCATAGCTATTCTATTCAATACTGGTCCCCATATATCATCAATTGCTTTACTACCCTTTTCCCTTGATACATTTATTATTTTATCAACTGTTCTTGAATATTTAGGCAATGCCGAACTTAAAAAAGATTCTACATAGTCTGAACACACTCCGTATGAACTTATGGCCCTTAAATTATTCCTAAGTTCTTCTAAATTACCTTTCTGTAAACTAAATACGGTTTTCGCCAATAAAATATAACTATTAATATAAGGAATAAAAGAATTTTGGTCTATATTTTTGAGAATATGTTCTTGTAATTTTTTATTATCTTCTGGGGCAACAGAATTAATAATTTGTTGAGATTTAATAACATTGGGTTTTTTAAGGAATTGAGCAAACATACTATTATTTTCAGGAGTAGCAGGAGCACCATCTGGTTTTTCAACAGACTTTTTAGCACTTGGCTTCTTTTCTCTTTTAACTTCAGTAGGAAAAGTTTTATTTAATAATTCTTGTATTCTCGTATCATTAATCAGATTATCAGTTTTATCCCCTAATACTGATTTGATTGAATCAATTACATTTTGTTTTTTCAATCCTGTTCCAAATAAAGGAATAGCATTGAATGGATATGTGGCCATCATATAACTCTTAAGTTTATCACCAGATAATCCAGATTTTTCAACTCTCTCCATTTCCTGTTTAAATTGATCGTCAGGTAGTTTGAAAAAAGGATTAGAAGAACCATATTTAGCAGTATTGTCGTCCATACCACCTCCTACTTTATCGGATTTGCTAGTAGGTTCTGGAGTGGTAACTGGAGGAGTATTGGCAGGATCGACAGGGGGAACAGGAGTAGTTGGGGTAGGTGGAGTTGGGGTGGAAGTAGCTACAGGAGGAGCAACTGTAGAAGAAGGAGAATTTGGTAAACTTTTTAAAATATCATTTACTCTTTTATAGTTAAAAATATTATCTATTCTATCTTGTGAAAAATTTAGTGATTTTAAAGAATTTGATATAATACTAGTAGCTTCTTCTCTAGATTTTGAATTTCTAGCTCGTTCTAGTATATTTTCTATTTCACCAGCTTCTTTAATCATATAACCAACACCAACAGCAAATTTAATTAAATCATATTCATATTTGTAGTTATCTATAATATTATCAATTGATTCCTTTTCCATCGAACCAGTCTTGATTTGACGTAGCTCAATAGGATTCAATTTAGATAACGCTTCCTTTTCCCAACCCTTAATATTTGACTTCTTCATTATCAACTCCTAAATAAAAAATAATATATCTTATATTTCTATTTTATTGTTTCTTTTTCCTTTAATAGAAATAAAGATTTCTCAATCAGTAAATCTTCATTCCATTCATTAGAACATTTAATTTTATATGGACACCTTGGAGAACTATTTTCTTTTATCCCAACAATCCCTCTATTGTAACATCCAATACAAGGCAAATCAGCACTTAAATAATTTTTATTCCTAGTCCATTCAGGAGTAGTAGACATGGATATAATTAAAGAATTAATATTAAAATAAGTAGCAAATCTCATCAATCCACTATCAGGACCAATATATAAAGAAGCTCTTTTAATTATATAAATGATTTGTTTTATATTTGTTTTACCAACTAAATCAATAACATCATATTTTCTTTCACCCCTCATTTCACCAGAAGCATCTTTTACATAAGCCCCTAAAAAAATAAGAGGTAAATTTGACTTATCTCTTATTTTATATAATGTATTTATTAGCTTGTCTGGATTTGGTCTTTTTTCTGCCCAGTTAGCCCATATATCACAAGCAATAAATTGACCAGGTAAATCTACACTTTCTTCTTCTAATTCATACTTATTTTTTATATTATAAAATAAATCCTGATTACATAATATTATGTCTTTGAATGCTTCTATTAAATTTATATTTGTTTTAAATTTTCTTGATGATTTTAAATCATATATATTTATATCGTAATAATTTCTTCTTGCTACTAAATCTTTATATATTGTTTCACAATTATCATTATAAAATCCTAAACAACCAACCTGAATTGATTCCATTGCTTCTCTTAAAGCTATAGCATCTCCTATAGGATCAGGTAATTTAATTATCATAGATTATTTTTCTTTTGTTTTATTTTTAATATAAAATATTTGTCCAATTTTACTATCTGTTGGTTCTTTTTCAGAAATAAAATCAACTTTTAGCCCATCCCAAGAAATAGCATTCACTGTTGCTCGTGCAAATTCTTTACTAAATTCTTCAAAATTTTCACTATTAATATTATTTCGTATCAATTCTACCAATTCACCATAGCTGTGTCCATTCATTTTTTACTCCTTTTTACCTACAATTAAGAGAATTCCAATATTCCTTTATTTTCTTTTTTATAGATAAGGATTTAATAGGATGATATATTTTAGTATTTTTTATTATATGCCGTTCTAAATTAATATAATCTTCTGCTGCAAAACAAATACATCCATCTAAATTATTTATATCCCATCCATTGTGTAGAAATCTCCATGATAACTCAACATCTTCAAATACTGGTTCATCAAATTCACTATATAAACCTTCTAATTGTAAAGCAGAACATCTAATAAATTGAAATCCACCTTGAACATGATTAAAATTTCTTTTATTAAACAATAATTTTTTACCCATTTTATCCATTATTGAATTTAATTTATCAAAAATAGAATAACAATTCCGAACATTACCTAATATACCTGTTCCTGGATTTTTATTCATTATTTTTTCTGATTCTTCTAACCAATCATTAGAAAAAAAGACAGTATCAGGATCGATTTTACAAACGTAGTTATATTCACCTTTTATAGCGGCTCTAAAACCTATGTTGCAGCCCCTGGACGGGCCTAAGTTGTCTTCTGCGTGGAAAACACGCACCCCCATCTCTTCAGCGGCTCTTGAGTCATCTGTGTGCATATTATTAGAAATTAAAAAAATATTTTTAGTTGTTTTTAATATATCTTTTATACAATCTAATGCTAAAGCTCCGTTTGTAAAATGCGCGCACATAACAACTAAAGTTTTCGACATATCTTCTCCAAAAATAAATTAAAATTATGTTCTGTATTTATTTTCCAATATTTAGCTTTTATTGAAAGATCATGAACATTAGACATTATATCTTTTGCTTTGGTAATACATTCATCAATATTATCATTTTTTATTTTTATTAGTGTATCAGCAAAGTTCTCAATTAAATAATCACATTTTATATTGTATCCCATAACCATACATGGAATTCCCATAGATAATGCCAACATACAAATATGATACCTATTAGATATAACTAAAAAACATTTACTCATTGCTTCTAATATATCCTGATTTAATAATTCTTTATCTAAATCTAAAACTATATCATCTGGAGATACTGGAGGTAACGATTGAAAAAGACTATCTATCTTTATATTTTCTATTATTTTCTTCCAATATCTAAATAAAGATTTACAAGTAGGTGTATGGACAGATAAAGATACACCTATATAATTATTATTTTTTATATTATGTTTATGAAGCATGGAAGACGGAGGGGGACAATAAAAAACATTATTTGTATATTTTTTAGCTAATTCAACGTCTTTGAGAGTTCTCATTCCTGTTAGAATGGAATTATTAAATAACATATTAAATTTAGATAATAAATCATTGGAAAAGTCTTTTTCTAAATAATCTTTATTGAATCCGCATCCCCATATAATTATAGGTATATCTACATCTAAATCATCAATAGGTAGATATGGACTATCTGTTTGTAGATAATCCATAAATTGACCACCACCAGCTAATATAATTAAATCAAATTGATTTATGAAAGAAGTGCTATGTTTTCTTATTGAGGTAGGTCCATAAATAGAAAAATTATGATGATTTAATTTTAATTGATTTGTAATAACTTCTAAATCTTTTATATCTCCATAGTTGCCTGTTTCTGCACCACTAAAAATTAGAATGTTATTATTCATTTTATTATTTATATTATGTTAGTTTCATTAAATTATCTCTAAATTTATTATTTGATAAATTTATATTTTCTTTAAAACTATCTTTTGCAGCAATGACTTTAGAAGTTACTTCTTCTTTGGTTATAGTTGGATCCCCATCCATTAAATCTAAAATAAATTTAGTGACACGACCAACTTCAGGTAATCTATTTTTATCTTTTTTAGGATCTATTCCTAATATATTCATAATTCTAAAACCATCTAATACTGGTTTCTTTTGTACTACTGGTGTCTCTTCCTGCAATTGTTTTATTCTATCTCTAATTCCTGGGATAGGATTAGGACCGACAGGGAATGTACCTAGATGGTCTGCTTCAGCTAGTGCAAGAGCTTCCTCTAACAAATCTCCCATATCTCTAATGTAACGACGTAGTACTTTAGTTGCTTGTTTTGTACTTAAATCCTTATCATATAAACTATTAGGTGCTCTCATATGGGTATCAACTAACTTTCTTACTTTTTCTATAGTATCTCCATCCATTTTCATCCTTCTAAGTATCGCTTCAGTTAATTCTCCACTAGCTTTATCATGCCCGTAAAAATGAAACTTCCCATCTATTTCTTTTTTTGTTTGTGGTTTACCGACATCATGTAAAAGAGCCGCTAATTGTCCCTCTATAGTTGGAGGAGCATTTTTAAGAACCAATAATGTATGTGCCCAGATAGAACCTTCCTGATGAGTATATCCCATGTCATGTTGAGTATCAATAAGAGATTGCAATTCAGGAAATATATATTGAAGTAAACCTGTAATTTGCATCATAGACATAGTATCATTTAACTTACCAGCTTTCATAGTCTTCTTTAATTCTTCCATTATACGCTCTGATGATACTTTCTCAATCTGTGACGCATTTCTTTTAATAGCATCTAACATAGCTTTATCAAATCTTTTTAATTGAGGCTTTACTGAAAAGAATCTTATTGCACGAAGCATCCTTAATGGATCTTCTGATAATATTTTATTCCAATCTACCTTGGGATTAATTCTAACTGTACCATCTAATATATCATCTTTTGCATATCCAGTTAAATCCACAAACTCTTGTGACGTAAGATCTTGCATAAGAGTATTTATCGTCAAGTCTCTTCTTAAAGCATCTTCTTCTAATGTCCCTGGTGTTGTTACTCTTTGTCTAGAACTCTCATCAGGGAAAGATTCTTTTTGAGGATCAGCAAAATCAATATCTGCACCTTTTGTATTATATATTTTCCCTTTATACTCTATGTTATCTTTAAATGACATCTTCCATATAGGATAATTTCTTTGTTGAATAGGATGAGATAATTTATTATTTCCAAATTCATTAAATAAAACTTGTGTTAATTTTCTTGCACCTTCTCCACCTGAAATATCAACTATCAGATCTAAATCATCAGAATCAATACCCCAAAGTTTATCTCTTGGATAACCTCCAACAGAAAATACATGCCCTTTGAATTCTTCGTTATTCTTTAACCATTCAGATAAAAAATCTTCAACAGCCTTCTCCGCTAAACCACAAGTCTTTTTTAGACCAGAGTTGACTAATTTTTCTAAATGACCACTATAAATATGATTTGATTTCAAAAACATAAATTATTCCTTATACAACTTGATTCGCAATTATTCCCCAATCTTGATTCTTTCTAACAATAGAAGGATCAATTAATTGCTTACTTAATCTTTCTTCTCTTTCTTTCATAACTTCTTCAAATAAATTACATGGGATAGAATCTTTTAATAATTCTTTAATACTGATATATTCAGGAATAATATCTTTAGATTCCATTACAATACCCCTCTATTTACTATAATTAAAGTTGAGGTACAACTAATTAATTTGTTCCAATCAGCAAAAAAAGATTCACCTGTCTTTTTATTTTTATTGAAATTATAATCACAATCTAATAATTCAACACAATTATCTTTTTTATTCTTCAAAATACAAGTATGCCATTTCTCTTTACCATTAAAAACTCCCCACAAAGATCCCAAATCAAAATCAACCATAACATTCTGTTCTTGGTTGCACGACGACATTACGAATCCGTTAATGTCCGGACCAGTGTGGGGAACATATAATTCTATTTTCTTTTTCTTTATTATTTCTAATAATTCCTTGTACTGCTCACCCCATAAAATATAATCTTTATTATCTGTTTCTTTAATAAAAGAATTACATTCTTTTAGACAAATATCCCAATTAGCACTCATAAAATTATCACAAGGAGATCTGTTTCGTAATACATAGGCAGTAATAAAAGAATCAGGCATAAATTTTAATAGAGCAAGTATTTGTCCTGCAATAGTTATACCTTTTTGTTCTGGCAACTCCATATCTTCCAAAGTTTTGATAAAACTATGAGGTATATTGATATTATTTTTTGTTAAAATAAAATCAATAACAGAATAAACACATTTTTTATACCCGTAGTTCTTCATATTATTTTACCCTATATCTTCTCCACAATCTTTACAATGGGTATCAGGTTCCAATCCATTAGGATTATAGAAAACAATTCCATGAGGATGTCCTTTTACGCGACACCAGAAATTATCCCATCCTTCACATTTTTCTAAAAGATATTCCCACCAAGAAATTGTGAACCATTTAAAAAATTTCCACCAATTCATTACTTACTCCTTTTTTATTAAAAAGGGATATCGTCACCTTCGCCAAACATGGAAGTTACACCTACTGAACAGATTTGCTCCTTAGTCCATTTATATTTAATATAAAATTCATAAATATTCCCCTCTGGACAACGAACGCAAGCTTTTTTGTCTATAAAATCTGGTTTGGACATTGGATGTTGTGGATTATCTGGTATTGCTCTAACAAATAACCATGCTGCTTCTTCTGGAGATGACGCTTCTATTAATTCCCCAAGTTCTGAACGTCTGGAACTAACATGATATTTTATTTTACCCATTACTTACTCCTTAAATAATTTTAATAGTTTGTAATTTCCCATTTCTCTCGCATACGTCCCAAACAGAATCTTTATATGTGATGCTCCCCATCTTCTTATCTAACAATAAAGATAAAGATTTAATTATTCTAATACAATCATCATTATAATCAAATAAATTAACATTTAATTTATTATTTTTTATATTTAAACTAACAGCATCAATCCCCATTTTATATAATTCATCTATATATAAATTGTCACCTAAATATATATTCTCATAATAATCGGATAATCTTTTTATTGATTTTATTACCGGATACTTACTCCCACAATTACATTCTCCACCTACTTCTACCCAATCAAAAGATTGAACATCAACTAAAGGAGCAAAAGTATTATATAAACAACTAAAATATGTTTCTTTTAAATTATATTTATATTCTTTATTTTCAAAGGATACCATATCTGTTCTTAAATGTAAATTATCTTTACAAGGGAACCCAATACATCCTAATTCACAATTACCATACACTTCAACTAATTCTTTAGATAAATATTTTAATATATGTTCTTTCCAATAAGGTCTCAAAGTACATCCAGTGCTAACAACTAAATCAAAAGGTTTAATTATCTTTTGTTTCTCACACTCTCTTGATAACCAGAATAAAAGATTAGAAAATCCCCATAACCAATTAGCTCTTAATCTTATTACTGATTTCAATATATCACTTGGACTACAATTCCTACAAGGTATTCTTGATTCAATAAGAAAACCATCAGCATCTCTAATAGAAATTGGTCTTATTTTATTCCCTATACACGTTGAATCCAACCATAAAAGTAAAGGTTTATTTTTTGTAAAACTGGGAACCCATTCATACCAACTTTTCCTATGTATAATTTCTGATTTTTTATCTAATAAAGACATAAATCTTGGCTTACCAGATGAACCACTACTTATTGGACCTGTCCTTATTATATCTTTTGATTTTTTCCAAATAGAAATTCTAAAATTATATAAATGAGAATAAAAAGAATAATCTTTACTTGAGGCTTTAGTTATCCACGATGAATCAATTATATCTTCTATATTTTCTTGTTTTGCGCCAAATTCTTTTTCTAATATTTTAGTATAATTATCATTTTCCATTACATAGCAAAAATTATCCCATAATCCATATTTAAATAAAAAATTATATATTTTTTCTGTTGTTAATAATGGTTTTCTATTCAATAGAGCAAGATATGCTAATTGTATATTATATTTTACGATAAATGCTGATGCTTTTATAGTATCTTCTATATTTTTATATATTATATTATTATATTTATTATCAATAAAAGGAAAATCAGATATTATGGTTTTACCATCATAATCAATATCTCTTCTAATATCCCAATAAGACATGAAACCATTTTTATATATTTCAGACAAATATTTTTTAGTTGATTCTATAGAATCAATATTTATACATTGATATTTATTTTTTTTATTATCTAATAGCATAATAGGGAAATTAAATTTTATTTCTCTATCTGAATATACTTTTATTTTGCTTGATAAATCTTTTCCTGGAGGCATGGAATCAGAAGCAAATCTAATTAAACATAAAACATGAAGAACGCCTAAATCTGATTTTAATAAACTATTTTTTATTGACATTTATTATTTTTCTAAAAATATCAAGATAACCACCAATAGATGTTTCACAGGAAACATCATTCTCTTTTATCAATTCATATCCTTTTTGGGCTATTAAAATTCTTTTTTGAACATTGCTACCTAAAAACTCCATTTTTTCTTTTAATGCTTCTATATTCTTTGGATTTACAATACAACAATTCTCCCCATCTTTTAATTTATCTTTAAAAAATTGCTTGCCAGCTATTTCGTCAGAAACTATACAAGCAGTTCCTGATTTTAATATTTCTCTAAATATCATTGGACCATGAAAAACAATAGGAAAATCTCTTTCTAAAAACATAGCAACATCACAACTAGCTAACGCATTAGGAACTATCCAGTTGGCAACAAAATGACATCTGGTCATATTCTTATGTCCAGGAAATTTAGGATTATTTCCACACAAATAAACTAAATGATGGTTAAAAGAAAATTTATTATCTATAGCAGCTAAAGCATCGTATGTTCCCTTCCAAGGACCAACCTTGCCATACATAAGAAATATAATATCATTATCAGAAACTTTAGGTTCTCCATCTAAAGCAATATCATTAAAATTCATAGTTTCGGTTGGAAGAGAAAAATCATCAGGTATATAAGAAGGAGGTAATTTATATATTTTTTCTTCTGGAACACCCCAAGCAATAAATTTCTTTATATGTCCATGAGTAGTAAGTAATCCATCTACATTCTGAAGCATTTTCATAAAAGCAGGTTTTACTTGACTACTTAAAGCTAATCTTCCTATATCACTACCAGCATGTCTGGCTAATAATGGAATATTAAACATAGATTTTAATATATATCCAACAGTCAAATAAGGCTCAAAATAATAAGAATAAATAAGATCAGGTTTACCTTTCTTTTCTATGGCTTCAATACCTCTGGATACAAGTTTGGTAATAGTCATATCTGTTGATGGAATATGAAATAATTTTTTATTTTCATAGGTAACAGTAGAAAATAAAGAAACATTTTTAGGTTGTAATTTATCTATATCATCTCCATATAATTTACTTCTATATTCGCTCTCTACTTCCCATGCGTTAGTTAAAATAATAATTTCATGGCCATGTTCACCTAATCCTTTAGCTAATCTATAAGTATCAGCACAGACACCACCTTGGATTGGAGGCCATTTACCTATAATCATTATTTTCATTTTAATTTATTTTCCTTGATTAAAATTCCAATGCGGATTCATTATTTGGTTCTTGTTCTATTGCTGGTTCTGGAACTATTACTGGTTTTTGTTTTTTAATTGGTTTTTTATTTGATTTTTGTTTTTCACTTGGTTCTGATTTTATTACTGATTTTTGTTTTTTGCTATCCATTGAATTAACAATGAAAGTTATAGTCATTTCAGTTAAATACTCATTTGGTTTACTAATATTCATACTAGTTATGCCAAAAACATCTAAATTATATATATCTAATTTTTCTAATGCTTCATCCAATTTCATTTTAATTTATCCCCAGAAAAATTTATGCCATATCTTTTTTAAAAATTCATATTTAGTTGGTTTTGATGAATAGACCAAAGCAAGCACACTATATAAAGATGGAATGGGTAACTTTTCATTCATTTTTCATTTCTCCTTATTTGCAAGCCAGCATTGAGGATCGTTAGAAAAATAATTACCAGTGCTCCCATAAGCAACTGCCCTGCATCCTCTACAACAACCAATATATTTACAAGTTCCACACCCTTCTATTTTACTCCAATCATTCCATAAATTATAGCATTCACCACCTAATATATCTTTTATATTTTCTTTTATTATATTTCCAGAAATCAATGGCGCTCTTCTACATCCCATTGTAGTCCCATCAGCTAATATAACTAACATTTTATTAGATATCCCACAACCTCTACCAACTAAATCTATCCAAGGTAATCCTAATTCATCATACAAGGGCTTGAACAAATGTTCTTTCCGAGCAAATTTAGTTTTACATTCAGGATATTTCTCCTGAATAATTAATTCATATTCCAAATACTTCACTAATATGTCCCTAAACTCACCAGGAGAGATTATTTCTTCTTTCTCGTCTATAGTAGCACCATGACCAACAGGAGAGCATCTGGCCCACGCAAACACGCCTACGCCCCATTTAGCAGACCATTCCATAGCATCATACAATTTATTTTTATTCTGAGCACTTAAAGTAAACATAATAGCAGATTCTATACCTACTTCCTTTAAATTCTTTATAGCAGGCTCAATTAAATTAAAAGAACCAGGTCTTCTTATAGAATCATGGGTTTCCTTATCACCTTCCAAACTAACTTGCAGATGATCTATACCTACTTCTTTTATTCTCTTACACATATCCAAATCTAAAAGATCAGGGTTCCCTAATATACCTAACCTCTTACCACCTAATAATTTAGCTTCTTTTACTAAATCTAAAAACCAATCACAAAGTAATGGATCTCCACCAGAAAAATTAATAGAAAAATTATTTTTAGAATATTTAGCTATATCTTTTAATATAGTTCTTGCTTGTTCAAAAGTCATTTCATTTTTACACTCTTCTTTATACGTCCTTTCATCCCAAACATAACAATGTTTACATTTATTCTGGCATTTAGTTGTTACATGCCATTGAACTAACATATTATCATTATTTCTATGTTTATGACCTAATGATTGTTTTTTATATCCTTTAATAAATAAAGTATCACCTGCAATAATTTGTTTCAAATCCTCTTCTTTTTCTTTTGTTAGTGGAGTCATCCATTTTCTTGTAAAATCAATTATTATTTTTTCTTCTTTATCAGTAAATTGATATTGATTATGACCAAATATTCCTTTACCAAGTAAAGATATAGCAACTCCTTCAGCCGTCAATTCTAAATTTTCAGGATAATCAAATATAAGTTCTTCAACATCAAGCTCCCCTATATTGTTTTTATGAAAAACTTCTAATATATTATCTAAAGAAATATTTTCATCTTTTACATTGTCAAATAATTCTGGATGAGAAGAAAATAAATTAGAAATAAAATTACTCTTTATTTTATTTTTTAATTTAATTCCATATATAACAATAAATCCATCATCATCATCTAAATGTTTAATAGAGTTCTCAAATCCTTTCATTCCCAAACAATGGATACTATATGGATATACAAGACAATTAAATTTTCTTCCCAAATTTAATTTTTTAGCATCTCCATTTATGAATGATACTAATTCTTTTAATCTCTGTGGTTCTCCTAAATAATCACATATTTTAAATTTAGCTCTATCTATCATTTCTTTAGAAATATCTACGGATACTATTTCTGGATAATGTCTTGATCCAACTATGGCCAATGTAGATATGCCAGTCCCACAACCTAATTCAAGAATAGAATTATATTTTTTAGGTAATTTAGAAAGAATATTTTTCAATTCTTCGGCGCAGTTTTTATATAGAATTGAGCAATAATAATTATCATAATACTTTGCTTTTGCTTCATATAATTCTTTTGTTTCTTCTGTAGTCATGTTGCGCAATTATATTTACTCCTTTTTATTCATAATATATAATGCTGCTGAAACATGTCCACTTAAATCTCTTTCTTCTTGTATCATATTGTTCCACAGAGGATCCATTTCATCTCTAATTTTATCTCCATTTTCTAAATCGTTATTTTGAGAAATTAAATTATGTAATAATTTTAATTTTTTAATATATTCTATATATGATTCGCTACGTTTTGTTCCTTTAATATCTCCATCCATAATATATAATGATTCTGATATATGGCCACTTAATTGATTCTCTTCTGGAGTCATATCTCGAAGCAAACTATCCATTTCATCTCTAATTTCGTCAGCATTTTTAGAATTGCTTTGTCCTTGAGACATTAAATCAGATAATAATTTTAATTTTTTAATACATTGAATATATGATTCACTATATTTTATTTTAGTTCTCCCTATATAAGAATCAACTAATTTATTATTTAATTCAATTATATCTTTGTCATAATCATGCCTTCGCCAATTAGAAACAACTCCAACAGTTGAAGATTTCCATCCTTTTTTACCATCTCGTTTTTCATTGACTAAAAGAACAAGTTTATCTAATAATGCTTTTGTTTCTTCAGAAATTTTAATTTCCATTTTAATTTACTCCTTTAATAAATATTTTCTAAACGCAATAAATCTTCTTTTAGATGCTAATGCTTCATCAATATAAGGAATTTTACTCGAATCTATTTTATTTATTTCACACAGAGAAAGAACAGATAAATGTCCAAAATGTATTACAGGTATATTATACAGGGTATGAAAGCGAAATCCCCTCTCAATACAGATTTCCGCCATCCTCGCCCCAACATCCCTATGTTCCTTATCCAATATAGGAGTAAAAGAAGGCATCTCACATTCTATATATCTTTTTATATGTAATACGGCAAAAGAAGGATCAGGTCTCTCTATAGGTTTAATACCAGGAAATTCTTTTTCATGTATTAATCCATATTTATCTTTATAGTCCTGCCAACAAGAAGCCATAATAACTTTTTTATCTTCAAATACTTTAAAAATATCATTGAAATTATTATGTAAATGTTCTACAAAAACAACATCAGAATCACAAATAATTACATAATCATAATAATTTTTTATTTGTCTTATACCTAAATCTAATGCTTGACCATGACCAATATTTGAGGGCATCCTAATAATGGATGCCCAACTAAATTTAGATAATATTTCTTTTAATTTATTTCCGTCCCAATAAGGATCACCATTATCTATAACTAAAGCATAAGGATTTTTTATATTATTAGAATAAGATAATAATAAAGTATCTACAATTTCAGGTGGTCCAATTGAAACAGTTAGTAAACAAAAATCCAATCATTTTTCCTTCTTATAAAAAAATATTTAATTTTTTAGAATGGAAATGAAGTATATTCATCACATATTTGTGGTTCTGTAATCCAAACCACGGATTTATCATTAACATTTTTAGCAACAAGATCTCCACGTCCACAGTAAAGGTATTTACTTCCAAGAGCACTTACACAAGAACGAATATAATTACATGTTGAATATGTTTTGATTGCTTTACGTAAATTAATTGGTCCTTTGTCTATTATTTCTCCTTCTTTTTTAGTTGAAATTTTTTAATATCTTCCCATGTAAGAGGAATAACATTGATTTCAGATAATCCAGATACAATAGCTTTAGCCAATCTATGATTACCATCTACTATCTGTCCACTTTCTAATAGCATAATAGGATACGATAAATCAGCATCTCTTGTTCTCTGTAGATGTCTCTTCATTTTATCATCTAAATTCAATTTACTCCATTCCTCTTCCTTACCTTTTGTTTTCATATAAATAGAAATAACATCTTTTATATTATGTTTGCCCCAAGGTTCACCTTTTTTCTTTGTAGTTGCTTCTAAAAGATCATTTACATTCATAGGTTCAGATGACCTATTGTTGTAAGCATTATTTATTTTTTTTACATCATATTTAATGCCATCATTAATAAATACTTCTATCCTACCTGGACCAGCATTTGCAAGTTTTAAATTAAATGGTCCGTTGATATACCCCTTCATATTTTACTCCTCAATATTTGTTTTATATTTTTCTATAAGTTTAACAATATATTCTGCAATTGGTTCCTGATTAATAATTCCATTTTCACAATCAAAATCCATAGAAGAACTACATATTTCTTTCATATTAGACAAATCAATCATCTGAAAGAATACTCTTATTTGATTTTTTATAGGTCTACTTACTACAATTTTATGATTTGTATAATAAAAATAAATTTCTTGAAAATAAATTCTATCATCATAGAAAAAATCAACAAATATTTCTTCAGTATATTCTGAACTAAAAAGTAGATCTTTTACTTTATCTGTAATCCCAAAAAATCTATTACTAAATGTTAGTTTCATTTAATTATTCCTTTTCTAGTAATTGATAAGTTTCTTTATGTTTTCTAATTAGATTAGCTATATATTCACAAACTAAATCATAATTCTCTTTCCCATATTGAAAATCAAATTCTTTATTGGAACTGCAAACAGGATTATCGCTATATAAACTGGTGCTATCTAATTCAAATACTTCAAATATTATTTTTATAGTTTCTTTTGTTCCACGTATAAATTTGGATACTGAAATTTTAGATTTATTGTAATAAAAATAAATTCTATTACAATCATAAGTTTCAAAAGTAACATCTCCATTACTTTTAAAATCTACAAGTAATTCTTTTATTTTATCAATAATTTGAAAAAATTTACTATGATTAATTAGTTTCATTTAATTATTCCTTTTTAATTATTTCTTTTTTCTAATTCAATACCAACTAATTCTCCGTTGGAAGTAATAGGAGAAGGTCTAACTAATTTGGTTGTATCTTCAGGGTCTACCAGCCAGCCATCAATATCAAAATTATCAAAATCAGTACATTCAAAAGGAACATCAAGAAAATAACAATTCCAACATCTCACAGCCCTACCAAAAGAATTCTTCAAAGTATCAATTCCCCTGACAAAATTCGTTTGAGAAAGTAATATATATTCCCTAAGTAGTAATCTTGGATCAGAAGGACGTAATTCTGACCCACTAAAGTAATTGTTCCAAAAACTAGTAGCTTCCTTCTTATTTACCCACGAAGAAGCTAATATACATGGTTTAACACCCTTGCTATATATCTTTGAAGCATTCCTATATGGATAAGTCAAAGACTGGAACCATTTAGCATCATTATAGAATCTTTCCATAATATGAATTTTTTCTAAATTACCATTACTCATAAATCCATTTACTTTAGGCGAGAAAGCACAATGAGTAGAAGCATTTACAACTGTTCCAACCATAGAAGAAAGAATCTTTGCAGGGACATCAACTAATCCAGACATAGCGGCAGCATCACCAATACTCCTGGATGATTCAGGATTATCCTGTGTAGCAGTCAAGTTCATAGCAGAAGCCAATGTCTTACACTTATACCTCAAAACAGTAAACCTAACTGATTTATTTGTTTTTACAACTGCAATAAGTCTATGCTGGCCATCAATGAGATACCATTCACCTGTTTCTTCTACGTAAGCTAAAATAATAACAGAGCCATCCATCCAACCTGAACTTTCTGGCCTATTGATACGATAAACAATACCATCTACTCTTGCGCCCTTTACTGGCCTTTGCCAAATCCACTTGAGACTCAACATGCTCTCTGCCTTATCAGCAGCAACATCTTCAATTTTAGCCGATTCCAATACAACTCCAGCCAAATCTGATGTTGTATCTTGTGGCTTCCTAAGCATGGGATTTGACAACTTCTTCGTGCTCTTCTTCATTTTCTTTACTCCTTTTCAAAAATAAACCTATACAATGAGTTTGTCCTTTTAGTCTATTGTATCTTTTTCCACTGGAGATTTTACAGTGAATCCAAAATGTATCGCAATTGACATTGACGGTTGTATCTGCGATTTCGCTCATGCCGTATCGAAAATACTTCATGATATAAATCCTATTTATCCCGTATTTAATGATAATTCAGAAGCTAAAAAATGGCAACAATGGTATGATAATAATCCAACTATATCAGATGAAGATTGGGCAACAGCATGGAATACAGTCTATACAAAAGAAAATTTATTATCTATGAAAGCTATGCCCCATGCCAGAAAAGCATTAAAAGAATTAAATTCATTGAAAAATAAATATAAAATTTATTTTGTTACAATGAGAAAGCCGTTAAATGGTTATTCTATTCAGGATATTTCAGTAGAGTGGATAGAATCAAAAGGATATAAAAAGCCAAGTGTAGTTATTACAAAAGAAAAGGAAAAGTTTGCTGAAATAGCTTATGTTACTCATTTTTTAGAAGATTGTCCAAAAATGTTAGATAAATTATCTACGGTAAAGGATTTGAAAGTATATAAATGTTCAGCAGGATATAATAAAGAATGCTTTGGTATTCCAGTTAAAAATAGTCTTGAATTTATAGATATAATTAAAAAAGAAGAATAATTAATTTTTTATTTTCCTGCAATTCTACAGGCTATTTCAACTAAAATTATTGAAGGGATAGCGGCTATAGCCGCTAATAACATAAATGGGATCCCAAACCATATTCTCAAACGCTCAAACCAACCAATATCTGGACGGAATGCTGGCTCGAAAATAATATTAAATGTATCTTTAATTAGAGAGTCCATATTATTCTCCATAATCAAGAAAGAATATAATTAAATGGAATAGAATTGTTTTTACAAAAAAGAAGAAGGTCGCAAATAGAAATCTTACCCAATATAAAATCTTCCATAACCAATTTAGCAGATTGTTTACCATACAAATTAATAAGTAAATCTAATTGGACTGAACACTTTTTACATAAATTATAAAAATAATAAGTCTTTTTTCTTTTAGTATTTTTACCACATCTAATACAAACTTTTTTCATACAGATTCCCCTTTTTCTTTCCTTGTTTTCGCTAAAATTGCTGAAGCTAATCTTAATATGTTTTCTAAAATATGAGACTCATCCTGCCATGCTAACTCTTCTATTTTCTCCAATATAGGTGTTCCATCATCTAATATATTATTATAAAATTCTCCATCAGCAAACAACTTCTCTCTCATTTTTTCTGCTTGATTTCTATACTTCCTCATTGTCCTGCCATCTATCTTCTTAACATCCTTTTGTTTCCTTGTATATTTTCTCTTTTTTTGCCAAAATTTACTTTTCTTTGTATATTTTCTCTTCTGTTTTACTTCTAATACTTCTTTATTTCTCTTTGTATATTTTCTCTTTGGTTTGATATTTTCTATTTTATTTTTTCTAATATATTTTCTTTTCTTATTCCAAAACTTACTTCTTTTTGTATATTTTCTTTTTTTCATCTTAATAATAATGCCCTTCATATAAAATTAAAGGATTATTAACATTACTGTTCTTTCCTACTCTTGTCAACCAATCGCATAAATCCGCTCTATTTAATCTTAATTTAGAATCATTATATAAAAATTTACAAGCTTCATGTATACTAATTAAACAAAAAGAAGAATTTTTTCTTTCTATATCCGTTCCCTGTTTAATTTCTAAATCCTTAACAGGTTTCCTGAAAACACCTAATTCTATACAAGTCCCTATAATATAATGATTTACAAAACCACACAATCCACTAACATCTATGTTCTTCTTAAACTTATTGTTCATTATAGTAGAAAAAATATAAGAAATCAATTGTGGTTTTGAATATAATTTATCTTCATTATATTGGTTTACCATAGAAAATAAAAATCTTGCCATTTCGCTTGCTCTACCACAATCTATAACTTTATTTAATAATCCTTTCATGGATAATAATTTATTTCTTATATTAAATATATCCTGACTTCTTTTTTCTAATTCAGGCATACTTATTATACAACCAAAGTTGAAAGAATCATAAACATTTCCTAAAGAATATTCTAATTCCCAACTTCCTTTAGTTGGAAATAAATTATTTATTATTCTATAGTAATAAGCATCTGGTCCTTTTAATACATAATCCTTATCATTTTGTTTTATTTTTATTGTATATAAATTATTAAAATTACCATTCCATAGACAATAATCACTGACCATAATAGAAGAAAGAAAAATAAATAATGTTTCAGGGTTGAGTTCTTCATTTAGCCATTTAGGAAGGAACCATTCAAAGGAAGGAGTATTTAATATTTCTTTTTGATATTTTACGATATGTTTACACAAAGGTTCTATATTTATTTCCAAATTACCATTTGGATTATCAAACCAAGAATACTTTGTCGCCCAACCAAGTGATTCTTTCATTTATTTGTTCTCAAATAATGGACCTTTGGCTACGAAACCATATACTACTTTTTCTTCTTTATTATCTTTTGGAATATTGTAATCATCTACAACTCTTTTAAATAATGCTTTATTATCACCTATACCACAACATTCCCATCCATCCTGACCTAACCTGTTAAATACTCTAATAAAAGAATCATTAGGAGAGATGGAAGTATGAGATGATCTCATGTCATTTGACACTTCCAGACGAATATCAGGAAGTAAATAATATTCATATCTATTGAAACTCATTTATTTTCTCATTTGATAGAGCAGTCCACTTCATTACTTTTATTATATTTACTTGATTTTTTATATTTCTTTTCTAAAACTATTCCATGTTTTTTAGCACAGATAGGACCAACTATATTTGTTCCTTTTAATTTACGGCCACAAATTTTACACCTATTCATTTTAGGGCTATCCTATAAGATTCTAATTCATTTTTAATTGTTTGAAATTGTGAGAAAAAATCTTTATAACTTAATTTCCCCATATTTTCAATCAACTTCTCAATTTTTCTAAATGATTTTTCATATTTCACGACAATTCCATCTATTACTAATTCTGATGACGGACTATCGTTATATTTATGACCATCCGTTCTACTAAACGGACCATATCTTGATACTTTTCCTGTTAATTTTTTAATTTTAGCCATTTTAATTTTCTCCTTTTTTCATTTCCAAAAGATCTATTTCATACCACTTCGAAGCCGGATTAGATTTTAATATTTTTTTAATTATATATTTTTTACCATCTGGAACCTGTGCAGTCAATATTTTCTTTTTATTTTCATCCTCCTCCACCATTATATTGTGAAAGGATGGATTTATCGAAAGTAATTCAATCATATTTTCTATATTGCTGACAACATATCCCAGAGAAGTATCTTGCTTGCTATTATATTTTTTTGCCAAAACATAATTCCTTATGATTTTTTAACTAACGAATCCCTAACTTTCTGTGCTGCTCTCGTCTGCCCAACTGCCTCTAAATCATTAGCATAATCCTCTAAATCTTTTATTTTATCTGTGGTTAGGTCTGGAGATGGGGTAGGTTCTATAACAGACGCTGGTTCATTGGCTTGTATTGGCGCTACAACAGGCTCTGGAGCCTCTAAAACTGGTTCTGGTGTCAAAGGTTGAACTGGCTCTTGAATCGGCTCTACAACGTTTTCTGGAGGTTTAACTGGTTCTTCTACCTTCACTTCAGGCTCTTTAGAATACTTACTCTTATATGAAACTATATCTTTAATCATTAAATCAATTTTATTTTTATCCAACATCCCTGGATTTATCGTAGTCTTACTCAATGCCTCATTCAAAGCATCTTCCATCATCTTTATATTATTACCCTTTTTAGTAGAAAAAATAGATTTTACTCTTACTGCTTCATTCTTACTTGGCTTTTTAGCATCTAAAATAAAAATAAAAGTATCATTCTTACCATCTTTATCTAATAATTTTTTAAATTCATCAATTTTATTTTCATAAATTGGCAAAGGAATTGTCCCATTCCTACCATCAATAGAAAAAAATACTTTTCCATTATTTTCTTTTTCTTTAGCACTTGTTTCTTTCTCTTGTTGTTCATTTTTATGTTTACTCTCAAACCTGTTTCTTATACTTTCTAAATCAACTGTTTCTTCATTTAATAAAGATTCAGGATCTTTATTATTTTCAGAAGCAGAATCGGATGCCATTATATTATCTACTGTTTCTTTTGTTATTGGTTCTACACTTGGTTTCTTTACTGGTTCAGGAGCAGGTGCTGGTTGACTTTCTTGTTTCTCGCCAATATCCTCACCTATATCTCCCGCTACTCTACCAACTGGGCCGACTTTCTTATATGTTGACATAGGAACATTTGTTTGTGCTGTCTTATTTAACGAATCACTCTCACTATATTTAGTCATGTATTCACCGACTGCGCCTAATATATCAGCTACATCTACATTAAATATATTAGATGTAATATGTTGCAATGATTTGCCTTCATCTAATAAACTACTAATTAATATTTTTTGTTCTTTTGTTAACATATTATTCCCCTAACTCATTTGAAACTAATTTTTCCATCTTTGAAAATGTTGCCATAACCTCAGCCCTTTGAGACGCAGGTAATATTGGAGCAATTTCAGCAACCATAGAAAATATTTTTTCAATGGCTTGAGTATTAGGTGAAACCTCATCCTGTAATGCTTTCTTGACTTCCATTACTTTCATCATTGTCTTCAAAGTATCATTGATAATTGCCTGTCTATCTTTTTCTTTAGTTAAACTATCACCTGTATCCATAATAGCAACTCTTGACATATTGTCTAAACAAATAGCAGCAGCCATATCCAATCTCTCTAAATCATTTACTTTTGTCTTTATTATTTCTTTTAACCTTGATCCGTATTCCTGTAATGCTACAGCTTTTAAACTATCTTTATAGTGCTTCGACATATGGTTCATTACTTTAAATGGCGTAATTGTAAATCCTTTTGTTTCATCCAACCATTTAGCAGTCATTTTATGAGACCTGCCTGTCATCTCCCATTTCTTTTCTATTTCAAATCTATCAGGATGAATACAAAGTCCACAGTTATTTTCAACAATAACCTTTTCACCCTCAAATTCTTTTAATTGAATATAATCTTTGAATACAGCAGCCATTGTATCGGATACAAGACTACCATTCTCATAGATCGCTAACTCATCCTTTTTCGCCATCTTTTCCCTCTATGATTTCTTTAATATCATTTAATATTAATTCAACCATTCCTTTTGCTTTTCTTGGATTATCTCTATAAATAAAAGCAGCAGTCCATATCCTCTCTTTTAATATATTTACTACATCCTTCTCATTTATTTTTTTCTTTTCTTTTTTTACTTCCTTTTTATCTTCCTTCTCTATCTTATCTTTTTCTTCTGTTTTTTCATCAACTTTTAATAAATCATCAACTAATTTAGCGGCTTCAGCTAAACGAATAGGAAAGAAATCATTTGACAGTAAAGCCGATTGTAATAATTTAATTATATTCTCTGTAACTTCTTTATCAAACATATATAAATTCCTCACAATTGTCTATATTATATTCTTTATTTACAAATATAATTCCTTTTATTTAATTGATTCATCAGTTAATTCTTCTTCTTTTTCAGAAATAATATTAATTTTTTCATTAGTTCCAGAAGCCTTCGCAAATAAAGCTAAACATATAGCATCAGCTTTACCAGTATCAAAAGTAGAACATCGAGGTGTTCTTTTTAAATCTACATCTGGAAATCTCTGCCTAATAAAAGCAATAGAAGAATTTTTATCTCCCTTCCAAGGAAAACCATTTAATATATCTTTCTTCCATTTTTGTGGTGTAGGACGAATAATAGGAATTTTTAATGCCGCTAATACTCCACAAGCCTGCCCTGTGCTAAACCCAAAACTAAACATACTACTTACACCCTGTTTAGGCATAGCATGAACTTTTTCTAAAGCAGCTAAA
>JBBTAN010000066.1:0-10944 GCA_038044205.1 Nanobdellota archaeon
ATCTAAATTAGAGATTTATCTCCAAACTTCGATTCCCAAATCAGTCATTTCTCTTGACGCAGGGAAACTTTGTTCTTCAACATCTCGTCCAAGCACATAAGGAGACTTAACTCCAGTCATTATTGTAATAACTCTAACTCTTCCAGCAAATTCCTTGCTAATTCTCGCTCCAATAATAACCTGCGCTTCTGGACCTAAGTTTTCTGAAACTGTCCTGCCGATAAGATCAAACTCTTCTAATTTCAAGTCAGGCCCGCAAGTCACGTGAATCAATGCACCGCTAGCACCTCTGTAATCCACATCAAGTAGAGGATGAGTAAGGGCTTGCCTTACAGATTCATTAACTTTGTCCTGAGAGTCGCTTTCACCAATTCCTATAACTGAAACTCCACCGTTCTTCATAATAGAAGAAACATCAGCGTAATCCAAGTTAATTAAACTAGGAAGTGTAATTGTTTCAACAATACCTTTAATCATAGTAGAAACAAGTTCATTTGCAACTGCAAATGCCTGTTCAATTGGCAATTGTCCTGCGATATCTACGAGTCTGTTATTATCCAATACAATACAAGTATCAGTAACTTCTCTTAATTCCTGCAATCCAAATTCTGCTTTGTCAACTCTTGCTTTTTCAGATTCAAAAGGCATTGTTACAACTCCTATAACTACTGCTCCTGTCTCTTTAGCAATTTGAGCTACAACTGGAGATGCACCGGTTCCTGTTCCACCACCCATTCCTGCTAATACAAAAACCATGTCTGCATTTCCTACAGCTTTCTTCAATTCAGATAGAGCTTCTTTAGCAGCTTCTCTGCCAATCTTTGGCCTTCCACCTGCACCAAGTCCTCTAGTTAATTCTTTACCTATAAGAATTTTCTCATCAGATTTAGTAACACTAAGATGAAGAGCATCTGTATTGCAAGCATAAATTGTAGCACCACTTATGCCCTTATTAAAAAGCCAAGTAACTGCATTGCTTCCCATACCTCCGCATCCTATAACTTTAATGTTTGCCTTTCCAGCTTTTAATTCATCAAAATTAATACTGTGTGTAGCAGTATTTGCGATTGCTTCTTTTGCAAAATCTAATACCATTTTTTTACCTCCTTATACCTCTATTAAAAATTCTGATAAACAGAATTCAATAAATAGATATCTCATTCTTTATAAAAATTGTGGAACTGAAAAATAAGAATAATTAGAGAGTTTTTTCCAATTTTTCATCAAAATTCTGTTTGTTCAATCAAATAAAATATTGATAATATCCTCTGTTGAAAGAATAGTAACTTTATCTTGAACTTTTAACAGCTTGTCATTGCTCCAAATAGGGATTTTTAATTTTAATGCAAGCGCAATATAGGGAGCATCATCTTCATCCTGCAAACCAGAAACTGCTCCCTTAATAAATTCCGAATAATCTTTAAAATCAATAAATTTTATTTTATTAATTATATCTTTCTTTCTAATTTCAAATTTTTTCTTTGTTAATCCAGATTTTTTAAGACATTCCTCTTCATGATTTCTAAATTCATGTAAAACAAAAGAAGGAGCTATAAATTCACAATTTAAGACAGAAAAAATTCTTGATGAAGTAGAATCCAATTTCATTAATGAAAATAAGATATTATTATCTACTATTAACTTCATTTTTTCTTTGATAAAATTCTTTTCAATCTTCCTTTTTTAGCTTCTCTTCCCAATTCAACAGCCCAATCATTAAATTCCTTTTCTTTTTCAAATCTCCCCAACAATTCTTCTTTTAATGCAAGTTTCTTTGCTTTTTCAGTTATACAGGTTCTAACTAGACCAGACCAATTTACTTCTGGGAACTTTCTCATTAATTCCCTAGTATCTTCAGGCAATGAAAGGGTTATGCTTACCATTTTATGTGTAAAAACATAATTATGTTAGAATATTTAAATCTTTCTATTTTAAACAATTTTCTCCAACTTCCTTATCTTCTCCCACCCTTTTTCCAATTTCTCATTAGAAATTTTAACAATCAATTTCAAAAATTCATCTGCAACAAGTATTTTTCCATTTTTTATAATTGGAAATTCAATTCTATCACTGCTATTCAGCTCAAGAATTGTATTTTTATCGCAAGTTAATATACTGCTTCTCTTAAATCCAATATATTTTGCTTTTTCAAGAATAACAGAAGCATCCTTCAAATCTCTGCATACAATATGAATTATAGGAGGTTCAACTTTGAATTTAATTAAATTATCTGGACTTATTATAACTTTATTTACCTTACATTTAACATTATTAGAACTTGATAGTACCTTAACTTTTTTATTAAGCGATGAACTTAATGAAGTTTGTTCTGAGCAACTTATCTCATTCAAAACTCTCTTCAATTCACTAAGATTAATCTTATCATGCCAGGTTTTCAAAAATAAATCTTTTCCTTTCTTATCCTGTTCAATCATTAATATAACTCTTCCTGAACAAGATGAAGTTGTATAGAAATCCCTAAGAAAATTTATTTTATCACAAAGTTTCTTTATCTTTTTATCCCATTTACCTATAGAAGATTTATCTAATTTAGAAAGAACTGCTATTTTTCTCTGAAGAAACCTGTCGCGGGGCATAGAAATTAATTATCTTCAATCTTCTTTAATTCTCTTTTAATATATCCCCCAGTCATCTTTGGGTGTTTTCTGCAATAATATTCTATTTCACTAGAAGATTTATGAGCAGCATCATACTTCTTCCCAAGGCTCATTAAATTCCTTTCATAAATTTCATGCAATATAACAAATTTTCTTTCGTCCGGAGACAAATCATCATCAATCCAGACTTCATTTTCAGGAATAAAACTATAAACTTTATCATGCCCTCCTTCAGTAAAATCCAAGAAAAATAAATCTCTTACTATTTCCCCCTTAACAATCCAAATCTTTAATTTCTTAGTGCAATATTCTTTTATTAAATTCTTATAAACAGTTTTTATTACATTTCCTTTATTCTTTTTTATCTCTAATTCTCTTTTCATTAATTTCGATTTGCTTCTTTCTCCTCTCTCTATCCTATCTGCTATTTTTGCAGCTTTTTCATCTTTCATCCCTTTTGCAATTAGTCTATTCATTACAAGCATTGATTCAATAAAGTATTTCTCCTCTCCGGGATTTCTTTCCTTATCAATCCAAAATTCATTTTTTGGAATAAACTTGAAACTATAATGCTCTCCAAAATTAGTAAATTCTTCATCAATATTGTCTCTTATATACTTTCCATTAACAATCCAGACTTTAAATCCTGAAATTTCTGAAAACTTTTTTATATATGCTTTTTTTATGTCCCCCTTTTTCATTGTATTATTATTAGAAATTAATTTATATATTTGATTGTTATAACTTTTTACTGCATATTGTTATCGCCTTTTTCTAAAAGCAGGGATTATATAAATAAATAGTAATTAATAGAACAAGATTATTAGGAGATTATTATTAATTATATTTTTCAAAGATTTTATTCCTTCTCTAAAATTTCTACTCTTATTCCTTCCTCTTCGCACAATTCCTTGAATTCCTGTGCATCTTCGTTTGCACCTACAACAGAACCGTAATGCATAGGAATAGCAATTGTTGGTTTTATTAATTTAGCTGCTTCTGCTGCCTCCTCCACATTCATTGTAAATCTTCCCCCTATAGGAAGCAATGCAACAAATTCTTTATCTGGCTGATTGTGTCCTGTAAGTTTCTGCATTTCAGGAATTAAATCTGTATCTCCTGCATGATAAATTATTAAATTATTAATTTTCAAAAGATAACCCACCCAATTCTCATCTTTTGGATGAAAATGCTTATCTGAATTATAAGCAGGAAGTGCAGAAATTTTTATATCCCCTAAATCTAATTCTTGTCCAGGCTCAATAATTTCCATTTTTATTGGGACATTAAATCTTGTAATTTTGCTTTGGCAATCTGCAGTCATAATTATCTTTGTTCCATCCTGCACTATTTTCTCAATATCTGCTACACTGCAATGATCATAATGGCTATGTGTAATAAGAATTAAATCTGCTTTTTCTATTCCTTCTTTTATGTTGTAAGGGTCTATGTATATTTTTTTTGAATTTCTAATAAAAAATCCAGAATGTCCAAGCCATTTCAATTCAACTTCTCCTATTTTCATTAAATTAAACAACTAAAGAGATTTTTAAAGATTGCGACACAAATTAAATATTAAATGTCTTCTTCGTCAAAGCTAAGATCTTCATCAGAATCTTTATCTGGATTTTCTAAAATCTCTTCGTCTTCATCTTCGTATTTTGAAACTTGCTCTTCTTCTTTTTTAGGCATATTAAAACCTCCGAATTTAAGTAAAATCATCTTTTCGTTCAATATTTTTAAATCTATCGATACACTAAAAAATAGATAAAATAGTGTGGAAAAGCTTAAAAAAGCAAACTATCTGAGAAGGATAGTTAAAAATGACAAATAGTTACGTTGATGCTCTAAGAGGTTCTAAGGTGAGTGATACAAAAACAATTCTGTCCCCAAAAAGGCAGATTGTAAAAAATCAAAAAGAAAGATGTTATATGTGTGAGAAATCTCTTGGAAATGCTATGTGTTATTTTGCTGATATTCAAGGTCCAGACATGAATACTGGATTGCCTTCAAAAGGAACAAGAGCAGTATGTTCTTCATGCTTTTTTGGGTTAAAAGAAAATCCTGTTAAAGAAACAAAAAAAATAAGAGATGTTTCTAGAGAAAAAGCGCAACAAAAAAAAGTGGAAGACGAAGAAATTAATCTGTTCAAGGAACTCAAGCTTAAGCATAATTCCAAAGACGAAATGTATGACCAGTGGAAATAATTCTAAGTTAAGTTATCTGTAACAATAAATTATAAATGTGTATGAGCTTTTGTTTTTACATACTGATTTAAATATTATCTTTAAGTTCAACAAACAACTAAATTTATTAAACTATAATTATTAAAGTTATTATGGTTAAAACAAAGAATATTTATATAGTTCCTATCAGAAAAAGGGATAGAAAACTTGTTGTTTCTGATGTTAGAGCACATTCTGATATCTTAAAATATGCACTTGATTTTCCCTTGCCTGAGGGAACTCCAATTTTGGCTGTCAAAGAGGGAATAGTAGTAAATGTAGTTGACAAATTTAATAAAGGTGGTGATGGGAAAAGATATTTCAAGTATTTGAATTTTATTACAATAGAACATAAAAACAAAGAGATATCACAATATGGGCATTTAAAATATCATGGCGCTTGCGTAAAAATAGGAGATAAAGTCAAGACAGGAGAGATTATCGGATATACTGGAAATACCGGCTGGACAACAGAACCACATTTACATTTTCATGTGTGCAAAAATACTGATAACAAAAATGGATGGAAAACAATGCAGGTTAGATTTAAAGAGAAGTTAAAATATTTTACAAATTCAAAAGAAAACTTAACTAAGTTTAGAAGTAAACAAACAATTAGCTAATTAAAACACTATGTGTGAACTTTTGTTATCGGATATTATAAGCTTTAAATCACTCAGTAAAATCGTATCGTTTAATTATAATATTAAATTATATTAATAATGAAATAGCTGTTACAGATAACTAATTGTATTATAAAATTATTAATAGTTGAGCAAGGTTATGATTTTACACGATAATTATATTCTCCAAGAAATATCTTAAGGATTCAATCTTGTCATTGTTCTTGGAAAAGGTATTGCATCCTTTATTGTTCATGCTCAAAAACTCTCTTGATTCTTACATTTACTTTAAACTTTCTAAATTCTTTCAAAAATAAGTTTAATTCTTCAGCAGGAATCAAAAGAACATTTGAACCGAGTTTAATTCCTTTGTATATCTCCAAAAGTCCTTTATATTTCTTCCCATAGTGTGAAAAGCCCATTATCTTCTTATTTAACATAACTCTTTTTGAGTTATTCCTAATAACTTCCCAGTAAAGAAGAATTTTATTTTCCCCATCATCTAATTTAGGGGAGTATTTTTCATATAAAACAATAGAACTCCCAAGCATAGAATCTTTTAATTTCCAATTATCTAATCTTCCAATAATAACATTTATCTCATTTTTAATATTTAATAACTTCCAATAATCTTTAAACTTTCTTGAATCAAAGAAATCTTCTTTTATCTTATTTATATTTTTCTCTAAAATCTTGCTCTCTGAATAAACATTTATAAAAATATCAATATCACTGCTCTTTGTTGCTTCTCCTCTTGCAGAACTTCCAAATAGGATGATTGATTTTATCTTATCAACTTCTCCTAAACTCTGCACTAAAAATGATGCATAATCCATAGCATAGCTAATCAATTCCATTTTAATCCCTTTGATTCAAACAATTCTTTTAATTCATTAAAATAACCTAAAACTTCTTTAATTTCTGATATAGGTTTTTGTTTCCCATAACAAAGAGCATTTCTCTTAGCCTCAATATTGCATATTAAATCGAGTATCTTAGATTTATCAGGAAAATCAAAATCTAACTTTTGGTTAGCTTTTTTTACAGAGTTAAACAAATTATGTTTTAACAAAGAACTAGGATGAAGTAAGCCTTCTTTATGCAAAAAAACTTCAAACATCTCAACAGCACAAAGAGAGGTATTAAATCCTATATTTCTCTGTCTTTTCTCAATTCCCTTTTGTATGCTTTCTCTTAAAACTTCCAAACTTTCAGAGATATTTCTTAAATGATCTTCAACTTTCATAAAAAAAACAAGCTAATGACCTATTTAAACTTTTTGCTTCAATTGTAACTAAATGTTAGTTTCAATTGTAACTATTATTTTAAGGCGTTGTCCTGCTCATTGTCCTTGGAAAAGGAATCGCATCCTTTATTGTATCTAAACCGCATATCCACGATATAACTCTCTCAACACCCATTCCAAATCCCCCATGAGGAACACTTCCGTATCTCCTGGTGTCTAAATAAAAAGAATATTGTTTAATATCTTCCCCTTCTTCTTTCAGGCGTTTTTCTATTTTTTTAATATCAGATTCTCTTTCACTTCCGCCTATAATCTCTCCATAATGTTCTGGAGCAATAAAATCACATCCATTAACAACAGGTTTTTTAGAATTGCTGTCATCAGGTTCTTTCATGTAAAATGCTTTAACTGATTTAGGATAGCGAGTAACAATAACAGGAGTATCATACAACTCACTTAGTTTATCTTCTTCAATTGTTCTCAAATCTTTCCCCCAGGGAATATCAATTTTGAATTTGGCTTTTAATAATTTTAAAGCATCATCATAAGTTATTCTTGGAAATTTCTTTTTTAGTGTCGGCTCTAATTTTCTAACATCTCTCTCAAGAATTTCCAATTCTGGCTTGTTCTCCTCTAAAACTCTTTTAACAATATTTTTCAAAAGTCCTTCACCATAATTTTGTATATCTTCAAAATTTGCCCAGGCAACTTCCATTTCATTCATCCATAATTCAGTCAAATGTCTTGAGGTCTTTGATTCTTCTGCTCTAAAACAAGGTGCAATTGTATAAATTTTTTCTAGTGCAAATATTGCAGGCTCAGCATACAATTGCCAGGTTTGAGCAAGAAAAACTCCTTTTCTCCCAAAATAATCAACATTAAACAAACTACTCCCTCCTTCTGCCTGAACTGACTGAAAGATAGGGCTTTGATATTCATAAAATTTATTTTCCCTGAAATATTCATGTATTGCGTTAAACACAGTGCTTCTTATTTTCAAAATCGCAGTCATCTTCCTGCTTCTCAGCCATAAATGCCTTCTGTCTCCAAGTAATTCTTCATTCAAATCTTTATTAATTGGAAAATCTTCTGCAATCTGGATAATATTTATTTTATCAACAGCTATTTCATATCCTGTTGGTGCTCTTTTATCTTCTTTAATATCTCCGAATATTTCAATTGAACTTTCAATTTTTATTTTATCAATTTCATTCCATTGCTTTTCAAAATTCTTCTTTTCAAGAACGCACTGAATTATATTAGAGCTGTCTCTTAAAACAATGAATTTCATTGCATTGCTTCCTCTCTCTCTATAAGCCCATCCTCTCACTGCTACTTTCTTCTGTTTTTTAGCATTATTAATTGCTTCCTGGATTGAAACAAATTTTTGTGCTGTCATATTTAAACATAGGAAAAAGGATTAATAAATTTATTCAAATATTTTATAAACTACATATTCAACAAAAATTCATGGTATTTAAGATAATTCACAAAGACAGTAAAACAAATGCAAGAATAGGAATTTTAAAAACAAAGAAAGGAAAAGTAGAAACTCCTTTTTTTATGCCTGTTGCAACACGGGGTTCAGTGAAAACACTTACTTCTGAAGAACTAAAAGAGATGAAAGTTCCTGCGGTTATATCAAATGCATTAATACTCTATCTAAGAGAAGGTTCTATTATAATAAAAAAATTTGGAGGGATTGGGAAATTTATGAATTACAAAGGAATTAACTTTACTGATTCAGGTGGATTTCAAATGTATTCAAAAAGCATTTATGTAAAATCAAATGAAGAAGGAGTTTGTTTCAAAAATCCCCTTAGTGGAGAAAAAATATTTATAACTCCAGAAAAGAATATGAAAATGCAATTAGATATTGGAAGTGAAGTTGCAATGTGTTTAGATTCTATGCCAATGTATGAACATTCTAAAGAGCAAATTGCAGAAGCAACAAGAAAAACTTCTATCTGGGCAGAAAGATGCAAATCCCATCACGATTCTCTCCAAAAGTCTATTCCAAAAAGCAAAAGACAATTGCTCTTTGGGATAATTCAGGGAGGGATTTATCCTGATTTAAGAGAACAATCAGCAAAATCTTTAATTAAAATGAACTTTGATGGATATTCTATTGGGGGATTTGGATTAGGAGAAACAATAGAAGAAGAATTTAATATTGTGAAACAAATAAAAGAAATGCTCCCAGAAAATAAACCAATATACCTTATGGGAATTGGAAATCCAGTTGAAATACTAAAAGGAATTTCTTTAGGTGTTGATATATTTGATTCAAGAATGCCAACTCAAAATGCCAGGCGTGGAACTCTTTTCACATCAGAGGGAAAATTAAGAATATTAAGAGAAAACTGCAAATTCGATAAATCCCCAATTGATAAAAATTGCAAATGTTTTGTTTGCAAAAATTACAGTCGTTCTTTCATAAGATATCAATTAATTAATGATGAGTTCACAGGAAAGAAACTTGCAACATATCACAATATTTACTTTCTGACAAAATTAATTGAAAAAGCAAAGCAAAAGATAAAACAAGAAAAATTCAAAGAATTTTTGGAAGAAGTTGAAACAGCTTACAAGGAATAATAGTTATCCTGGTAAAATCATATCGTTTAATTATAATAGCCCCTTTGCTTAACTTACTTATGATATAACAATGGACTGTTACAGATAACTAAACTCTTCTAAGGAGGTCTTAAGGTGTCAACCTATTCCTATCTCTTGGAAACATTGTGGCTTCTTTTATATTATCCAATCCGCAGACAATCTGAGTTAATCTCTCCAAACCAATTGACCAGCCAGAATGCGGGGGTGCTCCATATCTAAAACTATCAATATAAGATTCAAAATTTTTTGGATTTAATCCTTTAACTTTTAATCTCTCAATTAATAATTCAGGTATATGAATTCTCTGTCCACCAGAAGAAATTTCAATTCCTCCATAAAGTGCATCAAATCCTTCACTCAATTTTGCATCTTTTTTCTCACCTTTAGGCATAATATAAAATGGTTTTATAGCAGAAGGCCAGGAATGAGTAAAAACTAAATCACCTAGATAAAGATTACAAAGTTTTTTTTCTTGCTCTGGTGTGAAATCTTCTCCTGATTTTCCACCCACTTTCTTAATGGCTTCTTCATAACTTAAATAAATCCCCTTAGGGATTTTCAAGTCTTTAATTCCAAGCATCTCTAATTCAATCTTGCATTTCTCTGAAACTTGTTTAATTATAAATTTCATTACTTCTTCAAGTTCTTTCATAATTGACATCTGGTCTGTAAATGCACATTCAATATCCATCTGTCTTATTTCATTTATATGGCGTGTTGTATTGTGTTTCTCTGCTCTCCAAACAGGTGTTATAGTAAATGTTTTCTCAAGAGAACAGGCTAAAATTTGTTTGTATAATTGAGGTGATTGTGCCAAATATGCTTTTTGCTCAAAATACTGAACAGGAAATAATTCAGTTCCACCTTCTGAAGCTGCACTAATTATGCAAGGAGGCTGTATTTCAATAAATTTATTTTTGTAAAAATATTCTCTAAAAGAATTTGCAATAACAGTTTGAATTTCAAATATAGCCTGAATTTTCGGCTTTCTTATATCCAAAACTCTATTATCTAATCTTTTTGCAAATTCAGTTGTAGTTGTCTTCTCATTAACATGAATAGGCAATTTCTCAGCCTTTGAAATTATTTCAATACTTTCAATATCAACCTCAACATCTTTTCTCACAAACTCTGCTTTAACCTGAGCCGATTTAGATTTTCCTTTTATTTCAATTGCACTTTCAAGAGTTAATTCAGAAAGTTTTTTTATTAAATCGCCTTGAATAACACACTGAACAATTCCTGTCTTGTCTCTGAGAAGAACAAATCCTAATTTTGCAAGGCTTCTAATTTCATAAACCCAGCCTTTTAACAAAACTTCCTTTCCTGTCTTTATATCTTCAATGTAAGTTCTTTCCATTCAAGTTAAAGAAAAATACAATTTATTAATATTGTTATTTCAAAAGTTTATTTATTATCTCCATCCGACATTTTATTTATAAAATGGAGTTGGGGTTTAATTCCTGTTAAGGAATTAGAGGGAACTGAGTGAACTCTATACCCCAGGTAGATAATTAACTACTTCAAAATTTTGTTAATTATCTCCATCGCACTCTTCCCATCAATCTTCCCCTTCATCTCCCCCATAACCAACCCCATATAAGCATTAGCAT
>JBBTAN010000067.1:0-1041 GCA_038044205.1 Nanobdellota archaeon
AAAAATCAGAAATTATAGCAAGAATTAAACAAAATATTAAATTATGCAACAAGAACAAGGTTAATATGAAGTTTATTATTCAAAAAGAGAAAAACCAAAGGAATATTTATGATTTGAAATCTTTAGGACTTGTCTTGGGAATGCCTACATCAATGGTGAAAGATTTATAATAATTAATGTAACAAATTTCTAATTATTGATCAACTATTAAAATATATCAGTTAAACTTAAAACTTATATAAAAGAGGTGATAACTATCTCTTAAAATTGTTTTCAAAACAATTTTAAATCCCCCCATTCTCTATTCTTAATATTAAAATGGACACAAAAAAGCTAATTGAATCATTAAGTCCAAATGAGAAGAAAATCCTGCCTCATTTGGGAGAGAAGATAAATGAAATATGCAAAAAATCAAATTTAGATAAAACTTCAGTAATAAGAGCATTAGAATATCTTCAAAATAAGAATTTGGTAAAATTATCTTATATTAAAAAAAGAATAGTTGAATTGGATGTCAATGGAGCGCTCTATTTGAAAAGAGGGCTTCCAGAGAGGAAACTTCTTAGTCTTCTTAATGAAAAGCATATAATCTCTCTTCAAGATGCTCAAAAAGGAAGTAAATTGTCAGATGATGAGTTTAAAGCATCAATAGGAGCTCTAAAGAAAAAAGCACTTATAGATTTGAAAAATGAAAAGATAATACTTAACGCAAACAGGGAGGAAATCTCAAAAAAAACACCTGAAGAGCAATTTCTTGAAGTTCTTCCAATAGATTATGATTCCCTTTCTCCAGAACAGCAATTTGCATTGAAGATACTTCAAAGCAGAAAACAGATTGTTAGTATAAAAGAAGATAAGAAAATAGATATTGAGATAACTCCTTTGGGAAGAGAAATAATAAAATCAAAGTTAAGCTCTCAGGAATTAATAGAGCAAATAACCCCTGAAATACTGAAAAAAGAATCAAATTGGAGAGGGAAAAAATTTAGGAGATATGACATTGCTTCTCCTGTTCCTGAAATCAATGGGGGAAGAAGACAC
>JBBTAN010000068.1:0-1669 GCA_038044205.1 Nanobdellota archaeon
TTTCATCTCAGAAAAAATATAAACATAAAGTATTTCCAATATACCAACAGTGTTTACAAGTGCAAGTATTATAAACCAGACAAGATGATTTTTTCTGGCTGATTTCCACAACGCAATGAGCTTCCAGACAGCAGACCAAATAAGAATTGCAATAAGTATCCAAACAGCAATTCCCCATTGTTCAGACAATTGCCCAAATAGTCCTGATAAATAATTCATTTTTCACCTTTTACCAATAAAGTTAAACTTATTTAAAAAACCTTCTTTATATTTGAAATAGGCGAAATATTTATATATGATGTTTTTATAATTAATTATATGAATGCTTCAGGTGATAGAGTTAATAAAAAAGTGATTTTGGCGATTATAATTACACTAGTAATAATTTTAGCTATAATTGGAGGCTATTTTCTATACAAAAATTATGATAATAAAAAATTGAATGGCGCAGCTGTAACAGGATATGGTATAGGATATAATCAATCATTGCAGGATGTGGCGCAAGGACAAACTCAGACAGGAAGTATTTTAATCTGGGCAGATGATTCAATACAGGTAAGAAGTATTCAGGATATCTGTAGTGGATTGTTTTAACTGAATTTTCTATTTTTATTGTATAATTTAATATCTAATCTCTTTAATTTCTATATTTTTCCTTTAAAAAATTGTACCCCCCTGTTACTTTTTTTAAATTGTTACTAATGTTTAAATAGTTCTTTTTTTAAGAATAATTTACTTTATACAACCTGTGGTGATGAAAAGAGGTAATACATACAACCGGTTGTATGTGGGAAGAACCAACGGTTCTCCTACAATGGCTTTCCCTTTAAGTGAAATGAACTGCCCATATTGTGCTCATACAAAATCAAGCGTAACGAACAAGAGAGATTCTCCTGATGGAATAAGAAGAAGAAGAGAGTGTTTGAAATGCAAAAAAAGATTCACAACATACGAAAAAATAGAAAAAAGCGAGTTGTATGTTATAAAAAAGGATGGTAGGCGTGAAAAATTTGAAATAAAAAAACTTGAGGCGGGAATTGAGAGGGCATTTGAAAAATTGCCTACTCCACAAGAAAAAATAAAAAAGATGATAAACAAAATTGAAGAACAGATAAGGAAATCAGGGAAAAAAGAGATTAAAAGTTCTGTGATAGGTGAAATAGTTATGAAAGAACTCAAAAAAGTTGATGATATAGCCTATATAAGATTTGCATCAGTATATAGACAATTCAAAGATATAAAAGATTTTAAACAGGAGATGAAGGGATTATAATAAGATGGTGACTAAAATAAAAAAAAGAGATGGAAAGATTGTAGATTTTTCTTCAGATAAAATTAAAGAAGCTGCTAAAAAAGCATTTTTTGCTGATAATATATTAGGACAAGATGCATCCAATGCTTCTCAAAGAGTAACTGATAAAGTTGTAACAAAATTAGAAATGATGTTCAATGGAGTCTCTCAACCCTATGTTGAACAGGTTCAAGATCTTGTTGAAGATACAATGATGGAATTAGGATATAATTCAACAGCAAAAAAATATATTATTTACAGAAATGAACATAAAAAACTCAGAGAAATGGATGAATCAAAGCAAGCTATATTTGATTTTTCCAGAAGGCTTGTTAATGGATATATGGGAGGTGATGATTGGAGAAGCAGAGAAAATGC
>JBBTAN010000069.1:0-3145 GCA_038044205.1 Nanobdellota archaeon
AAAGCCATTAAAATTGTTTATAAGACTAATAGAAATGGCAACAAACGAAAAGGATGTTGTTTTAGATCCATTTATTGGAAGTGGAACAACGGCTATAGCTTCGGAAGAATTAGGAAGAAAGTGGATAGGAATTGATAACAATTCTAAATATATAGAAATTGCTAATAGAAGATTGAATAAATTAAAACAACAGAAGAAAATAAATATTTAATTTTAACATGCCATTCAAACTCTCCCCCTCCACCCTTTCTTTGATGCATGAATGTCCAAGATGCTTTTGGCTTATACAGCATAAAGTGTGGAAAAGACCACAAGGAATATTTCCAAGTTTGCCTTCTGGAATGGATGGTATACTAAAAACACATTTTGATAAATTTAGAGATAAAGGAGAGCTTCCACCAGAGATATGCGATAATACAGAATGCAAAAATCTCAAGCTTTTTGATGATAAAGAACTTTTGAAAGAGTGGAGAAATTCAAGGAAAGGATTATGGTATGAAGATAAAGATGGCAATATACTTCATGGAGGTATTGATAATATGCTTGTAAATAAGGTTAATAGTAAGTTTATTGTGCTTGATTATAAGACTAGAGGCTTTCCATTGAAAGAAGATACTCATGAACACTATCAAGATCAACTAAATATTTATGCTTGGCTTCTCGAAAAGTTAGGACATAAAACGGAAAACTTTGCATATTTGCTTTTCTATTATCCTAAAAAAGTCTCTGAAACGGGAGAAGTTATATTTGATAATGTTTTAAAGAAAATGAAGATTTCTACAGAAGACGCAGAAAAGCTGTTCAATAAAGCAATAAAACTATTAAACGGAAATTGCCCAGAGGAAAGTTGTGAGTGGTGTGAGAGAAGATGAACAAAATTGATAAGAAATTTTACAAAGCATTAAAATTTCTATCTAGAAGAACTACTCCCGAAATATTAGACTCTTTATTAGATGGGAACAAAAAGAAAGAATTTAGAAAATTTATCCCAAAAGAGATGGATAGAACTTTACAATTATATAAATACATTTTATTTGAACCTCCTGCCCAATACATAGTAACAACAGACGGTTTACAATTTCTTAGAGAGTTAGAAGATATAAAAAGAAAAGACTTAACCTTAATTGCTTCTGTTATTGCAGTAATTATTTCTTTGGTAGCCTTAGCTAAGAGTATGGGATGGATATGAATATGTGTAAAAAGTAAGCCAATATTAAAGGCTTAATCAAAAAAATTAATTTTTAACCAGACTAAATAACCTCTCAACTCTTTTAGTTTCTTCACCTTTTCTTTCTTTTACTACATCAAGAGTTTTTAGAGTATCCAAGGCCTTTTCTACTGTTCTCCATTGAGATTTAGTTTTAAGAGAAATTTGCCTAATAGATAGTTCGCCTTCTTTTTCGAGAAGGTTTCTTACTTCTTCTATTATCTCTGTAATTGGCTTTCTAACCATATATGCATAATAAGACCAATAAACTTTTATAGCACGTTTGCACAATAATGCATAGGTATAAAATGGACAATTCTTTTAACGAAGATAAAGCCGTTGGAGATAATGGTGAAACTGCTGTCAGTTATTTAATTAAATCTATGCCTAATTGGAAGTGCATTAAATTTGGGGTGGAAAATCATATAGAAGAATTAAAGAAAACGGTAAGAGAAAAATTAAATCCTGTAACTAGAAAAATTAAATCAATGCCCGATTTTGTTGCATTTAACACAGAAACTGGAGAAACATACTTTATTGAGGTTAAATATAGATCCAATACAAAAGAAGGGAAATATATATTAAATTATTTGGATGCATATAATAAATATTGGGAAGGAACAAAATTGATTATTGTACGCCCAATTCAACCACATTTTGTTTATGTTAATTTAGAAAAAATAAAGCCTAATATGAAAAAGCCATTAGAAGTAAGTCAGAATATGTGGAAAGAATATTGGGATTTTACAGAGATTCAGAAGGATATCAAAGATATTTTCCCAAAATTGTCCGATTATGCAATTAAAAAAGCAATTGAGATGATTCCTAAGAAAAATGGAAAATGAAGAATTGTATCTATTAAGAAAAGAGAATAAACAACTTAAAGAAGTCAACGAAAGTCTGTTAAATAGGTTAAAATGGATAATGGAACAACTAAAAGAAGGGCTTAAGATTTTACAGAAATAGAAAATTCTTTAAGGTTTGGAATTATGAAGTTTTATGGTTGATCAAGATTTTAAGAAATTTTATGAATCAATTAATGGGGAATTAATGGCTGTAAAAGATAGAGTAAGGAGTTTAATCGGAGATGCTAATTGGGGAGAAGATGGAAGATATAGAGAGGCTATATTAAAAAATGTAATTACAAGATTCCTCCCTAAAAAATATTCTATTGGAACGGGTTTTGTAATGAATAAAAATAAAGAAATTACAAAACAAATAGATATAATTATTTATGATAATTCTTCTCCGGTTTTGTTTTCAGAAGGAGATTTTGTTATAGTTTTAGCAAGCACAGTTAAGGCGATAATAGAAGTTAAATCAACAATCAACAGTACGCCCGAACTTATAGAGTATATTAAAGTTGGTGAGGAGAATGCTAAAAAAATAGAAGCTATTGCATTACATGATAGATTATTTAATGGAATTTTTTGTTATGAGTGCAATTTATCTTCTGAAGTTATAGAAACTTCTTTAAAAGATTATTTTAAATTTACCGAATGTTCTATTTTCAGAAAAGTAAGCAACATCTCTCTTGGGAACAAAACATTTCTTCATGTTTGGTGGGATCACAAACCATTTTCATTAAAGGGCTATGAATTGCCAGATTTAAGTTTTGCGTATTTTATATCAAATCTTTTGATTTCTCTGAATGAATATAGTCCTGAAAGCAGATATCTCTTTACTCCTTTACAATCTAAAAGCCCTTTTGAGAAGTTTGAAGTATGCGATACAACCGGAAAATGGGAAAGGTACATTTAGAGAAGAATAAAAACCTCTAAATAACTATAAAAATCTTTATATATTAGAATTTATGCTTTATATTTATGGGAAATGTAAATCCAAGCATTCAGGACTTTTCTACAATCGAATCAAATTTAGAGAAGCATGACATCCTCCACACACTAAAGTGTGTGGTTTCCATGACGTAAGTCCTGA
>JBBTAN010000070.1:0-1403 GCA_038044205.1 Nanobdellota archaeon
CCGTTTCCTCTATTAATATATGGACATATACAGCAGGAACCGTGAGCGCTGGAACTAGTACGGTGCGATTTGCTACTGGTGGTGATGCTACCTATACCATTAATTCCGGCGCGATGAGTTTTAATAATGTTACATTTAACGGCGCTAATATACCCCGCTTTAGCATCACGGGCACTATGGATATAAATGGTAACTTAGCGATTGCGGGAGTTTATACACTTAATAACGGCACCATTACAGTAGCGGGAGATATAACGGTTACTGACACCTCCTTCAGCGGCACGACCGCCATTACCTTGGACGGCACAGGCGCGCAGGTAATTACGCTAACCGCGAACGATTGGACCGATGGTGCGCTAACGATTAACAAAGCCAGTGGTACGGCCACATCATCCGGCACATGGACCATCCCCGGCGCGGTTACGATTACGAGCGGCGCGCTTACTCTGGGGGCCGCTACCAGCTTCAGCAGCAGCGTGACTGTCGGAGCGAGTGGAACGCTCGATGCGGCCACATACCTTGCCACCATCACAGGCACATTCAGCGTAACCGGCACAATTAAAGTCGGAGCGCTCGGCGCTTCCGCGTTCTCGAGTAATTACTCTAAGAGCCCTACTCTTAACGCAGGCTCTACGGTTAACTACTCAGGAGCAGGCGACCAGACAATAGATAATACGCTTAGCTATAAGAATCTGACCATATCAGGCTCAGGTATAAAGACCTTAGGCGGGGCTACCACAGTAGCTTCGAATCTCACTATATCATCCGGCACCCTCGCGACAAGCACAAACCAGCTTTCAGTAACAGGCGCGACAAGTATCACAGGTACCTTAGATATATCAGGAGCCGGCGTTTCAGCTCACTCGTTTACAGGCGATATTACTATTAATACTAACGGTATCTGGAATAACTCAGGCAATGCGGATGTAACTATAAACGGCAGTATCACCAATAACCAGACCTTTACATCAGGTTCAGGCACTTATACCTTAGCGGGAACATCTAAGACCCTCGCAGGCACGCTTACTTTCGCGGCTATAAGTGTATCCGGAACATATACCAACACCGGCACATGCACAGTCACTACAACATTCGCCGGAGCAGGCACATTTACCAACGCCGGCACTTTAAATATCGGAGCCGCTACCGTAGGGCCTACATTGGCTAACGCAGGAGCAGGATACACCTGGCCACAGCAAACCGGCTCAGGTTCGCATTATTGGGCATCTATCGCCTCCTCTTCTGACGGAACAAAGCTAGCCGCGTGCGTTGATGGAGGCTATATCTACACCTCCACTGACTCGGGAGCCACCTGGACCCAGCGAACCAATTCACCCGCTGGTTCGTACTACATCGCCTCCTCCACTGATGGAACCAAATTAGCCACGGCTGCATACTGCTGC
>JBBTAN010000071.1:0-8242 GCA_038044205.1 Nanobdellota archaeon
GATAAAATCGCAGAAAGGTTTATAAACGAACTCTTCTTTTTTATAAAATAAACAGGAAAAATTAGGAGATTTTTTATAAAATGACAGACAAAAAAACTTATACAGCAGAGGATATTAAGGTTTTAGAAGGCTTAGAAGGAGTAAGAAAAAGATATGATGTTATAGAACTCTCTAAAAGAATAAGAAAACAGGGGGATATTCTTATACTTTCAAAGGAACTTAAAATAAAACCACGAATACTGGGAGAAGCGGTCGAGGAGGGGAGAATTTTATCTTTATTTCCCAACCTTCATAAAAGTAAGGCAGGAATTTTAGCAAGATTAAGAACAGATAGAGAAGTTAGATTATTTGCACAAAAATATGATATTTACAATAATTCTGCTAGAGACTTGATCAAATTAGTTGGGCAATGGAATAAAGAAGTTCAAATGAATCCTTTCATTCTTGTAAGTCAAGAAGAACATGATTTAATTATGGGGAGTTTATTAGGTGATGCGAGCATAAGGCAAAGGGAAAAAAATTCTTGTTTTAGAGTTGCACATTGTATTAAACAAAAAGAATATATTGAATGGAAACTAGAACTATTAAAACATTTTAATATATCTGAATTTGAAGTGAGGAAAAGGATTATTAATGAAAGAGAAGTAAACATGATTCATTTATCTACCAAAACCCACCCTGTTTTCAATTATTATAGAAATTTATTTTATGTACATGGTAGGAAGAAAATAACTTTAGAGATATTAAATCAATTAACTCCAAGAAGTTTGGCAGTATGGATATGTGATGATGGAAGTTATGATAATAAGCAAGGATATATTATCTTATGCACTAATTCTTTTTCTTTTGAGGAACACAAATTAATGAAAGAATTTTTTAATGAAAAATTTGAATTAGATCCAACAATAGGGTTTAGAGATGGAAAATATTATTATTTAAGATTTAAACAAGAAGATACTAAGAAATTGATTGAGATAATTAAACCTTTTATACATTCTTCTATGATTTATAAAATTGGAGTTAAACAAAATGTCTGATCAAAAAAAAGAAACTTACAATGCAGAATCTATAAAAGTTCTTGAGGGGCTTGAGGGGATCCGCAAGAGACCTTCGATGTACATTGGTTCAACAGGAAAAGAAGGATTGCATCACTTAGTTTACGAGGTAGTTGATAACTCTGTAGATGAAGCTCTTGCAGGATTTTGCACAAAAATAAAAGTAACTTTAAATAAAAATGGCTCTGTAACTGTTGAAGATGATGGAAGAGGAATACCTGTTGAAACTCATCCAATCTATAAAGTCCCTGCAGTCCAGATAGCACTTACAAAACTGCATGCAGGGGGGAAATTTGACAAGAAATCTTATGCAATCTCAGGTGGATTGCATGGAGTAGGTGTTTCTGTTGTAAACGCACTATCAAAAAAACTAATAATAGAAGTAAAAAGAGAGGGAAAAACATACCAACAAGAATATTCAAGAGGAAATCCTACAACAAAACTGAAGATAATTGGAAATGCTGAAGGAACAGGCACAAAAATAACATTCTGGCCAGATGAAGAAATATTTTCAACAATAATCTTTGACTTCAAAATGCTTGAAACAAGATTCAGGGAGATAACTTTTCTTAATGCAGGATTAAAAATAGAATTAAGAGATGAAATAAAAGACACTAAGCAGGAATTTTTTTCAACAGGAGGACTTATAGAATTTGTAAAATGGATAAACAAATCAAAAGAGGTTTTACACAAGCCAATATATTTCAAAAGAGAAATGGAAAATGGAGTTATTGAAATTGCAATCCAGTATAATGCAAGTTACCAGGAAAATATTTTTGGTTTTGTTAATACAATAAATACTGTTGAAGGTGGAACTCATATTTCAGGATTTAAAACAGCACTTACAAGAGTTATTAATGATTATGCAAAGAAAAAAGAATTGCTTAAAAATGATTCTTTCACAGGAGATGATGTTAGAGAAGGATTGACAGCTATAGTAAGTATAAAACTTGCAGAACCTCAGTTTGAAGGGCAGACAAAAACAAAATTAGGAAATTCTGAAATTAAAGGGCTTGTTGATTCTATTGTAACTTCTGCTTTGACTGAATTTTTTGAGGAAAATCCAAACACTGCAAAAAGAATTTCTGATAAATCACTTGAAGCTGCAAAAGCAAGACTAGCAGCAAAGAAAGCAAAAGATTTGATAAGAAGAAAAAATGCATTCTCACTTGGAGGATTGCCTGGAAAACTTGCAGATTGCTCTGATAAAAAATCAGAAGACACAGAATTATATTTAGTTGAAGGGGAAAGTGCAGGAGGCTGTTTTTCTGGAGATACAAAAATTGCTTTAGTAGATGGGAGAAATCTTTCATTCACAGAACTTGTTGAAGAATCAAAACAAGGAAAAGAAAACTTCTGTTATACTATAAAAGAAGATAGCAGTATTGGAATAGAAAAAATAGAAAACCCAAGAATAACAAAAAAAGATGCATTAGTAATTAAAATAACATTAGACAATGATAATGAAATTATATGTACTCCAGATCATAAGTTTATGCTTAAAGATGGAAGATATAAAGAAGCAAAAGATTTGAAATCAAAAGATTCTTTGATGCCCTTAAATAGAAAGATTTCTAAAATGGGAGGAAGAATAACAATTGATGGATATGAAATGGTTTGGGACTTAAATAAAAACTGGATTTTTACCCATTTATTATCTGATGATTATAACATTAAAAAGAATATTTATACAATAGAACAAGGAGAACATAAACATCATATTGATTTCAACAAATTAAATAATAATCCCAATAATATTATTAGATTGTCTAAAGAAAATCATTTAATTCTTCATACAGAAAATTTATCTAAAACTATCCATAGAGAAGATGTAAAGCAAAAAGCAAGAGAGGCACATCAAAATCCAGATTATAAAGAGAAAATTAAAAAATGGGCAAACCAACCAGAAATAAGATTAGCCTTATCCCAAAATGCAAAGAAACAATGGGAAGATAAAAATTACAGGGGTTTTATGAAAGATAAATTCACTGAGTTCTATAATTCAAATGAAAAATACAGGAAATTTAATAATGAATTACTTAATAAAAATCAAAAAGAATATTGGGAGAATCCAGAAAATAGAAAAAAAGCTTCTGAAAAAGTAAAGAAATTCTTTGAAGAAAATCCAGATGCTAAAGAATATCTTTCAAATTTAGCTAAAGAGCAGTGGAAAGATGAAGCATTAATAATCTGGAGAAGACAAAAAACAAGAGAGCAATGGACGCCCGAATTTAGAAATCAAAGAAAAGAGTCATACAATAAAACATACTATGAAAAAACAATAAAATTAATGAAATTCCTTTTGGAAAAAGAAGGTAATCTCAATAATTTCGACAAATTAAGAGTTGAAAATAAAGATAAATCTATACTTAGTTTGAATACTTTTTGTTCAAGATTTTTTAATAATAACTTTGAAGAAATGGCTGAAACTATAAAAAATTATAATCACAAGATAAAAAAAATTGAACTATTATCTAATAAAATAGATGTTTATGATATAGAAGTTCCTAATACTCATAACTTTGCCTTAGCATCCGGAGTATTTGTTCACAACAGCGCCAAAATGGCAAGAAATAAAGAAATGCAGGCAATACTTCCTTTAAAAGGTAAAATTCTCAATGTTGAAAAAGCAAATCCATCAAAAGTCCTTTCAAGTGAAGAAATTACAAACATGATTACTGTTATAGGAACAGGGATAGGAGAGCAATTTGATCCTGAAAAAGTTAGATACGGAAAAGTAATAATAATGACTGATGCAGATGTTGATGGAGAGCACATTAAAACCCTTCTTCTTACATTTTTCTTCAGATTCATGCCCCAGCTTATAGAAAACGGACATATTTTCGCTGCCATGCCCCCTCTTTACAGAATAAGAAAAGGGCAAAAAGACATTTATGTTTATGATGACAATGAATTAAAAAAAGCAACAGCGGAATTGAGTGTTGGTGAAGGAGGAATTACAAGATTCAAAGGTTTGGGAGAAATGAGTTCAACACAATTATGGGAAACAACAATGAATCCTAAAACAAGAAAAGTAAAAAAAATATACATAGAAGATGCAATTGAAGCAGACAGAATATTCTCAATGTTAATGGGTGATGATGTTCAGGCAAGAAAAGATTTTATTCAGGAAAATGCTCGGGAGGCGCAACTCGATATATAATTAAAATAAAATGGCAAAATCAAAATTAAAAACACCTGACTGGATTTTGAAAGGAAAAGAAAAGCCAAATAAACAGAAAGAAGGAAAGACATTCAAAATCAGAGAATGTCCTAAATGCAAAAGCGATGAGGTAAAAGTTCTCTTGACAGGAGAAGAAAGAAAGAACAGAGGAGAATGGGAATGCAGAAAATGCGGATGGACAGGGAAGAATATTGTTGAAAGAGAACTAGGAGAAGATGAATTAATGGAACATTTAGATAAAAAAGGAGTAGAGGTTGCTTAAAATGAAAATAATAGCAGTTAGTGGTTATTTTGATCCATTGCATGTTGGACACATTGAACTTTTCAAATTAGCAAAAGCTCTGGGTGATAAATTAATTGTAATTGTGAATAATGATAAGCAAACTGAAATGAAAAAAGGAAAATACTTTATGCCTGCTGAAGAGAGAAAGAAAATACTTGAGGAATTGCAGTGTGTTGATGAAGTTTTTATAAGCATAGATAAAGACAGAACTGTTTGTGAATCACTTAAAAAAGTTCATCCGGATGTATTTGCAAATGGGGGAGACAGGCACAATTATGAAATTCCAGAAGCGAAAATATGCAGAGAGCTTGGAATAGAAATTGTTGATGGCTTAGGGGATAAAATTCAATCCTCTTCAGATTTAATTAAAAATTTTAATGAAAAGAGGGAGGAGGTTGCTTAAAATGGAAAATTGTAGATTTTGTAATATTGAAAAGGATAGAGTTATTAGAGAAACTGAAAATACAATTACCCTATTAAGTAATCCTTATTTAATGCAAGGACATAGCTTAGTAATCCCAAAATTACATTTTGAGAGATTATATCAACTACCATCCAAGATTAGACACGAATTAATTGATGAAACAATGAATGTTCAGGAATTATTAATGCAAAGATTAGATATTCCAGGTTGTGATATAAGACAGAATTACAGACCTTTTATTCCAGATGATAGACTTAAAGTTAGTCATTTGCACTTTCATGTTATTCCAAGATATTTTGGAGATGAACTTTATGAAAAATCTATGATACATGAAAAGCAAGTATTTACTGATTTAACACCTGATTTAATTAAATTTTTAACAGGAAGACTAAAATGACACCAAACATAGACCCAAAAGTTGAAGAAGACTTAAAAAAAGGAATTGTCCAGACAGAAATATCAGAAGAGATGAAGAAATCCTATCTGGATTATGCAATGAGTGTTATTGTTTCCAGAGCTATTCCTTCTATAGAAGATGGAATGAAACCAGTTCAGAGAAGAATTTTATATTCAATGCAACAAATGGGATTAAAGCCAAACACAGCAACAAAAAAATCAGCCAGAATAGTTGGAGATGTTATAGGTAAATATCATCCTCACGGAGATACTGCTGTCTACGAAGCAATGGTAAGAATGGCACAGGATTTTTCATTGAGATATCCGCTTGTTTTCGGGCAGGGGAATTTCGGTAGCACAGATGGGGACCCACCAGCAGCATATAGGTATTGTGTTTCTGGAGATTCTTTAGTATTAACAGACAGAGGATTAATGAAGATAAATGAAATATCTGACAAAGAAGATATTAATATAAAAGTTCTCTCAAAAGACAAGAAAATAAACAATGTATCTAAATTATTCGATTCAGGAATTCATGATACTTTAAAAATTACAACAGATAAAGGATATTCTTTAACTGGAAGTTATAATCATCCTATTTTGACAATATCTTCTGATGAATTTGGAAAACCAATTTTCATGTGGAAAACACTTGAACAACTTAAAGAAGGAGATTATACTGTTCTTGATAGATTAGAAGATAAATTCTGGCCTGAAAAAGAAATTGAACTTGATAAATTTAAACCAGAAATTAAAGATAAAAAAACAAAAGTAAGAATCCTCCCATCTCATTTAAATAAAGAATTAGCATTTATCCTTGGTTCTTTGGTTTCAGAAGGATATATTGGTGATAAAAAAATAGAATTTTGCAATTCTGATTTAAATTGGATAAATAAATTTGAGGAAAGATGGAAAACTATATTTCCTGATTCAAAACTTCACAAATTTTCAAGAAAACCTTCTTCTTACGGAAAAAAAGATTATTGGAGATTAGAGTGCCATTGCCTGTTTACAATTAATTTCCTAAGAAATATTGGATTGGAAAATGTTAAATCTAAGGACAAAACAATTCCTGAAACTATCTTTCAATCTCCAAAAGAAGTGGTTAAAGAATTTATTCTATCTTTTTTTGAGGGAGACGGAAGTGTAAGTTTTGCAAAAAAGATGATGGAAATAAGAGCATGTTCAACAAGCGAGAAGCTTATTAATGAACTTCAAACTTTAATATTAAGATTTGGCATTGATTCTTTCAGAAGATATGATAAATATAAAAATCTTCATCTCCTCCAGATAAGAGGAAAGAGAAATTTCTTAAGATTTTATAAAGAAATAGGTTTTTTTTCTGAAAGAAAAAACAAAAAACTGGAATTAATCACTCTTTTATATAAAAAAGATAGCCCACTAAAAGATAGAGTTCCCTTTGTTTCTGATTTTATCAGAAATATTGCACATTCAGAATTTGTCTCTAAAAATAATTTCAATTTATATGAAAATATGTCCAACAATTACAAGATGATTTCTCAGATTATTATGAAAAAGACAAAGGTAAATTATGAGCCGTTATTTGAATACTTTTTAACCTACCAATATTTATTTGACAGAATTGTCTCTATTAAAAATGCAGGAGAGCAAAGAGTTTATTCGGTTAAGGTTGAGAGTCCCTGTCATTCCTTTATATCTAATGGATTTATAAGTCATAACACAGAAGCAAAATTAATGCCAATAGCAATGGAATTGCTTGAAGATATTGATAAAGAAACAGTTAATTTTACTTCTAATTTTGATAATTCGCTTAAAGAACCTGAATTGTTGCCAGGAAAACTTCCAGCCTTAATGCTAAACGGAGCTTCTGGTATTGCAGTTGGTATGGCAACTAATATTCCCCCCCATAATATTACAGAAGTATGCGATGCAATTATTGCTTATATAAAAAATCCAGAAATCTCTTTCGAACAATTATTAGAAATCGTAACAGGTCCTGATTTCCCAACAGGGGGAAGTGTTCAGGGAGATATGATGGAACTTTACAAAACAGGAAGAGGAAAATTAATAGTAAGAGGAAGAACAACAACAGAAACTCTAAAGAATAAAGAAGCAGTTATTATAACAGAAATTCCTTATATGTTAAACAAATCAACACTTGTTGAGCAAATAGCTCAATTAATATCAGATAAAAAAATAAAAGATGTATCTGATTTAAGAGATGAATCTTCAAAAGGAAAAACAAGGATAGTTTTGGAATTAAAAAAAGAAGGAGATCCTAAATTCATAATTAATTCTCTTTACAAATATACCAGACTTCAGGATTCTTTCAGTGTAAACTTCTTAGCTTTAGCTGGAGGAGAGCCAAAAGTAATGAATCTCAAAGAAGTTCTTGAATATTATGTTAAATACAGAAAATTAATTATAACAAACAGGACAAAATTTGAATTAAAGAAAGCAAAAGAAAGACAGGAAATAGTTGATGGATTATTAATTGCATTAAAAGATATTGATGGTGTAATTAACTTAATCAAGAAATCCAAAACAGCTCTTGAAGCTTCTGAAGCACTCATAAAAAAATATAATCTAACAAAGAAACAAACTCAGGCTGTTCTTGATACAAAACTACAGCAATTAACTTCTTTAGAAGTTGATAAATTAAAGAAAGAAGGAGAAGAATTAAAACTCAAAATAAAAGAATTTGAAGCAATTCTTGCAGATGTAAAAGAAATTTTAAGAATAATATCAAAAGAAGTAAATGAACTAAAGAAAGAATATGGTGATGAAAGAAGAACCCAACTATTAAAGACAATAAGAGAGATAAAAGAAAAAGATTTAGTTGAAGAAAAAGAAGTTATTGTTACAATTACTGATAAAGGTTATTGCAAGAGAATGGATGTTCATTCTTACAGAGAGCA
>JBBTAN010000072.1:0-1909 GCA_038044205.1 Nanobdellota archaeon
ACTTGATATTAAAAATAAAGAAGCAATTGCAAAACTAAACCCAAAAAAGAATACAATAGAATTAACAGATAAAGTTGAACAGGATATTATTGATGAAATTAAAAATATAATTAATATGGGGGGAATTAATTAATTATGTCAGACAAACCAATAACATTAATGCCTGAAGATATACAGAGGCTTATAGGGAAAGATGCTCAGAGAAACAACATAGCTGCAGCTAAAATGGTTGCTGAGATTGTTAAAACAACTCTCGGACCAAGAGGAATGGACAAGATGCTTGTCTCGCCTATGAATGATATTATTATTACAAATGATGGTGCAACTATCTTAAGTGAAATGCAGATTGAGCATCCTGCTGCAAAGATGATGGTTGAAATTGCAAAAACTCAGGAATCAGAAGTGGGTGATGGAACAACTTCAGCTGTTATGATAGCAGGAAAACTTCTGGAAAATGCTGAAAAGCTCCTCGATAATAAAATTCATCCAACAGTTATTGTAAAAGGATACAGGCTTGCAGCTGAAAAAGCACAGGAAATTTTAAGAGAACTTTCTATAAAAGTTGGTTTTAAAGATGAATTTGTTTTAAAGCAGATAGCAATGACTGCAATGACTGGAAAAGGAGCTGAAGATTCAAAAGAAAATTTGTCAAATATAATTGTCAAGGCAGTTAATCAAATTCAGGAAGACGGAGCAGTTGATTTGGAAAATATAAAAATTGAAAAATCAAAAGGAGAGGGAATAGGAGATACAGAATTAATTTCAGGAGTTGTAATTGATAAAGGGAAAATTTCAGTTGATATGCCTTCTCATGTGAAGGATGCGAGGATTGCTCTTGTTGATATTCCTCTGGAATTGAAAACACCTGAATTAAAAACAGAAGTTTCAATATCTTCACCTGAGCAATTGCAGAGATTTATTCTTCAGGAAGAAAATTCAATAAAAGAAATTGTTAGTTTAGTCAGGGAATCAAGTGCAAATGTTGTTTTTTGTCAGAAAGGTGTTGATGATTTTGCAAGTTTTTTATTCAGCAGAAATGGAATTTATGTCTGCAGAAGAGTTGCAAGAAGCGATATGCAGAAAATAGCTAAAGCAACCGGAGGAAAGATAGTCAGCAATCTGAATGATTTAACTCAATTTGAATTAGGTTCAGCAGAAAGTGTTGAGAATGTCAAAAAAGGAAATGATAATTTTACTTATATAAGAGGATGCAAAAATCCAAAAGCAGTTACAATATTAATTCACGGAGGAAGTGAACATATAATGGATGAAATTGAAAGAGCTATGAGAGATGGATTAGGAGATGTTTCCTGTGTTTTAAAATCGGGATTAATTGTTCCAGGAGGGGGTGCAATTGAAATGGAAGTTTCTAGAAGATTGAAAATTTTTGGGCAGACACTTTCAGGTAGAGAGAGACTTGCTGTTGAGGAATTTGCAAATGCTCTTGAATTCATTCCTGTTACTCTCGCTGAGAATGCTGGAATGGACCCTATTGATGTTCTTACAGAATTAAGAGCAAAGCACGATTCAGGCGATAAAAATGCAGGATTGAATCTATTTGAAAATAAAATAGGTGATGTTCTTCAGGCAAAGATAATAGAACCTTATAATATAAAGAGCCAGGAAATTGATTCAGCAACAGAGGTTGCAAATATGATTTTAAGAATTGATGATGTTATTGCTTCAAGACCAAGCAAGAAAGGTAAAATGAATTTTGATGGAAGAAAAGATTATCTGGATGGATTGGAATAGAATGGAAGATGACTTTTCAGGCATCATAATCCAAAAAAGAAATGATTATGGTGGAAGAAATGATTTTATGAATGGCTTGGAATAAATTTATATATTTTAGTAAATTATATTTAAAATGGAAATCCTTATGTGGTTGCTTAGTTTTGTTCTTTTATTT
>JBBTAN010000072.1:2009-3839 GCA_038044205.1 Nanobdellota archaeon
AATTATATTTAAAATGGAAATCCTTATGTGGTTGCTTAGTTTTGTTCTTTTATTTATGGGATTATACTTAATTATATTCCCTGAAAAATTCCTGAATTATGATTCAAAAAGATTGCCTAATTTTTGGGATCATCACCATAAAAAAGATATTGTTTTAACAAACTGGAAGGGCAGAAGAAAATTCACAAAATTCATTGGAATAGTATTTCTCGTTGCTGGTTTGCTTGTTTTTTGGAGCATTATTAATATTTATTATATAAAGATAGCATAAAGCACACAAGCCAGAATTATTATTGATGCAATTATGTTTCTTATGTTTATTTTCTCCTTAAGAAATAGTTTTGCAAAGAGATATATGAAAACAGGACCAAGCATTAAAATTAAGGTTGTTGAAATTATTCCTATTTTTAAATATCCATAATATGTTGCAACTCTATAGACAACCCAAATTGCTCCTATTAAAAGCATCTTTAATTTTAATTTAGTTCCGAGATTAGCTAATTGCGGTCTGAATATTATAAAACTTATTAATAAAATTGCAGAAGATCTTAAAAAATAAAAACTAACAGGAGAATAAAAATTAAGAATTAATATTGATAATATAAGTTCAAGCGCAAAGAAGAAACTTCCAACTATTGCAGCTAAGAAATATTTGTTAAAATTAAGATGCTCTCTTTTTACATGAGATAATATAAGAGCAATTCCTGCAATAAGCGCAGGTATTATTATATTGGTGTTTTTTTCATACACTCCCTGAATAAAAAAACTGAATATTATTGCAAGAAGAATTGTGAATAATGGTTCGAGCATCTTTGCTGGCTCAAGATTATTTATTTTTTCACCTTTCATAGAATAAAATGTAAATATATTTGCAATGAATGCGGCTAAGATAACCCCGATAAAAATTAATATGTTTTTTAATTCAAGTGCTTGCAGATTAAATTTCCAGAAAAAGTAGAGAAGAGGAATCATTACTATAACAATTCCCAAAAATTCAAGAATTTGGTATTTTTCAATATTCATCCCTTTTTTCTTGAGCATTTCTCTTTCAAAGATGGTGCCTCCTGCTAAAGCTATTGCTCCAAGAATTGGTAAGTATATCATCTCTTTTTTACCTTTTATTTATTAATATTAAATGAAAGAGAGATTAAAAAGTTTATTAGTTGGAGAACTTAATTATCTGTAACAGTTTTTTTAATTAGGTGATAATCTCAATTAAGTCCGATATAATTAATAACAATATGATTTTACTAGAATAACTACTTTTTATTAACCTTAATAATATAATCTCAATATAAGATTTTAGTGAGATAATTATATAAACCAAAAACTTAAAAGCCCTGAAATTTTTTAATTCATTAGACTGTGCGGACGCATAGGCTAATGGCAGACCCTCTCGTTTACACCGAGAAGGCGGAGGTCCGATTCCTCCTGCGTCCATTTCTGTGGATGCAGGTTATAAATTTCCAAATTCAAAGGTAAGTTTTTTCCTGCGTCCATTTTTCTGAATATTTATATATAACTAAAAATTACTATTATTGTCCTATTTTGAATTTAGAATTTAAAAGAAATAATTATCTTCTTTTCTTTTTGCCTTTTTTTCCAGACTTCTTTCTTTTTCCCTTTCCAGATTTCGCAAGTCTGATTAATTTCTGAACTTTAGATTTCTTGCTTTTTTTGCTTGGGTTTCTCCCACCTTTGTTTCTTTTCTTCACCTTTTTGTGTTTCTTTTTTGCCATTTTTATTTTATGAGCAGGGCTCGGTGAGAGAGTGCCATAAACAATCGCTGAAATCAATCTTAACCTATCAACTTGTTTTAATGGTTATCTT
>JBBTAN010000073.1:0-2325 GCA_038044205.1 Nanobdellota archaeon
TTTAAAACGCGAATTAAATGAGCTTCAACATAAATTAAATAAGCTGAATTTTTAATAATCCAATCTTGCTAAAAGAGCATCCCCACAAATACTTTGATTAACTTCCTAGTTATATTTACACCAACATATAAATTAACAATATCCGAAATTAATTTGTATCTTCTCTATTGGACGACAATTTACGTATATTTTCTCATTCTCGCTTGAAGAGCTTTTTGTTAAAGCATAAAAGGCAATTTCATTTTTAGCATGAAATACTTTTCGGTTAAATCTTAAAGTGATCGGCTCATCTTAATCAATAACTAGAAAGTCTAGCTAGCAAAACTGTTCCGTAATGACTATCTTCAATCTTAATCCAATAGTAATTTATGTTATTATATACATTTACAACGTTCTCATCGAAATCAACACATTCTAACGGGACTAATCCAATAAGATCATTTTCTAATCTTATTCTTCCAAATTTACAACCCCCAATATTTTGATATTCAATAAAAGTAAATTTGAAAGGACCAATTCTCTCTCCTCTTTGTTCATCATTTATGATAAACTCTTCATAATCTCCATAAGGATTAGGATCAATTAATTCAGCAACACCCTCTCCATCCACATCAACCCACCCTAAGCTTCTTTGCAATTCTATTCCAATTAGATTATTCTTATACATTATTTCATATTTTCCATCTTTATCATAATCCTTTAACCATTCATTGTCATAAAGGTCGCTTAAACAAGGTCCCGTGGAACTTTCAGATTTGTATAACCATGGGGGTTCTTCACCTACATTTGTCCCTAGACTATCCGGAATCTCGACTGAATAATAATCTGGAGATGCTCCAAAGAAATCGCACCAAGAAATTTCTCCCATTCTTCTTTTACCAGTTACAGCATCAACATCTTGGCCAATAGCATCTAAATACATTGTCCCATAACCCATAGGCACATGGTCGCCTGGCAACCCAACTGCGTGGAGTATTTCATGGCTTATAGTTAAAAACATCGATTGAAAAGCTGATAAAGCATCTAGTCCTTTTTGTTTATCTCTATCCGAATATGATTCAGGTGGGTGTAACGGTGCTTCAATGAATTGCATATTATTCCACCAAGAGAAGTAACCGCCAAATCCATTCAAAAACACAGGAGACATAATAAAAACGTCAAAATCAGATTTGCCTATTTTATTGGTTGCGGCGTCAAAAACTTTTTGCATCTCTTCTTGTGTAAAATATAGGTGATCTGGGGACGATGGTCTTTTAACTCCTTGTGGGGGGTCGATAACAACAGGTACTAAATCATATTGAACAGGATTAGGTACTTTTTGCTTTTTCCTTATATAATCATTCATTAATGGTTCATAAGTATTTGTCCATTCTAATAAAACATTTTCTGGATAAGCATTATCAAACATCACAAAAACAAGTAGACTTTTTGGATTAGTCCCATATACCGAAACAAAAGTATTGTATCCTGTAAAAGAAGTCGATTGTTGTGTTCCATCTTGTGTATCAATATTATAATCTAAAATGTAAAATTTACTGTTATTTTTCCATAATACTGATCTCAAGAATACTCCATTTCGCCAACCTTCTAAACCAGAACCCTGATATGTAAACTCGATATTTGGCATTGGAACCTTAAAGTATATGCTTTGATAAATTTTTTTTGTAAACCATAAATCGTTAATAAATTGTTTTAATTGAGAAGAATAACCGTAACTGTAATTTGTTATACCAAAATGTTCAGCCCAGCAAGCAGAAGGATAAAAAATTCCATTTGAACCATAAACCGGGTTATAGAATTTTGGACAAACCAAATCTCCCCTTCCATCATAATATTGCGAACATTCAGACAAATTGTAATTTATATGATAAAAACATTTAGAATTTTCTGGTATAGGCAAATTTAGGATAGATGCACTTCTTAATATTTTTATTTTTGGTTCTTCCTCTTCTTCACAAACAAGTTTTCCACAAGTTTTACAAGGATCTTCTCCAGGTTGTAAAATATATCTACAATTCGGATTAGGAGCAGCACAATCTATGCATCTTGGTGGGCGATTGATGTTCCCGCCTTCACTTTCATCTTCACTTATTTTAACTGCATTGTAATTTTTGCAAGCACTTATTAAGAATAAAGCAAGAATTAAAAAAATACTTAAATAAATCACCCTTTTATTAAATTTCATTAATTATTATAAATTTATCTTATATATATATTTTGTTTTTTTAACTCACAACTGCTTTTATCCTTCTTACACCACTAGAAATAGATTCTTCTTTAATTATTTTAAAATTTCCTATTTCTTTTGTATTTTTAACATGAGGA
>JBBTAN010000074.1:0-12387 GCA_038044205.1 Nanobdellota archaeon
TGGACAAAAGAAGTTGAAAACGATAAGGAATTGAAAGCAGAAGTTGATAAATATGACTGCAGAATTGATGGTAAAGAAGTAGATTAAAATGACAGAAGAAGAGAATAAACAGCTAAGCCATTTGGAACGTATAAAATCTGTAATGAATATGGCAGTTGAACGTAAGATACCTGTTGAAAAAGTCTTTAATCTATATAATAAAGTTAATGATATCCTCTATAAAAATCTGAATGAGAATAGTCTATATAATCCTGATATTGAAAATGTGACATTTGCATCAGTAGAAAGATATTTTAGTAGATTAAATTAAATCACTGAACCAATTCATTAACTAATTTGGCATATAAATCTTTATATAAATTAGAAGCTCTTTAGTTTCATGTCCTTAATAGATAAATTTGAAGAAGCTTTTTTTGAAGAATTTAGCAAATCTGATATTGATAATATTGATAATTATGCAAAACAAAACCATGAGGCAAGCCTCTTTTTATTTAAGTTCAAAGAGGGATTTAAAGAAAAAATTGAAGAGGCATTGGGAGAAAAGATAATTAATAAAGTCAGGGAAAATTATTATCCAAAATTATTACGCGGAGTTAATTCAGGATCTTTACCATTTCCAGAATATCTTGCTTATGCTCTACAGCAAAATAGTTTTTCATTTGATGAATTGTACAAAATAAATCTTTGGAATGATTCTTGGAGAATTGATTTCATAATAAGATATTCAGATAAAAATCTGCTTAAAAATTTAAGGGAGAAATTGTTGCCTTCTTCTAAATAATCACTTAACTGAAATAAAATGGAAAATTTTTGTTTTGATTAATAATAGTTATCATAGTAAAATCTTATATTGTTATTAGACTATAAATGTTGATTAATAGTAGAGCAAGATTAGTGGCTTAGGCGATAACTTAAAATTATAGCTTATATAATCCTTATATTGAAAATATGACTTTTGCATCAATAGAAAGATATTTTAGTCGTTTAAATTAATTCCTTAACTAACAATTTCATTAACCAACTGAGCCATCACACCAAGAAATTCTTCTGTTCTTTTTTGCCAGTCATCTATTTCAACACCTTTTAAATCAGTTATTTCTCCGTGGGTTATTCTTTTGTGCAGAAGATTCATATCTCTAAACCATAAAACATATTTCATTTTTAATTTTCCTGAATTTACAAAATTAACTTTTAATTCTACTGATATATGTTCTGGAGAAGAAACAGAAACATTCGCTGCTATAAGCGCAGCATGCGCAGAATCAACCATTGTCCAATATAATCCCTCTATTGCGCCCAATTCTGCAGCTTTGCTTCTTGCAAAATGCAAGGGTGCTCTTTGAAGGCAGGCATAAATTGCTTCAGGAGTGGATTTTATTTTTCCTTCTATAAGCAAATGTTTTAATGGATTGAAAAAACCCCCATAATCTATAAGTGCTTCCCCATATCTCAAAATATTTAACACAATAGGGTCCCCCCTCATTAAATCTTCCCACCAGGTGCTTATTTTTACTGTATTAATGTGCAAATCTTTTTTGTAAGGGCTTCCCTGAACTATTTTTTCAAGTTCTTCCCTATACCAGGCAATTAATTCCTGATCCCATTTTACAGATGCATCATCAATTATTATCATTACATCAATATCTGAACCAGGAACAGCAGTTTGCTTTGTTGCTGAACCAAAAAGAACTATTGATTTCACTATTTTATCAAACCGCTTATAAACTTTCACTGCAAAATCCATTGCAATTCCATCTTCTGTTTTGAGCTGCAAAGTCGGAATGTTTTTATTATTTGACTTTATCTGATTTTCTGGAACTTTTTTTGCAGGAATATTTTTTATTTCTCTTTTTAGTTTGTTCTTTTCTGAACTTTTCTTCACCATCTTTTATTGTGTTGTAAGCATATTTTAGTTTTTAAAGTTTCTTTTTCCTGCTCTTAAAAATAATCCAAATGAAGCAAAGAGAATAAGAACTCCAATAAACCCAGAGAGCCCTGCTTCAGGATTTCCTATAACCGCCCCAGTTATTCTTGAATTGAATGCAATTAAAAGTATTCCAAATAATCCCATAATTGAAGCAGCTATTTTTTGAGGAACTTCTTTTTTCTCTTCTCTTTCTTCTTTTGAAAGTATATAATTTTCAAGCCCCTTTCTTCCTTCTTCTGATTTAATTGTAGTTTTTTTGTAAAGTTCTTTAGATAACATATTATACATTTTATCATCCATCATTCCATGGGCTTTGAAGTTTTTTAATGCAATATCCAAGAACCCATACATTTTCATTGCTTTTGCGGCTTTTGTTAATTCTGGTATCTCCTCTTGCGCAACTTTATCCTGAGAAAGAATATCATACATATCCCCATAAGCATTGCGCGCTTTCTCAAAATATTTTTCCCCTTCAAATTTATTTGGTTTGAAAAAATCCACAATTTTCTCAAGAACATTTCTATCTAATTTCCCTTCATGACTTTCTTCAAAGAGAGTCTTTATTGTTGTATCTTTTAATGCACTTCCAGAAGCAACATAGTTTGCAAGACTATTGTAAATCTCTTTATTATTTCCCTCATATTTTTCTTTCGCTGCTTTAATGAAATTGCCTATCTTATTATAATCAATATTATTGCTTATTAATACAGCATAATTCTTCAAATTTGGATTAGAATTAATAAAATGACTTAAGCCCGCTTTAATTGCGTATTGGTGCAATTCTTTTTCTGAAGCTTGCCCTTTTCTTTTATGTTCTTTTCCTTTTTCTGACATCTTTATAACAATTATTTTTATTTAATAAACATTTCTAATCCAATCCCGCTTGCAGATTGTATAACTTATAATAAATTCCTTTTTTTCTCATTAATTCTTGATGATTTCCTTCTTCAGCAATTCTTCCTTTATCTAAAACAACTATCTTGTCTGCATTTTTTACAGTTGAGAATCTATGTGCGATAATTATTGTTGTTCTATTTTTTATTAAACTTTTAATTCCCTCATGGACAATTCTTTCTGATTCGGCATCCAATGCAGAAGTGGGTTCGTCTAAGATAAGAATTTTTGGGTTTTTCAGAAAAGCCATTGTCAAAGCAACTCTTTGTTTTTGTCCCATGGAAAGTTTTATACCTCTTTCTCCTATTAAGGTATTATAATCTTTTGAAAGTTTCATAATAAATTCATGGGCTCCTGCTGCTTTTGCTGCCTTTATTATTTCCTCTTTTGTTGCAAAAGAATTAGCATATCTTATATTGTTAATTAAAGTATCATCTAATAAACTTAAATCCTGTGGTACAATTGCCATTTGCTCTCTTAAAAACTGTAATTTTATCTCTGAAATATCTGTTCCATCTAGAAGTATTTTTCCTTTTTGAGGTTTATAATATCCCAAAATTAATTCAGAAAGTGTTGATTTTCCAACCCCGCTTTTGCCAACCAATGCTATATTTTTTCCTGCTTCTATCTTGAGGTTTATATCTCTTAGAACTTCTTTATCACGTTTATATGCAAATGTTACATCTTTAAAAATTACTTCTCCTCTAACATTTTTAAGAATCTTATTTCCATGCTTCATTTCTTCTGGAATAGAACTTTCAAACTGAACCACCTTTTTTATTGCAACTGAAGATCTTTTATAAGATTTATAAAATTCTGTGAGCGTCCATAAAGGAGCAAATACTAAATTAATATAACCAAAAAACATAACAAACTGACCGGGGGTTATATTCCCACTTCTCAAAGAAAATATAGCAAAAACAAGAAGGATAACAGAGCCTATATTATATATTAAACCTTGGTAGAGAGAAAGTTGACTCCATTTCTTCTGTGAATATTTCATTGAAGGGAGAACTTTCGTTACAAGAGCATCATAAATGTTTTCTTTTTCTTTTTCTTCTTTTCCAAAATTCTTAATTAAAAAAACATTTTGAAGTCTATCATAGACTTTTCCATATTGTTTGTTTATCATTGATATCATCCTCTCCTGACTATCAACCATAGGGGCAGAAAATTTTATTGTAACAAAAATGTAAACTAAAATTACAGCTATGAGCATAATAGCAAGTTGCCATTGAATCAAAAAGACAACCACGGATGAAAAAATCAACACAAGCAACTGTGGCATTAAATTTGAGAAATTAGCAATTAAATTCTCAATGGACCACGCTGCCCTCGACATTTTGTTAAGAAATTCCCCTGTTTTCTTATTTTTATGAAAACTTACTGGAAGACTTATAAAATGTCCATAAGTTTTTGCTTCACGTTCCCAAGTAACTTCTGCTCCAATCTTGCTTCCCATATAAGAGGATTTATTCTGTGTGTAATTTGAAATTAAACTTGTAATTAGCCAAATAAAGATGAGAGAGAGAAGAAAATTTGTTGGAGTATCTTTAACTGCCAAATCAAATAATTTACCATATATAAATGGAATTGCAGTTGATAATATTGAAGCGAATGTAGCAATGGATATAATTATAATTATCTCTTTTTTATGCTCCTTTAATGCATCTTTTAGAAAATTAATTATGGAGACCATTTATTATTCCATTCCTCTCTGACTGAATCTTCCTGTGCTTCCCCCTCTTGTAATTTCTCCTCCAAGTTCACCTGGAAGCTGTGAGAATCCAGCTCCGAAAGTCTGATAATTATTTGATGGAAGCATCATTCCATATCCTGAAGAATATCCCTGCTGAAGTCCAAGTGATTGATTCCAGAAAGGTCCTGCTCCAAAAGAATACATAGGAGAGCCAAGCCCCTCAAGAGTCTCTTTTAGAGGAGGTGTTTGGAAATGCTGCCACCAGTTTCCAGCTTCTATTATTTTCTTTCCTTCAAATCCCTTTTCACCTAACTTAGCCATTATTTCTTTCATAGGAACATTTCCCATTCCCATTGGCAATTCAGTATGTTCCATACCAAAATTATCAGAAAGATGAACGTGCTTTACATAGGGTGCTACTTTTTCTGTTTCTCTTATTATATCTTCTTCTTTAAATCCCTGTGCCCTAAGTAAATTTATATGTCCCACATCCCAAGTTGCACCAATTAATTTTTCAGCAATTCTTTCAGCTTCCCCCCCACCCATTCCATTTTCTTTTGCTTTTTCAACAAATTGTTTTCTTGAGGCTATAACAAGGTCTCTCAAGTCCTCTCCTGTTGATAATCCTCCTCCAGCAGGAGGATTTTCTATAACCAGTACAGGAGTTTTATTTACATCTTTAAATTTAGAAAATGCATTAAATGCAGAATTTCCAAAAGTCTTTGAAGATTGGGTTATAGCAAATTCTTCTATTGGAACAAATAGTCTGGGGTGCACTCTTTCAAGTCCATGAGACAATTGAAATAATGCTTCTGAACGTGTTTTTGGGTCGAGAGATTGCAAAGTTATTTCTCCGTTTTCTCCTAAACCAAGCGTTTTACTATAATTTTCTGATGTTGCTTTAAGAGTTTTAATTGCTGTTTCATCTTTATCTTTTAGAGCAATTTCATATGCTTTTGAGAATTCAGCTCTTGCTTTTTTTTCTGCTTCACCTAAATACTCGTCAGCAGAATAAATTCTTTTTACTTGATCTTTTTCTTCAGGAGACATTTGATAATCAAAATGTCTTCCAGTTAATCTTTCCTCATTTAGCCTGTTATACAATTTATGAAATTCAGGATGAATATCCTGCATGATTCTCTCTGCATTTTCTCTCTGAAATTCAATTTGAGTTATTTCATTGCCCCAGTAAGTATTATTAGCTGTATCTAAATTTTTTTCAGGAGTATAAGGAGTTGGCTTTGACAAATCACTTCCTGGATAATATTTCTCTTCAAATTCCAATGGAATCATCTTTCCAGAATCTCTATCAACCCCGATAAGTCTTTTAGCTGTTCTTTTTTCTTTTCCTTCAACATCCCCTAAAGTCTTCCATTCTGAACCAGGAAGTTGATTTGAAGAATGAAATGTAACTGGAATATTCCCATCTGGGTTTAATTCATGGCTTCTTATAAGAGCGTCTGTAATTTTCCTTTCAGATAATTCCCTATTTAATTCACTAAAACCTCCTTGTTGAGACATTCCACTTGGTTCTGTAAGAGGAGCATGGAGAGAAACTTCAACTCCAGTTAATTTTGCTAATTGTTTCATTTCAATTAAGTGTTGTTTGGGTATGGAATCAAATATTTCTTGCTGAATTGTAGAAAGTTCAATCTGTTTTACACCAGTTGATAATTTTGTAGATGCATCTTTTAGTATATTTGCTGTCCTGTAATCAGTTGCTAACCCAATAGAACCAGCGCTCGACTTGTATCCAGTAAAATTACTTGAATAAGCTTTGTTTGGGTCTAAAGTAGAATATCCTCCCTGATAGACATTTTCAATTGTGTAATCACCCATGTTATATGCAAGAAAGAATAATTTATTAATCTAATGGTTGAGGTTGTGAGATATAAATTTAAGAATTAATTAGCTGTAACAGTCGTCTAATTGTATTATAATATTAAGGATGATTAATGGTTGAGCAAGATTATGGGTTTAACTGATAACTTAACTCCTAAGAAATTTGAATATAATTATCTCAGTAAAATAATATCGTTTATTATGCCCCCTATTATTAATTCATTATCATTTCTATAATTATCTCAGTAAAATCGCATAGTCTATAATGATGCTTAATCTTATTTAATATACTATTAATATAATAAAAAACTGTTACAGATAATTGCTGAAATATGCAAAACACAAAAAGATTAATATTTTTCAGGTGTATATTTAATCTCTTTTCTCTGAAGAGGATTTCCTCTTCCCAGAGTATCTTTGTCGACTTTTTTGACTGGCATATATTTTTCAGAACTATCCTGTTGAGGATTTTGAAGTACTATCTCCCTTCTTTCAAAAATATTCCCCCTTCCCAGATTTTGAATATCTGTATGGGGAATTATATTTTCAATAATTTTGCCTTGATATTGAATATATTTCTTTTCTTCATTTCCTCCTGCTTTTGGGAGATAATTAAGGGAATTTTGTTCTTCATTTCCTGTTTGATTGGTATTTGGAGTTGGCGTATCTTCAATCAGATTTCTTTCAAGCCTGACGGGATTTCTCTGAGGGGCATTTATTTTTCTAAGAGAAGGAGAAATTCTTGTTGTTTGTGTTTCTGTTTCTTCCAGAAATTCTTTTAGTTCTGAAAAATCTGTTTTTTCTTCATCTTTTTCAAGTCTTTGTTCAAGAGAATTCATTTCTTCCTGACTTAAGGAAGATTTTTCTATAATTCTCTCTTTTTCTTCTTTGGTTTTCTTTCTTTTTGGCATTATTTAGAGAAGAATAAGGAATATATAAATATTTTTTATATAAAAGAAGGAGAGTAGATTGTTTCTATTCCCTGTGTAAGAAAGTAAGAATAGAAATATTTATAAATAGTACAATCTTACAATCTTACATGGTAAACATAACTAAAGTAAGCTCAAAAGGCCAGATAGTAATTCCCTTAGAAATAAGAGAGAAAATGAGATTAGAAGAAGGAAATTTATTAATTATTTCTGATAATGATGATTCAATTTGTATGAGAAAAATTGAATTGCCTAAGATAAAATTGTGGAGAGAAATAACTAAACCATTTAGAGAAGCAGCAAAAAAATCTAATTTTTCAGACGATAATTTAAAAAAACTGATAGAAGAATCTAGAATTAGATAAGAGATTTAAATGAAAATTGTTTTAGATACAAATGTTTGGTTATCAGGAATATTTTGGGATGGGGAAGCAAGTAAAATTATAGAAAAAGCAGAGAAAAAAGAAATTCAAATAATAATTTCTGAAGACATTTTATCAGAGATTGTAAATGTTTTAAATAGGGAATCAAAATTTCAAAAATATATACTAAATCTAAGATTAAGTATAGAGGATTTAATAAGAACAATATTATCAATTTCCACTTTAATTGAAATAAAAAACAAATTAGATATTATCAAAGCAGATCCTAAAGATAATATTATTTTAGAAATAGCATTAGATGGAAGAGTAGAATATATAATCTCTTATGATAATCATCTTCTCAATATGATAGAATTTAGAAATATTAAGATAATAAGTCCCGGAGAATTTTTAAAGCTTTAAGCAAATAAAACTCTCTCAAAAAATGTATTTATTCTAAAAATATTTATTGGGTGTTTAATTATTGTTTAGCTGTTAATTAATTCAAATTGTGTTTAGAAGAATATAATTATCAGCTAAAATCCTAATCTTGTCCAGCTATTAACTAACCTTGAGAAGATGATAACAATATAAGATTTTACCTGGATAACTTAAAGATTAATTATAATTAAGTGAAACTTGCCATTCCATGAGCACTTTTGTAAATATCAAAAATAGTCATAGCATTAGCTTTTGCAATATCTTCAGCAACTGCTCTAAGCTGAGTTTTTTCTATCCAATTGTCTTTTCGAATAGGCTTGTTTTCTTCTTCATCCTTCTTTTTTGGCATTTCTTTTTCCCTTTTTTCATAAAATCCAAATAAAGCAAGGAAGGGATTTGAACCTTCTCTTTTTTCTTCTTTTTTTTCATCCTCTTTTTTTTCTTCAAGGAAGAAATTTATTTCATTCTGTAATTGACTGAGACTCTCATCAGTGGTGCCGTTAATAAGTTTTAGCACATCATCTAAATCTGATTTATCAAGCTCTTTATGTAAGAGTTTTATTTCATCTTCATTTAGGGCGTATGCATTAAAAGCAACGTCTGCTTTTCCTCCAAATGTAAAATGAGCTTGCTGTGAAACTCTTTGTGGGATTCCTCTAAAAATTAATTCAACTACCACACAACTATAGTACTTTCTCAGTTTTTTTGTAAAATTTTCTTTTGCAAATTCTTTTGGGAGAATTCCTTCGAGTGCTAAATCTTTTACTTTTAGTTCACTTTTTCCAATTAATACAAGTTCAAGAATGATTGTATTAAATGCTTTAACAAGCGCAGGCTCTCTCATTCTATCTTTGCTCTCCAAATCATAGGCTGCTTTTAAATAAGGTTTTGCCCACCTTGAGTAAAGTTTGAGGCTGTTAACCTGGCTTCTTAAATAAGTCTTTTCAAGTTCGTATCTTTTTCTTAATTCCTGTTCAGATTGGGAAACCCAAATATTAAATTCATGAATTCTTGGAATTAGAATTCTTTTTACTCTATCATTTAAATCTATTTCTTTCCCGCTTGCATCTTTAAGAGTTTCATCTTTAACTACAAGGAAAGCATCTATTAGAGTTGCAAATCCACTTTGTCCAAGAGCCATAGCCTTTATGCTTGAATTTCCTTTTTGAATATCTACTTTATCCATCCATATTTGCTTCAAAGATAAAATTGCTGCATCTTTGTTTGGAGATTTTAAGTCATCATAACTTTGTAATCTTATTTTGAATTCTTTTAAATCATATATTATATTAAGAACACTTCTCAAGACAGTATTTATGTCTCCCAATACTTTTGTTGCCTGATTTTGCATTATTGTTGCTCTTTGCCCAAGTTCAGAAAAATGCCCTGAACCAGGAGAGGAGGAAAAATTATCTATTAATTTTTCTGGAGAAAGCCCCATATTATTCATAAAATCAAGTATAAAAAAATAAACTGGTTCAAGAGTTTCAACAGCAGAATCATACCCCAAAGTATGAGATACAGCCGGTCCATCTTTATATATTGGATTTATTTTTCCTATAATATCTGAAATTACTGAACCCATGTAAAATTAAAGAATTCTTTATTTAAAAAATGTTTGGACAAACATTTTTTGAGTTATATTTAAGAAAACATTTTAGTTAATGATAAACCCCTATATATTGTTCATCCTTTAGGCATATAATTATCACATCAATTTAGATATTAGTATGAACCTAATCTTGTTGCTAATAACCTTCAACGATTTTACTATGATAACTACTTTCTTATAATAATTCATATTGCATAGCTTGCTTTACATATAGCTAAGTTTAAAAATAATATTCAATTATAGTGCGTATGGGGTTTTTTAGCAGAAGGAATAAAATTGTTGATTTAACTGAGGATTATAGGCAGCAGAGAAAAGCACGAACCAAAGAGGGTTCAGAAGTTGCTTCTCCTGGCAATCCTCCTGCACAAACTCAGGAAAGCTCTTCAGGTGGTTTTTTTAATTTTTTTGGGAACGCAAATGCTTCTGGCTCATCTACAGTGGTTTCACCATCTGCGATTTCTAATATAGACGAACCCCTTGATGCAGATGAAAAAAGGAGACGGCTTGCAAGAAGACTTAAAGATATGACAGACAGAATAGAAGAACTGTCAAATCAAGTTTATAGTTTACAGCAGAGAATTGAAGTTCTTGAGAGAAGAAATAAGACAAATAGAGAGGAATAATTTAAGTTAAATTAATAAATAATCAATTCTGTTCACTATTATGAAAAATCTTAATAAAAAAGCACGCGCATATGCTCTTAAAAACGCAGTTCATTACAAAGGCAAAGCAAATTCAGGAGCAGTAATTTCAGGTTTGTTTGCAGAAGGGTTGAAAAAAGAAGAAGTTAAAAAATATTCAAAAGAAATTAATGAGATTGTAAATTCTGTGAACGAGCTTTCTCTTGTTGAGCAGGAGAAAGAATATGATAAACTCCAAAATGAAGTCTCTCAAAGAGAGACTAGGGAAGGATTGGAAGAACTGCCTGATGTTCCAAAAAAAGGTGTTGTTATGAGGTTCAGGCCTGCACCATCTGGACCATTGCATATAGGAAATATGATTGGAGCAGGGCTTCCTAATTCTTTATATGTTAAAAAATATGGAGGGAAGTTTTATGTTATTATTGATGATAGTGACCCAGAAAAAATTCTTCCGGAAAGTTATAAGAACATAAAGAGAGATTGTGATTGGATATTGGGAAATGTTTCTGAATACATTGTTTCTTCAGATAGAATGAAATTATATTATGAGTATGCTGAAAAACTCATAAAAAAAGGTGCTTCTTATGTCTGCACATGTTCCACAGAAAAGTTTAAGGGATTTTCAGAATTAAAAGAAAATTGTCCATGCAGAAATAATGATATAAAAGAGAATTTATACAGATGGGAGAAAATGCTTTCTAAAGATTCTAAAACTAATTATAAAGAGGGCGATGCAGTTTTAAGATTTAAATCAGATATGCAAAATCCAAATCCTGCTATGAGAGATTTTCCTCTTGCAAGAATAAATGAGCATAAACATCCAAGGCAAAAAAAGAAATACAGAGTTTGGCCTTTAATGAACTTGGTTGTCTCTGTAGATGATATTGAATTAGGAATGACTCATATAATAAGAGGAAAAGATCACATGGATAATGCGGAAAGACAAAAAATGATTTTTGATGTTTTTGGGAAAAAATTCCCATGGACTTATTTTATTGGCAGAATTAAATTTACTGATTTGATTCTTTCAAAAAGAAAATTAAATGTAATGATTAGTTCTGGAGAGCTTTCAGGGGAAGATGATGAGAAAGTTCCTACTCTCTCTTCTTTGAGAAAAAGAGGATATAAACCAGAGGCATTTGTAAAGTTTGCAGAACAAAGAGGATTGACAGAAGTTGATAAAGTCATTGATAGCAAAGAATTTTTTAAAATCATCGATGGTTTCAATAAATAAAAAGGTTTTTATAGGTGTTTTTTCTTATTTTATAAGCCAGTAATGGTTATAAAATAAAAGGTATTTGAAAGGAGGTTAATATGTATAATAATAAAAAAGGTTTGTCAACAATTGTTGCAACTTTGTTAATAATCTTGCTTACACTTGTTGCTGTTGGTATAATCTGGGTTGTTGTGAGAAATGTTGTTAAGGGAGGAAGCGAGCAGGTAGATATAGATGCGAAATGTCTTCAGGCAATTGTTGAAGTAACAAATGTTGAAAATACAACAGCGGGTACATTGGATGGTGATTTTAATGTAACTCTTTCAAGAACGAGTGGAAGTGAAATAATTGGAGGAGTCAAATTAGTCTTTACAGATGATGCAAATTCAGTAAGTGATGTTGTGTCTGTTAGTAAAAATATTGGCGCTTTTGTCACTACAACTGAAAGTGTTTCAATGAATATTACTGCAATTCCAAATCCGGGTAAGGTAAATGCTGTAGTTTATTTCTTGGATGATGCTGGAAATGAGCAACTTTGTTCAGCGAGTCAGAATCCATTTGCATTTTAATTTTTATTCTTTTTTTATTTTTATTCTTTTTTTATAACACTTAATCGGAGATTTGTGAATTTCTTTAATTATTAGTTAGGAATATAATTATCATAGTAAAATCGTGCGGTGTGATTAGCAAGTATAATCTTTAACCCTACTGTTATAGCTAATTACTAATATAAACATAATTGAATAACTGTTACAGATAATTATATTTCCTTAAGAATAAAAGATATTGAGAATTTAATTATCAGCTAAAATCATAACATTGTT
>JBBTAN010000074.1:12487-19272 GCA_038044205.1 Nanobdellota archaeon
TAAATTCTCTTAATAGAGAAACAAATAATTATGTTAGTAAAATCATAACCTTGTTCAACATTAACAATAGCGATTATATTACTAATAGATTAACTTATTAATTAACTGTTGCAGATAACTTAACCTATCCCCTAACTTTTTTTATAACATATACCTCTTCATTCTTCTATTTTAGTTTACTGAAATGCCAGAATGTCTAATTATTTTTCAATACAACATATACCTCTTCATTCTTTCTTACAAGAGGCAGTTTTATTCCTATTTCCTGTCCTTTTTTTCCAGAATTAACTGATTTGTTATTAATTTCAATTCTTTCTATTTTAGAATTAGTTATTCCAGTTGTTTTGCCTATTACTACAATTTTATCACCAACTTCTAATTCTGAAACAAGTTTTATTGTTGCTACATTTATTTTTGGATAATAATGGTTTACCTTGCCCACAAACTGCTTTTTTTCTGTTGCACTTGAATGTTCAATAGATGAGAAATCATTGGGTGTTGGGGGGTTTAAATAAAATCCTGATGAAAAGCCTTTGTTATATACTTTTTTTAATTCATTTAGAGAATTATTTATTTCCTGCTTTGTTAATTTTTTATCAAGTGCTTTTCTATATACTTTCACAACACTATCTATATATCTTGAATCCCTGTTTCTTCCCTCTATTTTAAAGCAGGTTATTCCTGCTTTTTTGAGTTGTTCAATAAATGGAAGAGTGCATAAATCTTTTGCTGAAAGTATATGATTATTTTCAATTTCTAATTCATAACCTTCCTGCTCATCCTTAATTATATAACTTCTTCTGCAGGGATGAATGCATTCTCCTCTGTTTGCTGATTTATTAAATAAGAATTGTGACATTAAACAACGTCCGCTCACAGCTAAGCACATTGCTCCATGAATAAAAACTTCTACTTTTATCTTTGTCTTTTTTATTATTTCTTTTATTTGCTTTAAATTAAGCTCCCTTGCAAGAATAATTCTTTCAGCACCTAGTTTTTTGTAGAATTTTGCTGATTCAATATTTGAAATTGAAGCTTGAGTGGAAATATGAAAAGGTATTTTGTATTTCTTGCATAATTGAATTACAGATAAATCCCAGCATATTACAGCATCTACTTTTCCTTTAATTTTCTTTAATATTTCTTCAATTTTTGGAAGTTCATTAGAATAGATTATTGAATTTAGAGTAAGATATTTCTTTATTTTTTTAGGCTTGCATATTAAATTTATTTTGGCTAAATCTTTTATCTCAAAATTCCCAGCATTTGCTCTTAGCGAGAATTTTTTAAGTCCGAAATAAACTGCATCAGCTCCTGCATTTATTGCTGTTATAAGCATTGGAAAATCTCCTGCTGGTGCAAGAAGTTCGTATTTAGGCTGTTTGGGTTGTTTTTTTGGCATGACTAAACTAAATTAATTAGCTTTAAAAATACTTTTTATCTTAGAATATTGTATAATGGCGATTGTAGTATAATGGCAGTACACGCGGTTGTGGCGAGTTAGTTTGCGAAAATGTTTGTTCCTATATGGGATGAGCAGACTCACGAGATCCGTGGAAAGGGGGTCCGATTCCCCCCATTCGCCCTTTAATGAAGTGAGAGAAGGATGGTTAGCTAAATTAATGAAATGAGATTTCAGCCTACATCCGCCCTTTTTTCGCCCCAAAACAAAATGAAAACATACGACATACTAATAATTGGTGCAGGTCCTGCAGGTCTGACTGCTGGACTTTATTCAGCAAGAAATGGATTAAAAGTTGGAATTATATCTAAAGACATAGGCGGGACAACAAATTTTATACTAAAAATTGAAAACTGGCCTGGATTTAGTGGTTCAGGTGCTGAACTTATGAAGAAATTTTATGAACAACTAAAGAAGTATGAAATTGATTTTATAATTGATGAAGTTGATTCAATTGAAAAAAAGAACAATGAATTTATTGTAAAAACAAAAAAACAAGAATTGGGTTGTAAAGCTTTAATAATTGCAACAGGAACAGAAAGAAAAAAACTGAAAATTCCTGGAGAGGTTAAATTTTTAGGAAAAGGAGTTAGTTATTGTGCAACCTGCGATTCATTTTTTTTTAAAAACAAAGATGTTGCAATTATAGGCGGAAGTGATTGCGCTACAATCTCTGCTCTTGCTCTTTCTGATATATCAAAGAAAGTTTATTTAATTTACAGAGGAGAAAAGCTTAGATGCGAGAATATAAATGAAGAGAGGTTAAAACAAAAGAAGAATGTTGAAATTTTTTATAATTCCTTTCCTCTGGAAATATTAGGGGAAAATAAAGTTGAAGAGATTAAAATAATGTCTAAAGATAAAAAGAGAAATATTAAAGTTGATGGTATTTTTATTGAAATAGGCTCTTCTCCTCTTGCAGAATTTGCAAAGAATCTTAATTTAAAGATAGATAATGAGAAATTTATTGAGGTTAATGAAAATATGAAAACATCTGTTGAAGGAATTTATGCTGCAGGTGATATTACAAATCATAAATTAAAGCAGGTTGTTGTGGCTTCAGCCCAGGGCGCAATTGCAGCTAAGTCTGCTTATGATTGGCTGAATAGGGAGAAATAAGAGTAAATTAAGAAAGTAGTTAGCTGTAATAGTAATTTTAATGGGTTTAATACTAACAGGATTTTATATTATGATAATTGATATGATTTTACTATGATAACTATATCTCTACAAAATTTAATTATAAAGTAATATTAATACTGCCCCCTAATTATTATATATAGCCCAATATAAAAAACTGTTGCAGATAATTTATTTTTTCAAAACCAAAACCTATAAAAGACATTATTTCTCTGAATTTACATGACATTAAACTTTGAAAATGAAAAATTGATAAAAGAACTTAAGAGAATAAAACCAAAGAGGGTTTTAATTCAATTACCAGAAGGTGTGAAACAAAATGCTTTTGATATATTAAAAATATTTGAAGATTTGAATATTGAAGCTGTTTTTTCAGGTGAAACTTGCTGGGGCGGATGTTCTGTTGCAGTTGAAGAGGCAAAATCAATAAATGCTGATTTAATTGTTCATTTTGGACATTCTGAATTTGTAAAAGTTAATTTCCCTGTTCTTTATATACCAATTATGGACGAACTTAACTTAATGCCTTTGCTCAAAAAGTCACTCAAAGAGCTGAGAGATTTTAAGAAAATAGGATTGAGTTATTCTATCCAGCATTTGCAAGATGTAGATAAAATAATGAATTTCTATAAAGAAAATGGAAAGCAAGTTTTGTTCTCTAAGAAAAAGGGAAGAGTTGCCCATGAAGGACAGGTTATAGGTTGTGAATATTCAGGATTAAAAGAAATTGAAAAAGAAGTTGAATGCTTTGTCATAATAGGCAATAATTTTCATTCTATGGGGGCTGTACTTTCTGTTGATAAGCCTGTTTTTCTTATGGATGTATATAATAATGAGATTAAGGATATGAAAGGTGTAAGAGATAAAATTCTTAAGCAAAGAATTGTGGCTGTTGAAAAATTCAAAAACATTAAGAAAATAGGAATTATAATAGGGGCAAAATCAGGACAGAGATTTGGCTCTCCAAAAATCTTAGTTGATAAATTTGAAAAAGCAGGGAAAAAAGCTATTATTATAACAATGAATGAGATAACTCCTGATAAATTAATGAATTTCTATAATGTTGACGCTTTTGTTGAATTGGTTTGTCCAAGAATTGCAATTGATGATTTTGCTAAATACAGCAAGCCAATAATTACATTCAAGGAAGCGCTTGTTGCTCTTGGTGAGAAATCTTGGGACGATGTTATAAAAGAAGGGTTGATGTGAAGATTTTTATATTATCTTTTCTTGAATTATTAAAGTAGAGGAATAAAATGAACATGGAAACAGTCAAATGGGGTTCTTTAAAAAAGAACCTACAATGGTAGAAAAATGGAAACAGTAAAAGGTTTCAAGGATTATACAGGAGAAGAAGCTCGCAAGAGAGCAGAAATAAGAAAGATATTAGTGGATACTTTTGAAAAATATGGCTTTGAACCAGCTGAAACACCCATTATAGAATACAGAGAATTTGTTTCAGGAGAAAACAAGCAGGATGAAGCTATCAGTGATTTATTCAAACTTAAAGATAAAGGCGAGAGAGAATTGGCTTTAAGATATGAATTTACATTTCAATTGAAAAGATTAATGCAAAATAAAAAATTGCCTTATAGAAAATATCAAATTGGAGAAGTTTTTAGAGATGAACCTGTCTCAGCAAATAGATTTAGACAGTTTGTTCAGTGCGATGTAGACATAGTTGGAAGCAAGATAAGAGATGAAGCTGAGATTTTATCCTTGACAAGAGAAGTTCTAAATAAATTGGGAATTAAATTTATTATTTATTTTAATAATAGAAAATTATTAAATGAAATATTAGAAAAAGAGGGAATTAAAGATAAAATTCAGGTAATAAAAGAAATAGATAAGCTTGATAAACTGCCTGAAAAAGAGGTTAGAGAAAATCTAAAGAAATATGGTGCTGAAAAAATTATTGAAATATTTAAAAAACCAGAAAATTATTTCTCTAAATATTCTTCTTATAAAGAATTAAAAGAATTTGAGGAGTATCTTGCTCTCTATAAGGTTGAAGCAGTTTTTTCACCTTCACTTTCAAGGGGATTGAGTTATTATAATGGAACTGTTTTTGAAATTAAAACCGACAAAATGAAGGAGAGTGTGTGTGGTGGAGGAAGTTATGAATTTAATGGTGTCCAATGCACCGGGATAACTTTGGGATTGGACAGACTTTCAATTCTTGCAAATTTTAATTTCAGCAAAAATAGCGTTCTTATTGTCTCATTAAATGAAGACAGGCAGGCAATTAAAATTGCTGAAATACTAAGGGAAAGAGGAGATGCTGTTTCTATATTTTATGGAAAACCTTCAAAAGCGCTTGAATATGCAAATTCTTGGAATATAAAACAAGTTATATTTATTGGAGCAGAAGAGGTCAAAACTAAGAAGTTCAAGGTTAAGGATATGGCTACAGGAAAAGAGAAGATACTAACTTTGGAAAAGAGAACCAAAAAGAATGTTATTGTTCAAAGAAAGTAGGAAGTTTTAGTTAGTGTTAAAACCTCGTTTGTAAGATATTACAATTGGGATTAATAATTATAATTTATCTGATTATAATTACAGAATATGATTTTACTGCGATAATTGTTAAATGTAAAAAAGACTAATCTGGATTATCTACTTAGCGAATTGGAAAAGTATTAAAAGATTAATTTATTATTTATCATATGAAAAAAAGAGTTAATTTTTGGGATGTTCTTGCATGGGTGGTTCTTGCAGGCATTTTTATTTGGCTTATCTTAAAGGTTGCAGGGGTAATTAACACGCCTGCATTATTAGAGTTTGCTCCTTATTTTGGGGTAGTTTATCTTGCTGGATGGGCAATGAAGAAATTAGACACAGCAGTGGATGATGTAAAAAGTTTGAAGAATTTTAAAAGTGCTACAGTTGGTGAAATAAATAATATCAAAACAAATTGTCTGGTTAATCATAAGAAGATAAAATAGCCTCCCAATCCCCCATATATAATTTTATAAATAAAAATACTATATAATGATATGAAAAAAGGCGGGCAAGTAACAATCTTCATTATTGTTGCTGTTATTATAATAGGAATGGTGATTACTTTCTTTGTGTTTAAGGATAATTTTAATATTGGGGGAGCATCTTCGGAAATAGCTCCGATTGCAAATTTTGTGCAGGAGTGCATGGATACAACTTTGGAAAATTCAGTTTATGAAGTTGCAAAGCAGGGGGGGTATTCTGGTTATTCTTTTCTTTCTAGAGAAACTACTGATTCTGGGATAATGTATTATCTCTTTGATGGAAAAACCTCTTTTCCTTCAAAAAGCCTTATTGAAGATCAAATTGGTGAGTATTTTGAAAGGAAATTTTTTCTTTGTATAGATGATTTTAATAAATTTCCTGATTACGAAGTAGAAGATGGAATCTTAGAAACTTCTGTTCAAATAGATGATGAAAGAATTATATTAGATGCAAAATACCCTTTAACAATAAAAAAAGGAGAAAGTACTTCGAGAGTTGAAGATTTTGAATCAAAGATTCCTTCTAGGTTTGGAATAGTATATAATTCAGTAAGTGATTTCATGAAACAACAAGGAAATAATGAAAAAATTTGTTTAAGCTGTTTAGAATTAGCAGTTAAAAATGATATTTATGTAGATATGGAAAATTTTTATGACAATAAAGTTGTCTTTGTATTTAGAGACAATTCCTCAGAATTAAATGATAAACCCATTGAGTGGGTTTTTGCCAATAGATATTAAAATGATAAAGAAAAATATATTCCTTTGCATGATCCTTTTAATTGCTCTTTGTGCTCAAGTCTATGCTGAAATAGCAACAGGAGAAACGCCAGAGAGTACCATTATGGATTTTGGAAGTACTTTTATGAATATGATTGAGGGAAAAATATTTGGAACAAAAGATGGAGTTAAATATAATAAAATAGATGAAGAAAAACATCGTTTTAGTGTTATAAATCAAAATGTTGAGTTAAATATTGGAGATAGCTCTTTTAAAGATATTCTCCCAAAAGATTCAACAGGAAAACAAAGTTTTATTGATGTAGATAACTCAGGGAATATCTTAAAGGCAGATTTTGCTGTAAATGAAAAAGGGGGGGATTATTTTATTAATGGAATTAAATTTCAGGCTCCTCCTAATTCTAGGGTTTATTACGATCTTGAAAAGGGATTTAAATTTTCTGAAGGAACAAAGATAA
>JBBTAN010000075.1:0-2771 GCA_038044205.1 Nanobdellota archaeon
TTGATGAAAGAGAAGAATGTATTCTTTCACAGTCAATTCCGAAAGAATTCCTAAGTTATAATCCTGGTCAATGGTTTGAAGCAAAGGTAAAACGAAAGGGAAGTTGTATAGGGAAAACTTTAGGAATAGAGAATGTTGTAGCAAGGAAACCTTTGGAACCTATAAGCGGAGAAGAATTTGCTAGAAAAATGGCACATTGTAGAATAGTGTTACCAATAATTCCAATTGAAAAAATATAAATAAAAAATAAGTAGTTCGTTAAGGTTACCTTTAGGATACATTTGTTTACACCGACCGCTCCGCGGTTCGATTCTGGTATCGCCCATAGAAACATAGCCAGTAGACTAAAGATTAATAGCCTCGTAATTTGTTTAAGTTAATTTCTCATTTAATAATCTCTCTGCATCTTTCTGTATAGAAAAGCAAAGGTCAAAGGATATGGAAATGTTCCTGCTAAAAAAGCAAGATAAAAAAATCTAAAAACTACCATTTTCTAATGTAATTATGAAAATTGTAACACCAAGATTGATATTAAGAGAATTTCAAGAAAAAGACATAGCAGACATAATTGCAAATAGAAATAGTAATAAAAAAGAGGTAAAATCTCAGATACTACTTAATCAAAAAGAAATAGGAAAAAAGAAAAGAGAAAATTATAGCCTTGGAATTGAATTAAAATCCAACCATAAATTAATAGGTGAAATAGATATTTACAGAGTTGATAGATTCATAGGGAAAGCAACAATGGGTTATTGGCTAGGAGAATATTATTGGAGACAAGGAATAATGTATGAAGCAGCCCAAGCAATTATAGAATTTGCATTTAATAAATTAAAATTAAAAAGAATTGAACTGGATACTTCAACAAAAAATATCCCTTCCAATGGATTAATTAAAAAACTAGGATTTAAATATGAGGGGACTAGAAGAAAATACCATGGACCTAAAACAAGAATCTGGCATAATGCTAATTTTTATGGACTCTTAGCTTCTGAATATAAAACAAAATAAACAAAGCTATATTTTGTAATAAAGGGTACTCGTTACAAAGTATATCCTTTAGGATATAATCTTTTACACCGAGTATTCCGAGGTTCAACTCCTCGTGGGACCATATTTTATACTATAGAAATAATTAAAAATCAATTAATGGTTCTTCAATTATGACAATAAATTTCGTTTCGGTAACTGCTGTTTCAAATAGAGAACAATTAACAGAAATAGCTAAAGTTTATAGAGAAGATGGTTTTAATTTTCCTTTGGCTATTGGTTATCAGGTTTCTAATAAGAGTATCAATCAAGGAACTCAAAATCCGAGGCAACCAAAGTTTGTAGAATTAGATGATTTGGACAAAGCTACAAGAGATTATGGATTTACAACTGCTGTTCATTATTATACAAAAGATAATACAACAATAGTAGCAGATTTAGAAAAAATTGCTGCTCGAGGTATAGAACCTTCTTTGCTTCAATTTAATACATTACCACCATCATTAGAGACTTTGAGAAGAACAAAAGAAATGGGATTTAGAACAATTTTTAAGGTTGCTGTATCGAATAAACAATCTTCACAAGGAGGCTATGCTGTTTGGAAAGGAGAAGGAGTGCAAGATGTTTCTAGTGGACAAGTTGAACCATTAGTAACACAAGTTTATGATAGAAGAGACTTTATTGAATATGTTATGTTTGATCCAAGTCATGGAACTAATTTGGAATTAGATTTGGATGAGAATAGTTTGGCGGTGAGATTTGGAAGAGGAATTGTAACAAATAAAGGATTAGATCATTTGGGGCTGGTTTATGCTGGTGGAATAAAACCTACTAATGTTAGACCATTAACTAAGTCATTAAATCATTTTTTTCCAAATAGAGTAAGTATTGATATTGAAAGTGGAGTTAGAAGTGATGATAAATTAGATATAGATTTAGTTAGAGATTATTTATTAAATTGTGGATTTGATGGAGTTAGTAAGAATGGAAAAGGATAGATTTAGAGAATTATTTTTAAGAAAGGCGATTATTGGAATGATTCATTTAGCAGGTAAAAATAGAGAAGATAGAGTGAAAAGAGCTTTAGAAGAATTAAGAATCTATGAAGAAGAAAGTGTAGATGGAGCAATAATAGAAGATTATCATGGAAATGAAGGAGATGTTATTGAAACTTTAAAACAATCCTTTAAACAAAACCTTAGTATTGTTAGAGGGGTTAATGTTTTGAGAAATCCATATTCTTCGTTTGATATGGCATCTTTATATGGTGCTAAATTTGTGCAATTCGATAGTGTTCAAACTCAAGACTTAGATTTAGATAGATATGATAGAATAAGAAAGTCATATCCACAAATTCTTGTGTTTGGTGGAGTTGGATTTAAATATATTCGTCCAACAGGCAACCCATTAGAATTGGATTTAAAGGAAGGCAGATTAAGATGTGAAGCTATTGTCACAACTGGAGAAGGCACAGGAATAGAAACACCAATAGACAAATTAAGAGAGTTTAGAAGTCATTTGGGAGATTTTCCTTTGATTGTTGGAGCAGGAGTAAACTTAGAAAAGGTATACCCTCAACTAAGAATAACGGATGGAGCAATTATAGGAAGTTATTTTAAACCAAATGGGAATACACAACTTCCAATTGATAGAGAAAAAGTTAAAAGGTTGGTTGATATTGTTAGAATAATATAAATGGGCTAAAACAACTCGTGTAAAACGAGCTATCTTAAAGTGCTCTTTTAATTTGGATGCTTTATGATATATTAGTTTACACCGAG
>JBBTAN010000076.1:0-2528 GCA_038044205.1 Nanobdellota archaeon
AATGTTCTCTGGCTAATCTTATTAACTGATATTCTCCAGGTTTCCCAAGTCTTTCTGAATATTCCAGAATCTTCATGAATTCGTGCATTTTTTTCAATAAATTTTATTGTTGAAGGGTCAGAAGTATAACCAGAACCTATTTCCTCTCCGTAAATCTTTTTAAGCCCGTCCATTTCTTTTTCTCTTGCAGATTTTGCAAGTATTGAAGCAGCTGAAACAGAAATATGATTTTTATCTGCCTTGTGCTCACAAACAACTTCGAGATTAGATAAATTTTCTATTTTAGTCTTCAATAAATTAGTCCATTTGCATATATTTACAGAAGGGCAATCTATTATAACTTTTATTTTATTGTAGCCTTTATTTATCTTATTAATTATTTCAGCTATTTTTATAGCCTCGAGATGATTTAAATTTGTTCCATTTGTTAATTTTTCATCTATCTCAATAGGATGAGTAAAAGCAATTTCAAATGTCTCTGCTTTTTCTCTTATTATTACTGCTAAAAATTCCCTCCTCTTAGGTGTTAATTCCTTGCTGTCTTTTATTCCTAGTTTTTTAAATTCTTTTTCAGTTGCTTCGTCAATAAGACATCCAGCAAGAATCATTGGGCCTATGACAGGCCCGCGCCCTGCATCATCAATTCCTAAAATAAATTCACCCATGGAATGTCTAAAAGAAATTGGTTTTTAAAAATTGCTGTTATAAAATTCTCTTTTTATTAATCATTTGTCACTAAATAATTATTTTTTATATTAATCTTATTGCCCTGTTTTAAATTTACTTTCTAATTGGGTTAAATCCCTAAAGAAGATATATTCTAAATTATTAAATTCTGTTCTTCTCTCAAAGACTCCTGCCACACAACAATTATTATAAACTAAATAAGTTAATTTGTTATCTGATAATTTCATTTCCTGAGATTTTATTTCAAAGGAAGGATTCTCTCCAAAATTATCAGTTATATATTTTTTTGCTTCCACGAGAAAATTATCAATTGCCCCCTGCGCTTCTTCGTGTGCGCCAACAATAGCTCTTGTTCTTCCTGGGACTGGTTTTAATATTATCATAAATCCAATTTCATAAATAAGTTAAAAAAGATATGTATTGTATAGAATATAATATAGTTTAATTTGGAGAAATTTAATTATCTGCTAAAACCAAAATCTTGTTCGACTATTAATTAATATTGGTAATATTATAACAAGATAAGATTTTACTGAGATAACTATCTTTTAATTCATTTAATAACATTTTATTTTTCATACTCTTTTCCTTCTCTTAAAAAGCACAAAAGAATTACAGATATAAATGCAACTGCTGTTAGATATCCAAACATAACTGTAGGGCTTACATCCCACAACAATCCTGCAATTATTCCTGCAGGGATATTAACTATTCCTATAACAGAGTGGAAAAACCCCATGGAAGTTCCTTTCATTTTTCCCAATAAATCTGAAGCAAGTGCCCTTTGATTAGATTGAGTTATTGCAAGAACAACTCCATAAATTATAAATGCTGCAATAAGAGCAAATATGCTTGAGAAGAAAATTAATCCAAGAGTTAATGCAAAGAATAAAATGTAACCTATCATTAAAACCTTTTTTCTTCCTATTTTATCTGATAATTTTCCAAACGGAATAACAAAAATAGCATAAGCAACATTAAACAAAGCATACATCCCCAACGCAGCAATTAGACTTCCTGTTATTTCTCTTGCTTTAAGAAGAAGAAACATATTAATTCCAAAATTAGCAAGAGTGAATACAGAAGCAACAAATATAAAATATTTTAATTTGCAATTAACTTCTTTTATTCCCTGAAAAATATTTTTTGAAGATTTAACAAATTTTTTTTCATTTACAAAAAATAAAGGGACAAGAGAAAGAACTGCAATTAAAGAAGCAACTAAAATTATTAATTTGAAATTCATATTAAATTTCCAGAATAAAAGCAGTATAACTGTAATTCCTATTACTCCCCCCAAAGTATCCATCATCTGATGAATTCCGAAATTTCTTCCTCTCTGATTGCCATAAGAAGCAATCATTGCATCTCTTGGAGCGTCCCTTAATTTTCCAATTCTTTCAAAAGAAACCAAACCCAAAACTAATTGCCAAGAATTAGCTAGCAAAAGAAAAAATCTAGAAATTAATGAAACTATATATCCAACAAATACAAGTGGTTTTCTTTTTCCCGTCCTGTCAGAAATCCACCCCCCAAAAATTTTGAATAAACTTGCAAGCCCTTCTCTCAATCCACTGAGAGCACCAACAGCTAATCCGGTTCCTCCAAGTGCAGTTATATAAAAAGGAAGTATAGGAGTAATCATTTCGCTTGAAATGTCGTTGAACATGCTCGAGCTTCCAAGAAGATAGATGTTTTTTCTGGAATTATCGGTTCTCTTTTTCATGTTAAAAGAAAGAAGATACAATTTAAAAATCTTTTATAGTTAGTTTTAAAAGTGCTGATATTTTAGAAATTGTATAGCAGCGTGGAGCAGCCTGGAGTGCTCGCCGGGCCCATAA
>JBBTAN010000076.1:2628-5452 GCA_038044205.1 Nanobdellota archaeon
AACCCGGAGGTCAGTAGTTCAAATCTACTCGCTGCTATTAATTATCTTAATTTCATGTTAAAAAATAATTAGTAACTACATATAACCCTCCCCTTTCATTTACTAACTACATCTTGTTGTGAGAACTCCTTTGTCGATGAAATCTTTAAAAATCTTTCGTCGACACCGTCAGCTTTAAATAGTTAAGACTGGAAATTGTTAAGCACTTAAATAAATCCTATCCAAACAAAATGAAAAAAAGATTTCCTCTTGTCGCTCTTGCACAGATAAAATACAACCATACTGGAAAACATAATGTTGAGATAATAAAGAAATATATTAGATTGGCTGGTGAAAAAAATGCAGATATTGTCTGTTTTCCAGAAACTTGCATAAATAGGCCGGAAAAATTACCTTTAAATCATAAATTAATAAAAGAAATACAAGATGCATGCAAAGAGAATTCTATATGGGCAATAATAACAGACTACTTTGTTACAGATAAAAAGATTTACAAGATGGCAATTTTAATTGACAGAAAAGGAGAAATAAAAGGGAAATATAAAAAGATAAATCTTTATGGAGATAATGCAAAAAAAGCAGGCAAAAGAATATTTGTGTATAAAACAGATTTTGCAAAAATTGGAATTGTAATATGCTGGGATTTGGCTTTCCCAAAATTATTCAAGCAAATGAAAAAAGCAGGCGCAGAAATTATATTTTGTCCAGCCCATTGGGGTTATGAAATACAGGCACACAAAGAAAATCCAAAAAAGGGGGAATTAAATTTATTGAAATCAATGATAGTTTCAAGAGCGTTTGAAAATCTTAATTTTGTGGCTGTGTGCAGTCCTGTTGCAGATGAATGGGATTTAATTTCTTATTCTGCAATCTCATCTCCTCACAAAATACTGGCAGAAATAAAAGACAAAGAAGGCTTGATAACTGCAAAATTAAATTTGAATGAAATAAAGAAATTCTCAAAAATATATCCTGGAAAGGCAAAATAGGAATTACAATAAAGTATTTATAGTTATTCTTATACTCTCTTTAATATACTAATATAGTTGTAAGGAGGTAAATAAATATGAAAAAGATAATAATTGGATTGTATGCTATTCTTGCAACATTCTTGTTAGTGACTTCGTTAATTTCTGCATCTATGATTGTCCCTGCAAATGATAAGGCAAAGGAGAACTCCCCAGTAATAGGAGAAAATGGAGGATTAGAGAGAGTGGATTTTATTCATTATGCAAAATCAGTAAATCCTGCAAGACCAATAAAAACAGAAACTTGTTATAAATTAATGGGAGTAAAATGGAACACACTTCCAGTAAATTATGTAATTAACCCAACTAATCCCCAAGGATTATCAGATGCATTTGTAACTTCGACAATATCAACATCGGCAGAGACTTGGGATTATTCAACACAAAGTGAATTGTTTAACAATGCTTATAGAACAAATTCTTCGGCAAATTATGGCGTGCAAGATTATCAAAATACAATTGACTTTGGAGATTATCCTAATAATGGTGTTATAGCTGTAACATCTGTTTGGTATACCCGAGTTGGAAAACAAATTGTTGAATTTGATATGAGATTTAACACGAGATTTAATTGGGGAGATGCAACCACTAATTCCTTACTAATGGATTTGCAAAATATTGCAACGCACGAGCTTGGACATGCAGTAGGTTTAGCTGATATATACAGTACAACTTGCTTAGCAGTAACAATGTATGGTTATTCGACAGAAGGAGATACATCAAAAAGAACACTTGAAACTCCAGATATTACTGGATTGCAAAAGATGTACGGACTTTAATTTTTTATTTTTCTTTTTCTTCTTTTTTTTAATTATTTTTAAAGAACTAATTCATTCAAGTCTTTTTCAACACTTTCTTCTCAAGCTTGAAAAGAATAAACAAACCAATTATTGCTAATATCCCTGTTAATATAAATACAAGCTGGAAGCCTATCTTTTCAGCAAGCAAAGCTCCGACTCCTGCTGTGGCTGCTGTCCCCAACCCAACTGAGGAGGAATATATAGAATACTGGAATCCTCTCTTTCCTTTTTCTAAATTAGCAGTGAATAAACTAGACCAAGATGGATAAGCAAAAGCTGCTCCAACTCCAAATATAAACTCAACAAAATAAATATGATAAATGTGGGTTGAAAAAATATAACCAAATGGCACTAATACCATTAAACCTGTTCCAACCCAAATCATCCATAATCTATCTTTTGGATTAAATTTGTAAGCAAATAAAATTTGAAGAAGAGATTGGGTAATTAAAAAAATCATGCTTGCAATACCTGCAGCAAAAATAGTTCCTCCGATAAGATTATCTTTTATGAAAATTGCGAGAATAGGGGAAATCAAGCCAAAACCGCTGATTACGAATATGTCTGATATCATAAGCAGTTTTAATGTTCTGTTCATTTTCACCTCTTAGACATACAATTAAATTTAGATTATAAATCTTTTTGGAGAGGACGCCGACACTGGGAATTGAACCCAGGAGCCCCGAAGGGCCGAGATATTTGCCGTTCCTTTGCGTTCCTCGGCAAAGGCCAAAGACAGAATGTCTTTGAGCTAGCAATCTCGTGCAATACCACTATGCGATGTCGGCTTCAGTAACTGACTGAGCATAGGTCGAGCTTCATTCACTCCGTGAGTGCCTATGCGATGTCGGCTTCAGTAAAAATATTTGTCGTAAAATACTTATAAATATATTGGTTATATTGCAAAAAGAATTCATTAAAATTACTTCGACCTCAAACTGGAAAAAGTAATAAATCTCCAAAAGGAATCAAATTTTTCCTGTATTCCAAAGGAAA
>JBBTAN010000077.1:0-3868 GCA_038044205.1 Nanobdellota archaeon
TAAAACCCTTTTGCAAAAGAATTGAAATTGCAGGAAGCATCCGTCGTGGAGAAATTAATCCAAAAGATATTGATATTGTTTTAATTCCAAAAGATAAAAATAAACTTGAAGAATTTATGAAAATAAAAGTAAAAGGAAAATTCATTTCAGGGGGAGAGCACGAATCTAGCTGGAATATTAATGGAGTTCAAACTGAATTATATTACACAACTGAAGAAGAATGGGGTGCTGAACTTCTTGCTTATTCCTCAAAAAAAGGAGCGGGCATTGGATTAAGAATAATCGCAAAGAGAAAAGGATTCAAATTAACACAGCACGGATTATTTGACAGAAAAACAGGAAAGAAAATTGCAGGAAAAACAGAAACTGAAATTTATCATGCTTTGGGAAAATCATACAAGAAGCCGGAGAATAGGTAATTTAGTTCCAAAAACAAAATTGTTGAAATTGAATAATAAGTTATCTGTAACAGTTTTTTATTGGATTAGTTATCAACAATGTTAGATATAATGATAAAACCATATGATTTTACCTTGATAATTAATTTAACCTTTATAACTAAATATATAAACAAATATTTATTTCTGGAATTATGAAATACGAATATGCTGAAGATTTGCAAAAAATTGCTGAAGAAATTTCAAGACTGCTTTTTCCACACATTGTAATTGAAAGAGTTAAATGCTATAGAAGTTATGGAAGCTCTACGAGAGGAACAATTGCAAGATGTCATGCTCTCGGAAAACTTTTGCAGAAAGCAATAGGTGTTGAAGCTTATTATGCACTTGAATTTCTTTCTCCAAGATTTGATAAATTAAAAGAAGAGGATAAAATAAAAACAATTATTCATGAATTAATGCACATACCTCAGACTTTTGGAGGAGGATTTAGGCATCATGATTTTGTGTGTGAAAAAAATGTAAATTTATACTATAAGACATATATCGCGAAGAAAGAAGAGAGAGAAGTATATGAGAAAAAGAAAAGTGGATGGTTCAAATAAAAGTTAATCTAAACCGAAATGTTTAAATATGTGTTAACACATAAATAAGTATGGTAAATATGACATTATCCATCCCAAAAGAACTTCATGAAAAAATGAAAGGCATGTCAGAAATAAGATGGAGCGAGATAGCGAGGCGTGCAATAGAAGAAAGAATAAATGATTTGGAGACTATGAATAGAATTGCATCAAAGAGCAAATTGACAAAGAAAGATGTTGAAGAAATATCCAAAAAGATAAAAAGAAGTGCTTCTAAGAAATTTAATGAATTTTGTAATTGATACAAATATATTCCTATCTGCCCTTATAAAAGATGGATTAACCAGAGAGATTATAATTAATTCTCCTTTTAATTTATTTATCCCAGAACAGGAGCTAATTGAGATAAAGAAATATGAAGAACTTATAATTAACAAATCCTATATAAATAAAGAAGATTTAAGGGATTTAATTAGAAAGCTATTAAAATACATCACAATATTGCGAAATGATAATATGGCTAAATACAAATGCAAAGCAGAGAATATAATTGGTAAAATAGATAATGATGATGTCCCTTTTGTTGCGGCTGCCCTTTTTTTAAATTGTCCTATATGGAGTGAAGATAAGCATTTCCAAAAACAAAAAGAAATAAAGATATTTACCACGAATGAAATTTTAAAGATATATAATCAAATTTAAAATGATAATAAAACATAAATCCAAAGATATAGAAATACAAAACATAAAAAAATTGTCAGAATTTGGCAAGATAAGAGGACTCATGTTTCATCGCAGGGAGAAATGCACCTCAATGCTCTTTGAATTCAAAAAACCAACAAGAATGAAAATACATTCTCTTTTTGTCTTCTTTAAATTTGCTGCTGTCTGGCTCGACGACAAAAATAAAATTATTGACAAAAAGCTCATAAACCCTTTCAGATTATCAATTTCATGCAAAAAACCTTTTTATAAACTGGTTGAAATTCCTTTAAATAAGGAGTACGATAAAAAGGTAAAAATCCTATTCGATAAAAATTAATCTCCCTTCGCAAATCCCTATCGTCAAGAAGAGGTGGGGAGTAACTACTCCTCGGGAACTTTCCCTCGTCGGAGAAAGATTTAAAAAGAATATTAACTATAATAAACTATATTCATAAAAAAGGAGGTTAAAAATGGGAACAATTTTAGTTAAGAACGTTATAAAGAGAAAACCTGGTTATCTTTACTATGTAGATGGTAAGGGAAATGTCTGTGAAGCTAAGATGGCTAGAGGTGGAAAGAAAAAGAAGAAAAAAAGATAAGCTTTTTTATTTCCTTTTTTTATTTTTTTAATTCTTCTCTAATTTTTTCTTCGTCTTGGGGATTTGTTATTCCAAACCATCTGCTATTAGTGGGATAAAGATAAACTATTAATCTTTTTTGTTCAATTAGTCTTCCTATTTCCTCCGGAAGCAGGCATTCTATTTTTTTATCTCCTTCATGCTCTTCTTTGAATTTTTTTAATATAAAATCTAATTCTTTTACAATTTCTGGATGAAGTGCAAAAATATTCATGCTACATAAACTTTCCTGAGATAATCCCTTTTCTTCTAAATTTTCTTCTGCTATTTCAAATATTTCAGTGAGCGATTTTACTGTATTATCCGAATTAAATTTAAATATTCCTCTGTTTACTTTTCCTTCGCTGGGCAATACGTCTTTTAATTTATATCCTATTGTTGCACCAGTTGATTTATTTTTTAAATGATTAACTAATATCCTAAATGTTTCTGCTCCATAAATATCATCCCCATTGCACACAACAAAGGGGCAATTTATAACATCTTTTGCGGAGCACAATGCATCAGCAGTCCCCCAAGGTTTTTCTCTTTCCTCTTCATTAAATTTCTGCTGTGAATAAAAAATAGGAATTCCTTTGTAACTCTCTCCAAACATATCTCTGAAAGGTTTTTCAGTTTTATTTCCTACTATAAAAATAATCTTAGTGAATCCTTCAGGAAGTGCCTGATTTAAAGAATATTCTATTATTGTCTCTCCTTTTGGACCAACTTTTGCAAATTGTTTTATTTTTCCTCCAAATCTGCTGGAAAGTCCTGCAACCATATAAACTAAGGCAATGTCCATTATTAATTAGTATTAGAATATTTTATAAATTCTTTGTATTTCCTTGACTTATGACAGTCGTCCTGGGAATTGAATCAACTGCACATACATTTGGAATAGGAATTGTAAAAGATGGAAAAATTCTTACAAATGTGCGTGATATGTATACTACAGAGAAAGGCGGGATAATTCCAATTGAATCTGCAAAACACCATTCAAAAATATCTCATGAATTATATAAAAAAGCATTAGAAAGTTCAGGAATTCAGGAAAAAGAGATTGATGCAATTGCGTTTTCACAAGGGCCTGGACTTGCCCCCTGCCTTCTTGAAGGAATGAAATTTGCAAAAGAAATTTCATTAAAATTAAAAAAGCCAGTTGTTGGAGTAAATCATTGCGTTGCTCATCTTGAAATAGGAAAAATAACAGGAGCAAAAGATCCTGTAATGCTCTATGTATCAGGTGCAAACACGCAAGTTATAGCCTATGCCTCTGGAAAATATAGAGTCTTTGGAGAAACTCTCGATATAGGTGTCGGAAATTTTATAGACAATTTTGCAAGATATGCTGGAATAGGTTTTCCAGGAGGGCCAGCAATAGAGAAATTAGCAAAGCAGGGAAAGAATTTTATTGAACTTCCTTACAAAGTTAAGGGAATGGACATTGCTCTTTCAGGTATTCTGACTAATTTAAAACAAAAAATTGAATCAAAAAAATATTCTTTGGAAGATTTAGCTTATTCTCTTCAGGAAACTGTTTTTGCAATGCTTGTTGAAACTG
>JBBTAN010000078.1:0-8000 GCA_038044205.1 Nanobdellota archaeon
TCTCCGCTAAGAGCCCTTACGGATCACAGGCTTGGTGGGCTTTTACCCCGCCAACTACCTAATCCGCCGCAGCCCCATCCTTAAGCTCGAATTTTAGAGATAAATCATTCCAGGGTATATCTCCTATCGAGTATTAACCTCAGTTTCCCGAGAGTATCCTCGACTTAAGGGTAGGTTAGCTACGTGTTACTGAGCAGTTCGCCTTTCACTTCCGAAGAAACAAAAAGACTTGCATGTCTAAACGCAAACCAGAGAGCCGCAGCCGCTAGCAGGATCAACTAGATTTAAACAATTCATAGATTTCCGTCGATAAAATTAATTAAAAACAAAAACCTCATTGCGCAATTTTCTTGGTAAGAAGAAAATCACTTCACACATCTCCTAACTATTGGCTTACTTCATTATAAATTGGTTGACTAAAAAATTACAAATAGATGACTGCTTCTACATACCTCATACCTTAGAATTTATTTCGATTGTTAAGGCACTCATCTTAATTAACAAATAGTTCAGAAAAAAGAGCTTTATAAATGTTTCGTGGGGTTTTTCGACGGAGAAATAGAATTTTGGCGAGGGGAATTAAATATTAAAATAATTTTTAATTATTTAGGAGGCAATTCTAAATATAAAAGATACATATCTTTATGATCTCTCTCACTATTAAATAAAACTTCAGCATTAACAATGTGATAATCAATGAAGGAAATTTCTTCATAAGGTTTTCCTTCTTTTTTACATTCTTCTAATTTTTTGAGAACAGAAGATAAATTGGGTTTTATTACAACTAATTGTTTTAAATTTAAATTTCCTCTACCATTTATAGAATCAACAAGTTTAGAACCGTCGTTAATCATTTTATTCCTTCAATTTTTCTTCTAGCCAATTTGTTTTATTTTTTAAATTTCCTAATTCTCTTTCCACAAATTCTCTATTTACTTGAGATAAATTATGAACTTTAGTATGAGGAATTAATCTGCTTTTTCCCGCTTCACTTTCTTTTTCAAAAATGGCAAAGCCAGCTTCATACTTACCAGTAAAATAGAATAAATCATCTGAATCAGGTAATTTATAAAAACCTTTTTTTATTTCTTTTAATTCATTATCAAAATAATCTTTCATAATTAACTCGATTATATCCCTATTTATAATCATAATTATCCTCAGATGTATATAATATAATTCCAAAATAGTATATAAAATTTAACAACAAATTTTAAAAACCAACTTTGTTTTCGTATTTTACTCAAAATGATAAAAGATGCTGAAGTTGCAATGGTGCATGCTGCTAATTATGCTTTGGAGGCTCAAGAAAAGAATATTGGCGCAGATGTGGATGAGATAATAAAGCACTTTCTCAAAGATTCCGGCGAGGATATAAAGAGGGAATTGAGAATTTATGCAGTAGCTGCTATAAATGAAATATTAAAGTTAAAGAGAGCAAAAGAAAATAAAAGTAAGACAAACAAGCAATTAATACAAATGTTTGTTAAGGATATACCAGAGTTTTCAAGAAGAATTGAGGAAGATAGTGAAGAATAAATTAATTATTGATATCTTAATTCAGTTAGCTTGGTAAAATCCTGTTAGATTATTATGTCTAGTTAGATATTTGGATTAATATAAAATTACTGTTACAGATAATTAAATTTCTCCGATTAATTTAAACTAAGATTTAAACAAACCATACATTAATCTTATATTGCCTGCACCCGAAGTATAATTTCCTTCATCTATTAATATTGGAACAGAAGAACCAGTATAAATATGATTAACATCTAATCCTTCTTCTAAAAGTGATTTTTTTAATGCTAATGCTTCATTAGTATTATTTGCTATGAATTCAATAGTTCTTTTTGATTTTCCCATATGAAACTTATAATTAAACTTCTTTTTAAGAATTGTTGTGATTAGATTAATTAATCCCTCTTTAAAATTTTCTCTATTTTTTTAATATTGACCTGACATTTTGATTCTAATTTTTCTAGTAACCCCTTAATTTCCTCTTTTTTATCTTCAGGAATTTCTCCATTATCATACATTCTTCTAAGTTCAAAATAAGTTATAATAGGTGAAAGATAATTTCTCATCCTATCTTTTAAAAATTCATAATCTGTTTTTCCTTTCCTTTGATGTTTATCAGAATAACCATCTGTCATATTAAATCCTAAACCCCATGCTTTGCAGGAATATTTTCACCTGAATCCTCAGTCCACCATTCTAAATCAGGAATATTTGCTTCTATATTCTTTTTTTTGCAATATTCTTTTGTTAGAATGTAGAATATAACTCCGAGACTTTTCGGGCTTTTATTATTGCCAATTATAATTTTATCTGCTCCTTTTCCAAAATTATTTGTATCACAAACCATCAAAATTTTTTTTCTTACTCTTAAAGTATCGTGGAGTGCATTTTTATCAAGCCAGGAATCAACAACTATTGTTAATTCATTTTCAAAAAAGTCAGGAAGAGTAGTATTTGTTAAAATTCCTGCAGGATATTTTTTAGTAAAAGTTCTTATTCCAGTAATTTCAGAAAATTTCTTTGCAACTTTCCAGCCTGCCTGTCTTTTGCATACTAAAATTATATCTTTTGGCTCAAATTTTGATAAATATTCAACACCTTCTTTAAGTTTTTCATCAATTAAATCAGTATTGAAAATTGCCAAGCCATCTGCCCTTCTTCTGTAAACAAAAGGTCTCATTTCAGGAGTAACCACCTTTGTTCCCAGATAAATACCCGCTTTTACATATTCGTCGAGAGGAATAAGCATGTCTGTTCTTTTTTTTATTTTTACTTTTTCTTTCAATTCTTCTGAAGTTGGAATTTCTTCTGTTAATTTTTCTTTTAATTTAGCAGCTTTTTCAAGAAGAATTTTTCTTTTCTTTTCTAAATCACTCCCTGCTTTTTCATCAACTGATTCTTTTTCAGCAGCTTTTTCCAATTCTTTGCCTTCAAGGGTTTCTTCAACTTCTTCACCTAATTTTATGTCTGCTATCTTTTCTTCAGATTTTTCATTGAGTTTTTTAATTGCCATAGGGTTTTAGAGAAAAATTAGTTTAAAAATCATTCGGTTAGTTTTTTCTACCATTGTAGGTTCTTTTTTAAAGAACCCCATTCTTCGGTTGCATTTTTGAAGAAATTTTAGACCGAACGAAGTGATGTCTTTAAAGGTTTTCTATATTGAAAATTAATTTGTTCATAAAGGGGTCTCTTAATATTCCTGAATATTTCTCTCGTTCTTCAGTTGTAGGATTTCTTTCATACATCCCACCACAATTCTCACATATTCCACTCATTTTTCCAGAATCATAAACAAACCATTCAAAATTAGATACATGCCCAATCTTTCCACATTCTTCCTGAGTTTTATATACTTTCTTTATTAAATTATTTATTTTAATCTTCTGATCAAAAGATAAATCCATACTAAATATATTATAAATCAACTTAAAATATTTATGCATTTCAATAATTAATTAACCATGAAATGGATTATATGTTATTTTGTTAGCTTTTTCTAATTCTTCTTTTGTTGGTGCTCTTTCATACATTGCATTACATTTTGAGCAAAGAACATGAACTCTTGCCCCACTAGCGCTAAGCCTAATATCAGAAGAACCTTTCATCTCTTTATGTCCGTATTTTTCACAATATGCTTTGCTCTTTGCATTTTTCGTTAATCTTATTTGGTTTTTTAATTCTTCAATTAAATATTGCCTTTCATTCGATTTTTCAGATATTTTTTCTTCTGCACTTATAATTTCTTTCACTTTCCTGTTTTTTATGTATTGTTCATCTTCCCATTTATGATAATCTTTTATTTCTTCCTCATTTAAATCTACATTTATAATTCCCAATCTTAAACCGCAAGAATACAATCTTGCTTCAAGCAAATTCATTTTCCTATCATGAAAATTAACTTTTAATTTATCCTTACTCATATTTCAAGCAAGAACCAAGTATTTTTAAGAATTTATATGATAAATTTACTTCAGATTTTTCTCTAAAACCAAAAAGTATAAAAATAACCATTATCTTGGTTATAATAACCCCTACTGAGGTTATAATGGATTTAATTCAATTTTTAAAAGCAAACGAGAATTCCAGAAGAATATTTGGAGAGCGAGAGCTGAAGATAATTGAAAAGCAATCTAATGGAATAAGCTTAACTCAATCTGAAAAGAATCGTTTATCCAGAGATATAAGAAAAAAACTACAATTTATAAAAGAAATATCGAAATTTGAAGATGAATTTGATTTAAAAAAAGCACAATCTATAAAACTAATTATTCAAGAAGCAAAAGAAACTATATTAGAACACCCTTTAAGAGGCAAAATAAAAAGAATTCTCTTATTTGGTTCCTTTATTGAAAATAAATTGACAATAAGATCTGATATTGACATAGCTATTGAATTTTCAGACATAACAAAGAAGCAGGCATTTGATTTTAGAAAAGAAATCTCTGGTCAAATATCAGATAAGATAGACATACAAGTATTTAATTTTCTTCCTGATAAGGTAAAACAAAGTATTTTAAAAAATAATAGAACTTTATTTAAGAATGAGTAAATTAATAATTTATCTCGAACTATTCTCATTTTAATTACTTGCTTACCAGAACATTCTATATTGTGTTGGGACGGAAATAAATTTCCGTTTCGCCCGTCGATAAATCGCCAGACGAAAGAATTATTGAATATGATTTGTGAATAAATTTTTATAATTAATTGTACCTTCTAAACTTTTAATCTTATTTATCTTATGTTTGTAAGAATATCTTTTTCTACTTCCATCAGAATCTCTTGTAGTCTCGTAAAAACTTTTGGCGTAAAGATTTATTTTAGCATTTAATTCTTCTTGAGATAGATCAAATAAAACCTTTCCAAAATACTCTGAGGTAATAATATCCTTTTGAGATTTTTCATATTGATTTATTAAAGAATTGTAATCTTCTCCAATAAGTCTAACTAAATTTTTTAATGAATCTTCTTCTACTTTTGTTCCGAATAAACTCATTTTTATTCCCATAATTCTTCCCACCATTTAAAGTATTTAAACTTTTCTACATGTTGTTATTTGAGAGTGATAATTGATTTCATATGATTAATACCAACTCTGAATTTCGCTCTGCCTAAATTCTCCGTAAAACTAAATTAGTCCAGCAATAACTTTTAAATCATTGCTCGACTTAACTTAATTAACGACGGAAAAATCTGCTTAAAGCGATTTTGTAGTTAATATTATTTTTGATAATTATTTTATCAATCTTCTCCCAACACCTTTTTTATCCCTTCAACCCCTTTTCAATCTCAATCAACCTGTTTATCTTTGCCTCGCGTTCCTTCCCAGTTATTCCGCATTTGAAGAAATCAGCCTGAAATCCAAAAGCTAAATCAGCGAGAATAGTTTCCTCTGTCTCTCCGCTTCTGTGAGAGAAGATTATTTTTATATTATTCTCTTTAGCAATCTCGCAGACTTTTTTGACTTCAATAAGAGAACCACACTGATTTGGCTTTACAATAATTGCATTTATACTTTTTATTTTAATTGCCTTTTGCAATCTTTTTGAATTTGTAACAGTCAAATCATCTCCAACTATCAAAGAATTTGGGAATTTTTTAAGAAGTTTGGAGAAACTTTCAAAATCTTCTTCATCAAATGGGTCTTCAATATAAAATAGATTGTAATTTTTTATTAAATTGCTTATATAATCCAATTGTTCATTTTCCTCTCTGTCCAGCATCGGATTTTCATAATGATATTTTTTTCTTGAATAAAATCCTGAAGAAGCAACATCAACCCCAAGAGGAATATCCAGTTCACTCAGCATGTCAAGAACTTCTTTTTCATTCATTGAAGTCATCCAGGCATTTTCATCATTCTTTTTAGAAGTAAAATTTTTATCTTTCTTTTTAATCAAATATTCTGTTTTTTCTTTTTCTTTTTTATTTAGTTCCTGGGATTTTTCAGGTGATTTTAAATTTGGGATAAGCAAGAATTCCTGGAAATCTGGTTTTTTTTCATTAGTTTCAGAATGTTTTCCTCCACCTATGCAATTTCCAACCAGCCTTGGAAATTTTTTTATTTTTCCAGCTTCAGGATTTATTAATTGCCATACTTGCTTTTTTTCTTCATATGCAATTGCTTTAAGAACAGCAGATTCAAAAGCAAATAAAGTATTTGCACCTACATGCCCATTAAGAATATCTTCAACCCTCTTCAAATCTTCAAATTTTTCAAGAATTTCTTCTGAGAAATATTTTTTAAATTTCTTAATTGTAATTATATCTTCTTCAAGGCTCTTTTTGTAAGGTTTGACTTCGTATTTACCTGTTGATTTACCTGACGGAGAAGAAGCGCTGAATGTTTTTCCCGAATTAGTTTTTATAGAAATTAATATTGTCTTTTCTCCTCTTGAATCAAGAATGCTTTTGGCAGACACTTCTTTAATTTTCATTTTATGGAAATTAGTTGGAACCTTTGGTTACCTCTTATTACAACCATTATTTAAAGAAAATATAATTATTTATAAGGTTTTGTTTATGAATTAGTTATCAGCTAAAATCAGATAATTATTCTAAGTTAAGTGATATATTTACAAAGTTGATTAATAGTTGAACAATGTTACCGGCTTAGGCGATAATTACTTTCTTCAATCAATATTAAAAGACTATTATAAATAATTAATTTCTTAGAATGATTTATTCCCCGTAACTTTCACTCTCATCACTCTAGCCAGAACTTTCTCCTTCATCCTCAGGATTGGCAAGGTCCATTATCTCGCCTTCCTCTGCTATCTTTTCTTCTTCGTTTTCCTCTGCGCCTTCAACTTTCTTATCACTTGGTCTTGGAGAAACAACCTCTCTCTTCAATTTTCCTTCTTTCTTTTCAGGAAAAGGTTTCTTTATAGAAATTGGAAGAACACCAGAAGCAAGTTCTATTTCAGCTATTTTAAGAACATCATAATTAATTTTTTCCAAATCCTCATCACTTATTTTTAAAAGAAGAGGGGCATTCATGGCTAATTGCAAAGCCCTTGCACCAAGAATTCTTGCTTTTTCATATTTTGTAAAATTCTGTTCTATCTGTGTCATTTTATTTTAATTGTGCTTCAACCTTTTTAAATAATTCTTTCCAGGCTTTACCAACAATATCAAAAGACTTTTGAATTTCATCAATGCTAAAATAACCTGAATCACCTTTTTGAAGAGAAAATATTTCACCATCAGAACTCCCCATAGTTATTCTTGTTTCACTTACATCTTCTTCTTCTCTTGTTGGGTCTAAAATTAAATGGTCTCCTATTTTATGAACAGTTATTGTAAAAGGATTTATTTTTTTTAAAGGAAGACTTCCACTATGTTCATCGTGAAGAATTTTTCCTGTTTCTTCATCATATTTCGGGATTTTTGCAATTTTTAATGCAGCCACTGCTCCTATTCCTGCTGCATCAAGAATATTTCCATCATCATTTATAGTATAAATATCTATGAAAACTGTCCAGACTTTCTCTCCTTCTTTTATGCATAATTTTTCAAGCTCAATTAATTTGCTTTCTCTTACTCCTCTGTCAACTATTCTTCCAACTTCAATTGAATTAAATTTAGGAGGACCAAGTTCTATTCTTGAAGAACTCAAAGGTAAGAATTCTGCAGTAACCATTAGATTTCCTTTATCAGGTGAATCAGGATAAGGCACTCCAACATCCATTTTAACTCCAACAAGAACTTCTGTTTTTCCAAGCTTGACTCTTACAGAACCTTCTGCTTTTTTTGAAATATCTTTTTCAATTGTCAATTCTCTGTATTCATCTGTTTTTCTTCCGTCAAATCTTTTTCCATTCTCAAGATAACTTCTTATCCTTTCAGCAGTAACATAAGGTGTAATTTCTATATCTTCGCCGCTCATTTTTATTTATCCTTCCTGATTAACGTATTTAAATTGTTAATTATCTCATTATTTTGTTCAATTATAACTTCATTTTGATAATAATTTAATC
>JBBTAN010000078.1:8100-9386 GCA_038044205.1 Nanobdellota archaeon
TTAATTATCTCATTATTTTGTTCAATTATAACTTCATTTTGATAATAATTTAATCTTATATTAAGATTATCCCGTATATCTAAAAGCATTCTATACCCTTCAATCTTTTCTTCTTTAACTTCTTGAGGCAGAATATGGTATTCATTTATTTCACTTATAGTGTGATATAATGTTTCCCTTACTTCTTCAGATTTTTTAATATTCTCTTCCAATGAACCTGTCATTTAATCTTCTTCCTCCATATTTATTGAATCTTTCAAAGCTTGCTTTTGAACTTCATATATTTCTTCACAAGCTTTCTTTGCCATTTCAATTGCTTCCATTAATTGTTTAGGTTCTATTTTTCCATCTAATTGAAAATGAGTTATATTTCCAGAATGAGTCATTGATATTGGAATATCTGTGGGTCCTTCACCTTCCTCAAAGTCTTCTTCTTCCTTGCTCAAATCTACAACTATTGTTTTATCAAGTTTTCCAACAGAAACACTTGAAACAATATCTCTCATAGGTATTCCAGCATGAGCAAGAGCCATTGCAGCTGCATTAATTCCAGCGCATCTTGTTCCAGCATCTGCCTGAATTATATTTACATGAACATCAACTACCATGTTTGGAAATTTGTCAAGCATTAAAACAGGTTCGAGTGCCCATTCTGTTATTTTTGATATTTCAGTGCTTCTTCTTGAAGGTCCTGGTCTTATTCTTTCAGAAACAGAAAAACTATTCATGTTGTAAGTGCATCTCAAAGTTCCTTTTTCAGGATTTTGTGAATGTTGAGGGTGCATTTTCTTAGGTCCATAAACAGCAGCTATTGCAATTGTATCACCTGATTTATACATTGCACTTCCATCAGCATTAGGGATTATTCCAACTTTTGCATCAAACTCTCTTAGTTCATCATATTTTCTCCCGTCTGGACGTTCAAATTTTTCTGATTTTTCAGTTTTTTTAGTTGTCATTTTATTTATAAGTTAATTCAATAGTAACTTTTTTATTTGGATATTCTGAATTATGTATACTTTCAAATGTTTTGTAAGCAGTTTCAACATTATTAATTGCTTCTGGATTTACATGGTGGTTTCCATATATTTTAGGAAGTCCAACCATCTTTCTATTAATAATATTTCCAGGAGGAAGTAAAGTTGCTTCGAGCCTTTGCTTTTCCACACCATCTACTAATAATTTCATTACTAATTTATTTTTCATTCTCTTCCTCCATCATATTCTTCTTTTTCATCATGTCTTTTTGATTCTTTCTTCACCCCGCCATTTTCTTTGAACCATTT
>JBBTAN010000079.1:0-2404 GCA_038044205.1 Nanobdellota archaeon
ATAAAATTTGTATTTTTTCCATTGCTGAACTTAGCAACAGGAACTTCTCTGCCTCTTGCAATTGTTGAATCCTGCAGTATGCATCATACTGGAAATGTCTTCAGCAATTTTGATAACTGGTGGGATAGGCATGATTCAAAATATGAAAATTTTAATATAAATAAATCTGAATTCGAGGAGTTTATTCTTAAAAAAGGATTTAGCAAAGGAGATATATTATTTATAGTAAAAGCAAAACCTGAGAAAATAAAAATAGGAGACATAATAATTTTCAATGCAGAGCAAAAAAATCCTATAATTCATAGAATAATAAAAATAAAACAAGAAAACGGAGAGTATATTTTTTCAACAATAGGAGATAATAATAATGGGCAGTTGAATATCGAAACTTCTATAAATTCTGACCAGATTGTAGGAAAAGCAGTATTTAGAATAATTCCTTCAGTCGGCTGGGCAAAACTTGTATTTTACGAGCATTTAAGGCATGAAAATGAAAGAGGGTTCTGCAAAGAGCAATAATTTTGCAATAAGAAACTTTATAAATTAGTTAAATCTAAACTGAAATAAAGCTCAGGAAAATATAATAAAAATGATTGAATTCTGTCCAAGATGCGGTGCAGTTCTGATTCAGAAGAGAAAAAATTATGGCTGTGCAAGATGTGAATACTCCACCAAAGATAAACTTAAACTAAAAACATCTGAAAAAATAGAAGAGAGAAATAAAGTTGCTGTTATTAAAAAAGAAATGAACACGCTCCCGATTGTTGTTGAAAAATGCAAAAAATGCGGGAATGACAAAGCATATTTCTGGACAATCCAAACCCGTGCAGGAGATGAAGCAGAGACAAAGTTCTTCAAATGCACAAAGTGCGACTGGACCTGGCGAGAGTATAGATAAAAAATAAAAAATAAAAATAAAGGATTTAACTTCTTGCTAAGTTAAAGACATTCTTTATAGCGACTATTACAGTTGCTGGAATAAAGATTATAAGAAGTGCATCAAGCACATCAGCAAGAATCTGAATATCTGAAACACCGCTTTTTCCCAAAGCAGAAGCAATAATTAATACTACTCCGGACATCAAGAAAGGTGCTGTTTCTTTATCAGCCACATTTAATAATCCCACAAGCAAACCAATAACTATAAGCACAATTGTCCATGTCCCTCCAATACCTCCGATTACTCCCAAAACAACTGCAAGGACAACTCCTATAAGAAAAGCCCAACTTCCAATAAAATTTTTGTTAGATTTGGCCATTTTTCACCTCCTTTTCACCTATATTGTAAACACAAAGTTGTGTTAAAAATAAAAGGAAAATACCTTTTTAAAATTTACTGAAAAATTGATTTTTCAATTATCTCAACTTATAGGTATATATGGACAAACCTTTTAAAGAAATTATTTCTATCTAATTTATAATATGGCTCCGTAGCTCAGCCTGGTTAAAGTTCTGACGAACAAACCATTCTGACTATTAAGTTATATATGGCTCCGTAGCTCAGCCTGGTTAGAGCACTAGACTCTTACAAGACGTTGGACATAAGAGCGTCCGACCATAAGGGAGAAATCTAGGTGTCGTGGGTTCAAATCCCATCGGGGCCATTTAACTAAAGTGTTAATGCAGATTAAATTAATGAAATGAAACTTAAAATTGATTTAGTGCCATCAACAGCTTGGTATTCTAACCTAAGAAATAAAATTTCAAAAGAAGAATGGGATAAAATTAGAAAACAAAGTTATGCTGATTCAAATCATAAATGTACTATCTGTGGTGCTGATGAAAGATTGAATTGTTATGAAATTTGGGAGTATAATGATGAAAAACATATTCAAAAATTAAAAGGTTTTATAGCCTTATGTGATAATTGCCATATGATTAAACACATTGGATTTGCTGGCATTCAAGCTTCAAAAGGGCTTCTTGATATGAATAAACTCGTTGAACATTTTATGAAAATTAATAGCATTAATAGGGAAGAATTTGATAAGCATCATGAAGAATCCTTTAAAGTTTGGAGAGAACGGTCAAAAAATAAATGGACTATTGAATTAGCACAATGGTCTAATCTTATAAAAGATAATTAAAAAAATTATCTGGTTATCTTAATCTTCCTTGCTTTCCTCTTCAGAATTCCCTTTCAACTTATCCCAATATTCACTTCTTTCAAGACCAGCATAAAAATGACTCTTTCCTTCATTCCTTAATTTCCAGTATAATATATTTCCATTTACAGTGTCTATTCTTCGGGCAACTCTAACCAATGCTCTTTTAGCTGCACTTATTGCCTGAGGTTTTGAACTTTTGCTTTTAAGTCTTTTTTCCTCTTCTTTTTTCCATTTCAAGACTTCTCCCATCTCACTCTGTGTTTCTTTATATTTTTCTTCAATTTCTTTTGGAGTCA
>JBBTAN010000080.1:0-3553 GCA_038044205.1 Nanobdellota archaeon
ATAAAAAGATACAATTTTCTAAGAGAGGCCGAACTGAATAATAAACTAAAAATGCAAAAAAAAATGAAAGAGTTTAAAATAAATTTAGGAAAATTAAACGACGTTTTCCCAAAAATAAAGGTCCCTGTTTTAAAAAAAGACGGTGATTTACAGGAACAAAGACCCTTAAACGGAAAAGAAGAAAGCAAAGATAAAGATTTGGAAAGCCAATTAAGAGAAATTCAGGAAAGATTAAGAAGATTGGGATAAACAGGAAAGAAGTTTAATTATCTCTAACTTAACCTTTATTATCCTATTTTGAATATATAATTATTACCTAAGCCATTAACCTTGTTCTACTATTGATAAATATTAAAGCAATATAATCACAAGATTGGATTTTACAAAGATAATTAAATTCTCCAGTTGAACAATGTTCTGATTTTACTATGATAATTGCACTCTTCCAGAATATCCTCGATTATGATTTTACTATGATAACTATATCTAATTATAATAAAAAGACTGTCTAGATAATTGAATATCTTTTATCCCCCAAATGAAAAACATTTTAAACTTCTCTAACCAAATTAACTTATGATAACTCGTAAAGAATTAATATCAAAATACATTAATTTTTTCAAATCAAAAGACCACAAAGAAATTCCAAATTCCTCTCTAATTCCTGAAAACGACCCAACTGCACTATTTATTTCAGCAGGAATGCATCCATTAGTCCCTTTTTTACTTGGGCAATCCCACCCATTAGGAAAGAGGCTGGTAAATGTTCAAAAATGCATTAGAACAACAGATATAGAAGAGGTAGGAGATATTAAACATCATACTTTTTTTGAACAATTAGGAAATTGGAGCTTAGGAGATTATGGAAAAAAACAAGCAATTGAATATACATTTGAATTTCTGACAAAAATACTCAAGGTTCCAAAAGAAAAACTTGCTGCAAGTGCTTTTAAAGGAGATAAAGAAGTTCCAAAAGATGAAGAATCCTACAATGCTTTAATATCCTTAGGATTCCCAAAAGAAAAAATAACTATCTTGCCAAGATCAGAAAATTGGTGGGGACCGGCAGGACAAACAGGACCATGTGGTCCAGATTCTGAAATCTTCTATTGGATATCTAAAGAAGCTGTTCCAAATAAATTTGATTCAAAAAACAAGAATTGGGTGGAATTGGGAAATAATGTGTTTATGGAATATAATAAAGACCAAAAAGGAAAATATTCTCCATTAAAACAAAAAAATGTTGATTTTGGAGGAGGCTCTGAAAGATTGTTAGCAATTTTGGAAGGTCACAAAGACAATTATCTGACAGAATGTTTCAAGCCAATTATTGAAAAAATTGAAAGCATTTCAGGCAAAAAATATAAAGATAATAAGAAAGAAATGAGAATAATTGCAGACCACATAAAGGCTTCAATTTTTATAATTTCAGATGGAATAACTCCAAGCAATACAGAACAAGGATATATATTAAGAAGATTAATAAGAAGAGCTGTAAGATATGGGCAATCTTTAGGAATAAAAGAAAATTTCACTTACAAGATGGTTGATTCTATAATTGAAATTTACCCAGAGTATCCAGAACTAAATAAAAATAAAAATAATATAATAACAGAATTGGAAAGAGAAGAAAATAAATTCAGGCAGACTCTTGAAAGAGGCATAAATATCTTTGAGAAGATAACTCAAGGCAAAAAAGAAATTTCTTGCAAAGATTCTTTTTTATTATATCAATCTTATGGGTTTCCTGTTGAAATGATTGAAGAAGAATGCAAAACAAGAAAAATAAAATTTTCAATAAAAGAATTTGAAGAAGAATGCAAAATTCATCAAGAACTCTCAAGAACAGCTTCTGCAGGGAAATTTAAATCTGGGCTTGCAGACAGCTCCACAGAGACAACCAGATTGCATACAGCAAGCCATTTGCTTTTAGCAGCAATAAGAAAGATTATTAAAGATAATTCAATAAAACAGAAAGGCTCAAATATTACTTCTGAAAGATTGAGATTTGATTTTAACTTTCCAAGAAAATTAACTGATGAAGAAATTAAAGACATAGAAAAGGAAATCAATTTAAATATTCAAAAAGGTTGTAATGTAATTAGAGAAGAAATGCCTCTTGAAGAAGCAAAGAAGAAAGGAATATCTGGAGTATTCGAACACAAATATGGCGATATTGTTTCTGTTTATACAATAGGATAATGTTCTAAAGAAATATGTGCAGGTCCTCATGTAAAAAATACATGTGAATTAGGCAAATTCAAGATAATAAAAGAAGAATCTTCTTCAAGCGGAGTTAGAAGAATAAAGGCTATTTTGAAATAATCTCTATCCAGGATAATATTCATCAACTAATCCATATTTCTCTTTCAATTTTTCAAAAGTTCTTTCTCGCACTGGTCCTAACCATCCATTTTTCTCTATTAAATTTCTTATTTTTATCAGCTTAGTTGCATCAGAATACTCATAAAGATTATTTTTTAAGGAAATCCCATCTGAAATACTATAAATCTCAGGTGTTTCATACAATCTTCCAACTCCAACATAAGATATTTTATTGTCTGTAATTATGGAAGGCCCAGTAGTTTCAACAAAACAATATCCGCTTTTTAGCAAACTTCTTTTAATAGGGCATTTTACTCCAACTGCCTCATGATTACCTAAAGGGTAATAGAAAAAAGCAGTTCCATATCCTATTTCTCTTAATAAAAAAACAAGCAAATCTGTCTTTTCTCCGCAAATTCCCTGCATATCATAAAGAACTTCATAAGGATATCTTGAATAATTAATTATATAATTCCCGAACGTAGTTGTTTTATTTGAAGCTCCAAAAGGAATATTCTGAACAATGCTTATTGCAATTCTCATCTGGTCTTCTTTATTATTTGTTATATTTTCTATTTCAATAACTAAAGACAGCAGTAATTTTTTTTGCTCCTCTTCATTTATAGCTTTTAATTTAAAATCTGCTCTTGAAGAGTTATCTTCAACAGAATAATAAATAGAACGGGGCACTTTTGAGATATAATCTTCAAAATCACCATAAACACTAAAATTAACTGAATAATCCTCCCCCCGCAAAGTATAATTTAAAGATAGTTCCTCTGGATTTGTCTGATAAACAGAAACGCAGGAGTCGTTTCTCTTAACAAAATTATTTGGACATCCACAAACAGAAGCCAAGTCAATTAATTTTCCTCCTGAACAAAAATAAGGTTTTATATCAGAACAACTATTATATAAAGTCCCGTCTCCGCAAATCTCTTCCTGCTGAAGGAGATTATTTTTTACAAAATTAACAAGTCCAAATGCCTCTGAAGATAAAATAAAAAGAACCAAAATGAATAATGTTAAAATTAAATATTTAATCTCAATAGAAAAATTAAAATATTTCTTTTTTCCTTTAGAATCCTCTTTTAAGTCTTTCAAATTAATCTTGGAATCACCCATGAACTAAACAGCAAAATAGAATATAAAAATCTGATTATTCCAGATAAATTCCAGGTTTTCCTGGCTTTGATTTCTTTGATATATTCTTAGGATCATATCTCTT
>JBBTAN010000081.1:0-1110 GCA_038044205.1 Nanobdellota archaeon
AGAGATTTTCTGTTACTTATTTCATTGTGAAAACTTTCTGAAAGAAAAACTACTATATGTGGTAACTATGTGATAGTAACAAATAGAAAAGTTTAAATAGTTTTGAGTATAAGAAAATACATGAAAAAGACATTGGCAAAATTACTTATTGCAGGGATGGTTGGAATAACTGTTGGGTGTAGCGAAATGAGGAAAGAATACTCCGATATAAAACATGAAGAGGGAATAGTTACAGAGTGGAAATATACTCCAGAACAAGGTGGAGGAAACGGAAGCCCTACAATAGTTAATGTCGGAGGCAATCTTGGAATTGGTACTGGAGGAATTGGAATGGGTGCAGGAGGAATGACCTTTAGCCCAGGATATTCTTCAGATGAATATAGAGTTACAATTGAATCAAAAGATAAAACTTACTTTGAACATGGTGATAAAGAAGTATATAAAAATCTATACAATAAACTAAAAAAAGGACAGAAGGTAGATGTGAGTTACAAGGAAGTTTATAATGCATTTTATAAAGATATTAACAAAGACGGGGAAAAAGAATTGGTAAAAAAAATTAAAATTGACCATAAGTTTGTAGATGCAAATCCAAAAGACAGTATTAAATAATTCTAACCTATATATTCCCCCAATATAATCCTTAAAAAGAATTTAATTCTGTAAACCAAATGGTTGAAGAAAAGAAAGAGAGACAATGTGTTGTAACAAGTTATGGAGGAAATTATTATGATGGAAATGTAGGCTATCATAGTGATTTCTTAGATGCAAAGATATTCAATGAAAATGAAATTCCAGATTATATAAGAAATAATCGCGATGATAAAATAATCTTTTTAGATACAAAAGAAGGTTTAGAGCTTCTTGTTACAGAATTTAAAAAACTTCAACATTATACTTCCATTTATGAATCTCGTGTAGAAGATGCAAAGGAAGGAATGAAAAAACTTCTGGGTTTTGATTCAATCAAAAAATATATAGAAATGCGTAATAAACGGAACAATCCACTTATAGGAATAAGCCGTCAAACAGAAAAGAAAATTATAGAAAAGATTGTTGGTGGAAGGATATAATTCTAATTAATCACAATAAATTTAAAAATTATATTAA
>JBBTAN010000082.1:0-1386 GCA_038044205.1 Nanobdellota archaeon
TATGATGGAAGGCCTATTTTCAAAATATCCTGCGAGCAGTTTGTTAAAGATATGATGAATATTTCAGAAAATATTGAAATAATTCCTGCTCATTGTTGGACGCCCTGGTTTGGAATTTTTGGAAGTTCTACTGGATTTGATAGTCTAAAAGAAGCTTTTGGAGAGCAAGAAAAATACATACATGCAATTGAAACAGGGATGAGCTCGGACCCTTTGATGAATTGGCATTTATCCGAATTAAACAATAGAGCAATAGTTTCTTTTTCTGATTCACATAGTTTTTGGCCTTGGAGAATGGGCAGGGAAGCAACTATTTTTGAAAAAGTTGAAAATTATTCAGATGTTATTAGCGCGATAAGAGAAAACAAGATAGTGGGAACAATTGAAACAGAACCAGCATATGGAAAATATCATTGGGACGGACATGCTAATTGCAATTTCTCTTGTTCTCCTCAGGAAAGTAAGAAAATAAATAATATTTGTCCTGTTTGCAATAAGTCTCTTACTATTGGTGTAGAAAATAGAGTTAATGAAATTGGAGACCAGATAATTGAAGAGAATAGAAACAGAAAAAAATATTATACTTTACTCCCTTTGCATGAATTAATAGCATTTGGAATTTCTTCCCCTCTTGCAAGCAAGAAAACTTGGGCAATTTATAATAATCTCTTAGAAAAATTTGAAAATGAATTTAATATTTTATTAAATGTTTCAAAAGAAGAATTAATTAGAGAGCTTAAAGATAATTTGAATATTGTTCAATTAATTCTGGGTAACAGAGAAGGAAAAATAAATGTCAAGCCGGGTTATGATGGGAAGTATGGAGAATTAGTAGAAGGTGAGAAACAGGTTAAGTTGTTTTAGAGATGATGTAGTTAGTGTGTAAAATCTTAATATTACTCAACTATTACTAAGTTTATTAAGATTCATAAAAAGAAGTGATAATCACCTATTCTTAAAACAAGGCTTTGTTTTTCTTGATTGGCGAGAAACCTTCGCTTAGAAGAAAGGTTTCTATGCCGGACACTTTTTTTGCGTTAGGTCCAACCTTTTCAATAGTTATTGTAGATTTGTAATTGTTACCCTCTTTCGTTTCATTTATATTTTGAGTAACTTTTATTAAGACATCCTCATCAACGGCAATATAATCCTGCTTAGAATTTAACAAACTGCCTGTTATTGGTCCTTCAATAAAATTGTCTTCAATATATTTTGATATTTTCGGACAATCTGCTTGGTGTCCTCGATAATCATAAATCCTTGAATATGCCTTTTTTTCTTTCATAATCTAAATTTGTAGAACTTATTTATAAAGATTATCTTAATTAGACATATATATTCAATTTCTTCTCACAATATTAATATCACTCTTTGGAGCATCTCTTA
>JBBTAN010000083.1:0-2611 GCA_038044205.1 Nanobdellota archaeon
CATAATGTTGAATTTTCAGAAACAAATATAGGGTCTGATTCTGCTCCGTTGACTAAAAATTAAGCAATACTATAACAAATAGTTGAATTACAATATTTTGAAGCAGATACATTTCAAGTAACATTAACATTTCCAGAAGCATCTATATCCTGAACAAACAGTTTTGTTATTCTTGAAGCCAAACTTCCAAGCCAGCCAAAGAATCCTGTTTGAGTAGTTGTGATATTTCCTGTAAAAGTTTCTGATTGATTTTTTAAAGCATAATTTGTTAGATTAGTTTCTGTAGAACCAGAATCATCAGTCTCACATAAAACACTCCCATTTTCATAAATTAATCTTATTGAACTTCCAACAGGACATGAATTTATTAAAGAAAAATTGATGAATGAAACATTATTTATCTTTCCAACAGAAGACTGAATTTCTAATCTTTCATTTCCATCAAAATCAAGGTCTTCACCATTAATCTTGTAGTCTTTCCAATAACTTTTCCCATATTCTAGATTAGGGTTTATCATAACATTCCATGAACCATTCGCTATAGCATTACTGGAATTTTGCTCGAAGATTAAATTTCCTCCTGTTGCATTGTCATATATACTAATCGTTAGATTAGCTAATGCTGTTAAATTTCCAGTTGCAACTTCTCGTACATTTGTTCCTTGATCTGAAATTAGAAAAGCGGATACAATATTTGGAAGTATTCCTAATATAAGAATTAATAATAATATTTTATTTTTCATTTTCTTCTCCCTCTTTTTTTAAAAGTTCTATTAAAGCTTTATTTAAAGAAATAGAACGAGGAATAGTATCTTTCCATTTACTCCAAATTTCTTCTGGAATTTCCAATAAAAACTTCTTAAGCTTTTCCTCTTTTTTATTTGCCATCTAAATTAGTATAACTTAATTTTACTAAGTAAAGATTATTTTTAGTATTTTTAATAACCTTTATTTAATATTTATTATAATAAATAAGTATTTAAAGCTGTCGATTGAAGAATTATTATTCATTACTCAGTTAATCTTTCAAGATCATGCTAGTTCCGTCAGGATAAATTTTACATTTTCCTTCCCTTACTCCTTTGAGTTTTCTATCAATCAGTTCCCCAATCATTAAAACCATATCAACGGTTTTATCAATTTCCTTTTTAGTAGAATTTAAACCTTTTCCTGTCTTAACAGTAATTATTATTTTCATACTAATAAAAATCAGTTCTGTTATATAAAGATTGCACGAGTTTCACCAAAAACCTTGCGTGTATTCTTCTTCATTATTATTAATATTATTTTCTTCAGAATCATCATCTTCTCTGTCTCGATAATCTTCCATCTCGCATAGCTGACCAACTCTCGGAGTATTAATCAAGTAAGGATGTGGTCCGCGTCTGTTCTGTGTTAATCCTTTCTCTTTGTCTTGCTCTTCTGCATAATCCAATTCTTGCTGATAAAATTTCCTGTCTTCTTCTGTCGTAGCTAATCTTAGATTTCTCAAAATGTTTTTATGAATCCTTGGAACAAACTTTCTTTTTCTTTTCTTGTAGCTGGTGTATGTTGGTTCTATTTTATAGTCTCTATCATCACATATGAACTTTAGAAACAAAAAGAAATGTGGCGATGTTGGAGTTCTGGCGATGCACATGTAATGTCCTTGCCCGAAATTTTCATGAATAAAATATACAAATTCAGAGGTAGTTCTTATTGGTCCATTACCTACTGTTTCAAATATCTTTCCGCTCTCTTCTTTTTGAATCTCATGTAAGGTTTTCCAATCTATTCTTGTTTCATGATTCCTTTGATACTTAGTAGGAACTTCAGTTTTTCTTTTTACCTGAATCCAGATTTCATTCATCTCTTACTCTCCCGAACTCTTTAGCTCTCTCAAGTAATTCATTAGTCTTTCTTATCTTATTATCGTATCCTTTGATAGTTGGTAATTCCAACAACTCTTTAACATATTGTTTTAGTTTTTCATTCTTAGACTTCTTGGTTACATATTCAATTATTAACAGTCTAATAGAAGTAGAAAATCTTCCAAGATTATGTGTGCAATGAATTTCTATGTCTTTGTCTTTAAGAATAAGCTGTTTGAATTCTTCGATTATTGGAAAGAACTTGTCATTATATATTATGTGGTCTATTTCGTGTCCTTGTGGCATTTTATTTAATTTTTTGTTTTATCGTCGGTTTAATTAAAATAATAACTTTACAATTGTTATTAAAGGTTCTTCCGATTGCTAAGCTATTATGGCTATTACATATGTAATAGCTATCAATAAACCCTGCTTTGCGCCCTATGAATAGACGTAATGACATTTTGGCTGGGCCCTAGCTCACATTCAGGTCACACTTAGGAACTTCTGTATACCGAAGCTGAAATGGTCAAATTATATAAACAATCGTCTTTAATTATTAATATAAAAATTAAACAAATATGATGTTTATTTAATTTAAAGAATCAAAATCTTAAACACTTGTTTAATTTTTTATAACTGAAAATGGATGTTGAAAATATATTAAGCACCGCATCAGAAGAGGATTTAACTAAACTTAGGCAAGCACTTAAACCAAAATCCAAGTATCAAAAGAAAGGAGTGTACAGAGAAAAGGAAAA
>JBBTAN010000084.1:0-18009 GCA_038044205.1 Nanobdellota archaeon
TTAGATTTTCTGGGAGAGAAAATCTGCAAAAATTCCTAGATGTAAATCCCGACAAAAATAAATGCAAAAAATTAATAGAGACTTTAAACAATACAAAAAGACCAGAAACTCGCTCAAAAGAAATCTTGCCTGTTTTAGAATTAATGAAAAAGATTCACAAATCAAATAGGGGAAAAGCAGAATATTATAAATTCTCCTGCTTATCTATAGATAATTTAAGGAAATTAGCAGAAAATTTAGAGGGGACAGATGCCTCAAAATTAAAGGAACTTCTGGATCTGCCAATAAGATGGGTAAAAATAAAAGAAAAACAAGAATATAATGATGAAAAAGAAGTATATGATTTAACTGTGGAAAAGCACCATAATTTTATTGCAAATTCCCTAATAAACCATAATTGCATAGCAAACGATTTGAGAAAAGGAATGTATAATCTAAAAGATGTCTGTCTTTTAATTGAAGATGAAGCCCATAGATGTATAAAGAATTATGATTATAATTATATCGCACAGGAATATATGAAGCAATCTATTCACCCAAGATTAATTGGATTAACTGCCTCTCCCGGAAGCGAAAAACCCAAAATAAAAGATATATGCAAAAATCTTTTCATAGAAGAAGTTGAACTAAGGGGAAGGGAGAGTTTGGGTGTTAAAGAATATTTGCAGGAACTTGAATTTGAAAAGATAATGCTTGATTTTCCTCCTGAATTTGAAGACATGAGGAAAGTCTTATTAAAACTTTTTAATGAATATGTTGAAGAATTGAGAGTAAGAAAGGTTTTATTTGGGCCAGCATCAAAAACAGATTTAATAAATCTTCAAAAAAGAATGTCTGCTGCTATAACCAGAAATTATAAAAATTTTAATTATCTTCTTGCGGCAAGCGCTTGTGCGCAGGCAATAAAACTTCAGCATGCGCTTGAACTCCTTGAAACCCAAACCCTTGAAGGATTTAATAAATATATGAAAAATTTATATGAACAGGCAGCAAAAAAACAAAGCAAAGGAGTTATAAAATTAGTTTCAAAACCGGAATTTACTTTTGTTTTTATGCAATCCAACGAACTTTTATCAAAGGGCAGAGAACATCCCAAAATGCAGAAATTGCTTGATATACTAATAAATGAAAAAAAGAAAAATAAAAAAATGAAAATGATAATTTTTACCCAATTCAGAGAAACAGCTTCTAATATTTCAAAAAGAATAAATGAAATTGAAGGAATAAAATCAAAGATATTTATAGGACAAGCGAAAAAAGAAGGAGAAGGATTAAATCAAAAACAGCAGAAGAAAATAATTGAAGAATTTGCAGAAGGAAAAATAGATATAATTTGTGCGACCAGTATCGCGGAGGAAGGTTTGGATATTCCAGAGGTAAATATTGTTGTTTTTTATGAGCCTGTTCCCTCTGCAATAAGAATGATTCAGCGTGCAGGAAGAACAGCCAGATTAATGAAAGGCAAATTAATAATGCTTATAACAAAAAAAACAAGAGACGAAGCATTCTTTTATGTTTCAAAATCCCGTGAGAAAAAAATGAAAATTGCTATAGAAAGCATAAAGGATGATTTAAATAATGGAATTAAATTTGAGATTCAAAAGAAGTTAGAATGAAAACCCTTAATTCCAAACCATTATTAGATATTTTCTCAAAAAAGAAAACAAATATAAAAGCAGACAAGCCAAAAGAAAAGATAATTATAGATTATCGTGAGAAAAATTCCCTTGTTGCTTCTCATCTTATAAAGCAAGGCTTCCCAATTGAATTCAAGGAATTAAAAATAGGGGATTATATTGTCAAAGACATAATTATAGAAAGAAAAACAGTTCAGGATTTTATAAGTTCCATGATTAATCACAGATTAATAAATCAAATTGAAGAATTAAAACAATACGATAATAAATTATTAATAATAGAAGGAATTTCAGAACAGGAACTTTACCGCGATGAAAACACAGGAATAAATTCAAATGCCATAAGGGGGTTTATACTCTCAATTCTTCTTAAACATAAAATTCCAATACTCTTTTCAAGAAACTCAGAAGACACTGCTAAATTCATAAATGTTCTTTCAAAAAAGAAAGAAAAAGAAATTAATTTAAATGCAAAAAAGAAAACACTAAATAAAAAAGAGCAGCTTCAATTCATAATTGAGAGTTTTCCGGGAGTTGGGCCTAAAAAAGCTAAAAAACTTCTTAAAAAATTTGGGACAATTCAAAATATTATTTTAGCGTCAACAGAAGATTTGAAGGATATCTTAGGTGTAAAAGCCAATAATATAAAAGAAATAATAGAAAGGAAATATTAAGAATTACAGTTATCTCAAATATAACCTTGAATTATTAATCTAATGAACAACTAAGCTATTAACTATAAATCGACTGTTATGATAATTATATCTTTGATTTTTATTCCAAATTATATTCCTCTATAATACTATATTCCGGCCCTTCTTTTTTTAAATTTGATTCAATTAAATAAAATTTATCTATAATAAAAGATATCTTTGATAGTTTTATTTTTGCTAAACCATCATTAAACTTTTTCTTATCAATAATATTTTTTACTCTGGCAATTGTTAAATGTGCCATAAATCTTTTTTCTTTTTCATATACCCCCTCCAAAGAATTATCTATTTGCTTTTGAAGATTTTCACAATTAGTTATTCCTAGCCAAAGAATACCTCTTCCCTCTTGTCCTTTATCAAAAAATCCACAATCTTTAATTTCTGCCCCAAATTTGTTATAATTAATCTTTCTTAATCTTAATTTTATTTTCTCTATATCTTCTGAAGAAACCTCTCCCAGAAACTTTAAAGTCAAATGCAAATTCTTAAGTTCAGTTTTTTTGCCTGAAAATTCTGGCAAAGCTTCTTGTATGCTTTTTATTTGCATTAGAATTTTTGGAGGAAACTTTATAGAAATAAATGCTCTCATATTCTTTTATTATCTTCTGGCTTTAAAAGAATTTTCATTATTAAATCTCTTATTAATTATTTAATTATCTTGAATATAACCTTATAATAGGTAATATACAAACTCCCAATCTTGTTCAACTATTAATCAACCCCAGTAACATAATAACTATACATGATTTTACATAGATAACTATTTCTTCAAAAAGAATTAAATTAATTCAGCCAATATCTTTGCGCCCAATTTAACTGTTAAATTATTTATGTCTTTTTCAGGATTTATTTCAACTAAATCAACTGCCCTCAAATTCTTTATTTTGCTTAATCTTTGGATAATGTAAAGAAATTCTCTGCTTGTCAATCCTCCTGGCTCTTTATATCCTGTTGCACCAGCAAAAACAGGATCAACAACATCTATATCAAGAGAAAGATACAATTCTTTTTTATCTGAAAATTCCATTATAATTTCGCACATCTCTTCAATATTTTCTAAAAGAGAATTCATTCCAATTATTCTGATATTTTTTTCTTTCAAAAATTCAATTTCTGCAATATCTGAATTCCTTATTCCAACTAAAAGTATATTTCTAACAGGAAAACCACTTTCAATTAATCCTCTTAACCACTCCTCATGATTTGGATATCCTTCAGTGCCTTTAGTGAGAGGCATACAATCTGGATGTGCATCAAAAACAATTAAGCAGGGCTCCTTTCCTCTTGATTTACAGCTATCCAAAAAAGCTTTACCAAGAGAATAACTTATAGAATGGTCTCCTCCCAGAAAAATAACCTTCTCTTTTGATTCAAAAATGTCCAGAGCATTCTTATAAATCAGTTTATTTGTTAATTCAAGATTGGAATTATCAAGATGAATTTCCTCTATATCCAACTTGTTAATATCAATTGGGTTTCCAGATTCATTTGAATAAATCTCTTCTTTAAGACATTTCAGAATTTCATTTCCTGCTTTCTCACATCCGCGAGTTTTTCCCAAACCATTTATTCCTGGAACTTTAACTATAAACATTATTTTAAAGAAATCCGAGAGTTTTTAAGATTATTCTTTAGGAACCAACGCAAAAAAACTGTAATCTTTTTTAACATTCAAAGCCAGCTCTTTAACATCCTCTAATTTTACTTTAGCTACATCTTTTTCAAAATTATAAAATTCTTTTGCATCTCCCTGTAATTCATAACTCAACAAGTTAACCATTTGTTGTTGTGAATCTTCCATTGAAATTTGATAATTTCCTATAAGCTGTTCTTTAATTGTGTTTAGTTCTTTTTCTGCAAGGGAATTTGCAACTTTTTCAAATTCTTCTAATATTAGTTTTTTTATTATTTCAACATTTTCTTTCATTGTCCCGATATAAATTAAATTATATGCAAAAGTTTTGTTTATATTTGAATCACCTTTCACAGCATAAGCAAGATTCCTCTTTTCTCTTATTTCGGCAAATAATCTTGAAGACATTCCTCCTGCCATTAATGAATTTAATACTAATGCAGCATAGCTTTTCTTGTCCCCTGCTAAAGGCGCATGGTGTGCAAATACAATGCTTGCTTGATCTATTCCCTCTCTCTCTTCAATTTTAGAACCCTTTTCCAAATTAAATTTTTGGAGATTAATTTTTCCTTTTTCATCTCCAAAATTCTTTTCAGCAAATTTAATAAGATAATCAAAACCACACTCTCCCACAACACACAAAATAATGTTATTGGGTGCATAAATCTGTTTAAATTTTGCAACTATCTTTTGTCTTGTAATAGAATTCATTGTTTTAAATGTCCCGGCAAGACTTATTTTCATTGTTCCATTATACAATAATTTTTGAATTTCATCATAAGAGTGCATTCGTGGATTGTCATGATACATCTTAATCTCTTCAAAAATAACTTTCCTCTCTTTTTCCAGCTCCTTCTCATCAAAAAGAGGATTTTTAACCATGTCTGACAAAACTTTCAGAGCAGTATCTAAATGTCTCGAAGGCATTTTGCACCAATAAGCAGTAATCTCTTCTGAAGTAAATCCATTTAATTCTCCTCCTCTTTTTTCAATCTCATCTGCAATTTTCTTTGCATTTCTTGTAGGAGTTCCCTTGTACAGCATATGCTCAATAAAATGGGAAATTCCTTTTTCTTCTTCTCTTTCATTTACACCCCCATTACGAACAGCAAATGCAACACTTACAACAGGCAAATCCCTTTTCTCAAGAATAACAGTCATTCCGTTTTTCAGGACTTTTCTATAAAACTGAGGATTCATAATAAGAAAAATGAAAATAAACTATTTAAATTTAAACTTCCATTAGAGAGTGGTTTAATTATAGGATTAAGAGTTTAATTATCTGTAACGGTAAGAGAAAGAGAGATATAATTATCGCCTAAGCCAGTAACATTGTTCAACTATTAATCAACCCCGGCAATATAATCACAATATATGATTTTACTTTGATAATTACTCTCCCTCATTTTTTCTTAAACACAACATACCTCTCATTTCCCAGATTAAAATCTTCGAGTAATTCAAAATTTTCTTTTATAAAATCAATTATCCATTTTCTATTTACCTTAAATTTATCCTGCCTAATCATGCTCTTTGTTGCAAAGCTTATTATGACCTTTTCACAAAGAGGAACTATTTCTTTTAGGAGTTTCTTTGAATAATCTCTCTCAAGCATTTCCAAAGAATCGATTACTTTGAAAAGAAAAACTATTCTCGGCTTCTTGCAATCTTGAATTATTTTTTTTATTTTATCTATTTCAAACAAGCTTTCATGGATTGCTTTTGCATTCAATTTATTATTTTCAAAATAAAAATTCATCAAATCGACCAGTTGTCCAACTGCTTCAACGGCCGTATAGTCTACTTTTGTTCTTTTTGGAAAAAGTTTGTAACTAAAACCATTTATTCCGGAACCCAAATCAATAATTGAACATTCTTTTGTATTTTTAATCAATTTTTCGTAAAGCTCTTTATATGAATTTAATCTCTCTCGTGTAGAAAGATGCTTTCTCAAAAACCATTCTTCATCTTTATCTTTTATATTGAGTAATTTTCCACTTACAAATGCGGAATAAACTTTTCTTAATAAATCACGGGTTAATCTTATTTTTTCTTCTTCTGAACACTGCCTTCTTTCAAATTTTTCATATGCCAACCAAATGTCTTTTTCAGGAATTCTTGAAAATTCCTTCTTACCACGCATAATCTCATTTAGGGTTTCTTCTCTATTCATAAATTATATAAGCAAAACTAACTTAAAAAAGTTAATTAAATGTAATTTTCTTCGGAGGCAGATGAAAAAATTACTTTTCAGTGCTTTGAGGAAAATCAAAAAAAACCAGAAGGTTGTTTTTATATGCCAATAAATGCTCACCCCGAATATATAGCAGCAGAGGGGGAATATCTTAAGGCAAAAACATTAGAAGAAAGAATTGAAAGATTAAAAAAAATGATTTCTTGCGCTCCAGCCCATAAATCTGGAGAGAATCTGAGAGCCCAACTTAAAACCCGCTTAAAAAAACTTCTTGAACAAAAAGAAAAATCAAAAAAATCAGGTAAATCACAAAAAATAGGAATAAAAAAAGAAGAAATGCAAGCTGTGATCATAGGAAAAACAAATTCAGGAAAATCCTCTTTGCTAAATGCTTTAACTAATGCAAAATCAGAAACATCTAATTTTCCCTTTTCAACAACTTATCCAAAAATTGGAATGATGCACTATGAAAGTGCAGATATCCAGATTATAGAAAATCCTGCAATTGAATCAGAATATTATGATAAAGGTCTAACTCACACAACAGATGTTCTTCTTATTTTAGTAAATTCTCTTGAAGAAATAAAAGAAATAGAAATAGCAGTAAATGAACCTAATAAGAAAAGAATAATTGTTTTTAATAAAAGTGATTTATTAAATGAAAATGAAAAAAGAAAATTGCAATCAACCTTACAATCAAAAAAATATAATTTTGTAATAACTTCCTCTTTAACAGGAGAGGGATTGGAAGAATTAAAAGAGAAATTATTCAATAGCTTTGAAAAATTAAGAATCTATACAAAAGAACCGGGTAAAGAAAAAAGCAAGAAGCCAATAATTCTCGAACCCGGAGCCACGGCCAGAGAGGTTGCTGAAAAAATATTAAAAGGATTTTCGCAAAGAGTAAGAGAAACAAAGATATGGGGTCCTTCCAGCAAATTTCCGGGACAAATAGTTGGATTAAATCATAAATTAAGAGATTTGGATGTCGTGGAATTTAAAACAAAATAATTTTTTATAATTTCACAAAAATATTCTGGAAAATATTTCTTAAAAAGAAAAAACATTATATTTAAATATAAAATTGTATTAAAAATAATATGAAAAAAAAGACAATTGGAATAATTTGCTGCGGAAGAGAGCTGGTAAAAGAGGGAAAAACATTTCTTGAGCTTGCAAAAAAGAAAGATGTTAAAATCATAATGATAAATCTTTCTGATAAGCTTGATATAAAATCTCTGAAGAGAAAAATAAAAAAGTGTGATATAATTTATAATAGCATTTGGGATGATCTTTCTATAGAACTCACAAAAACTATAGAGGAGTGGGGTAAAAAAATATTTGAATCTTCCATTTCTTATTATTATACAGAGGATAAATGGATGTTTTATGTAAAATGTAAAAAACATAAAATTCCAACCCCTGATACAATTCTTCTTTCTGAAAATATAAGCAATGCTAAAAGAGAACTTAAGGAATTTGGAAGATGGCCTGTTGTTTTAAAAAGAATCTCAGGAACAATGGGGGAATATGTTGGAAAAGCAAAAGGCATGGGGGAAGCAGAGGCGCTAATGAAGAAATTCTGGAAAAAAGGAAGTGAAAAACTTCCAATAATTGCGCAGGAATTCGTAAAGTCTCCAAGCTATAGAGTAACTTTAATAGGAAATAAAATAGTTCAGACAGCTTTAAAGAAAAACAGGCACGGGTGGAAAGCGACAGGGGTTTATGCAAAAAAATTTGAGCATTTTGAAGTTAACGCTGGATTAAGGAGAATAATAAAGAAACTCATGAAATTTATAGATATAAAAATATGTGGTGTTGATATGTTCAAAAGAGATGGAAAATGGCTTTTATTGGAAGTGAATGCGCAGCCTTCCCTGGATTTCTTTGAGGAAGAAAGAGAAAAAATGGTAGAAAGAGTTTTGGATTTTCTTATAAAAGAAGCTGATTAATATTTTTAATAATTATCTTGGACCTAATCTTAAATTATACGCTACAATTAAGTTATCAAGTAAAATCTTATACTTTGTTCTAATCCCAACATTATTCAACAGACTTAATATAATAATGAACTGTTACAGATAACTACTTCTTCTAAAAATATTAAAAAACTGTTACAGCTAACTATATATTTAATATTCATTTCTTATTGATATAATTCTTAAAAGCACCCCCTAATTCTTCTATTTGATGTTTATTGAATTAATAATTGCTTTGTTGGCAGGAATATTAGTCGGAACAATTACTGGCTTATTTCCCGGAATACATATAAATCTTGTAGGTGCTTTTCTTGTCTCTCTTTCTGCTTCATTATTATACAAACTGCCTATGATTTATCTTGTGACTTTCATTGTCTCTATGGCTATAACTCACACTTTTCTTGATTTCATCCCAAGTATTTTTCTTGGATGTCCAAATGCAGATACAGGACTTTCAATTCTTCCTGGGCATGAAATGCTGAAAAAAGGAGCAGGATATGAAGCAGCAATGAGAACAGCTTATGGAGGATTAATTTCTGTTTTTCTCCTCGCTATTTTGTCTTTTCCTCTTGCTTTTATTGTTTCAAAAGTTTATCCTTCAATGCAAAAAGCAATTCCATTTATTTTAATTATAGTGTGTATAATAATGATTTTCTCAGAAAGAAAAAAATTTCAAGCTGCGACAGCACTGCTTCTAACAGGAATTCTTGGTGTGGCTGTGCTTAACTTAACTCTGAAAGAACCTCTCCTCCCTCTTTTAAGTGGATTATTTGGAAGCTCAATGCTTCTAATGAGTATAAATCAAAATACAAAAATACCAAAGCAGAAATTTGAGTTCAAAAAATTTAAATTTAAGGAATTTATAAAACCTATTTCAGGTGCTTTAATTGCTTCTCCACTTTGCGGATTTCTTCCTGGACTTGGAGGAGGGCAAGCAGCAGTTTTAGGAAATCAAATTTCAAGAAATAATGAAAAAGATTTTCTGATTTTAATTGGAGCGGTAAATGTTTTAGTTATGGGGTTATCCTTTGTATCCTTGTATAGCATATCAAAAACTCGAACAGGAGCTGCAGTTGCAATTCAGTCTTTAATTGGAACAGTAAATTCAAATATTCTTATTTTGATTCTCTTTGCCTGCTTAATATCTGGAATTATTTCATTTTTTCTTGTAAAATACTTTTCAATAAAATTTTTAAAAATAATAGAAAAAATAAATTATAAAAAGTTAGCAATTGGAACAATCTTATTTCTCTCGGTCTTAATACTTCTAATTTCTGGAATCTGGGGATTTATTATTTTTATAATATCATCTGCAACAGGAATCTATTGCATTTCTCTTAACATAAGAAAAACCCAGATGATGGGGTGTTTGTTAATTCCAACAATAATTTTATATTTGTTTTGAAATTTTCAATTAGCTGTAACAGTTATTTTATATATAAAGGTATGATAATTGTAATTTTAACAATTTAATTTATATAATCGCAAGGTTAAGTTCAAGATAACTGCTTTTTTAATAAACAATCCTGTTTAAATTAACTAAATGTTATATTGCAAATAATTAAATTAGTTTACTAATTTCCAAGATAACAAATTTATTTTTCTCAAAACCACCTCGCCAGCGCTTCCTGCTTTTCCAATTCTCTTCCAAAAATACTCTCAACATATCTCTTGACTAATTCTAAATTTTGCTGCATATATTTTGATAAATTATATTTCTTAGCTAAATCCAGTGCAGGCTCTAAATATTTTTTTATTCCTCCTTCATGAATTGTAAATATTAATTTCCCTTTGCATTTCGGACACACTCCATTCAGGGGTGTTCTTCTTACTATTTCATTGCATGCAACACATCTAAACTCCTGCATAGAAAATTTTCTAAGATTACCTCTCATATCTCGTATAAAATGTCTGTCAATAATAAGGCGGGCAGTATCAGAAGTATCAACAGAGCGCAACTTTTCAACTAATTCCATCTGGTGTTTAACTTTATCTTTCATAGTCAGCAATTTTTTATAGGAAGAACACAAAACACCTTCATTAAAATTTTCAGTATTATGCGTAAAACCTGCATTAATAAAAGGGTTCTCTCCTCTTTTCAGAATATCTCTTACAGTATTTACTTTTATTTCTGATGAATGCTTTGATTTTTCTGCTGCTCTATAAAGTTCAATTGGATATTCTTTTAAAAATTCAAAATCAAGTATTTGATCATCTACTTCACCTGCATCTATTTTTGCATTTAAGACTAAGGGGGCATCCTGAGTTCCTCCTCTGTGGCTTGGCAGAAATTCCCTTGAAAAATTTAAAAGAACATCCCCTAAAAGCATTATAGAACATTCATCGCCATCACAGTCGCGCCTCACAGCAGCATGCATATATGGACTTGCAAACAAACCCTGAGTATTTGAAAAACCTATAAACCTGCATATTACTCCTGCACAATTATGAGGAGCCATGCAAACACCCAACTGTCCTATTAAATCTTCTTTCTTTTCTATATTATAGAATTTTTTAATTCCATAAAATTTCTCTAATTCATCATCAACAAATTTTGAGACTTTAAAAAACACATCATCAGCTTTTTCATCAAGGGAATCAAAAGAACTTGGAAGTAAAATATCATGAGGCATGAGTTCCAAAATTTGATTTTCATTAGCTAATTCTTCACCAAACATGTCCCGTGTATAACCCATCTCCTTTAATTTTTCAATTCCAACATAAACTTCTTTTGGTTTAAAATAAATCAAAGGCAATTCAGTAGCATCAAATCTTATTGTCCCGTCTTTGTTAACCTGCAAATCATATTTTGCTCTCAATATTCCTTTTGCAAGATTTTCTATTGCATGATTTGCAGAAGATGTTCCTCTTACTCCTTTAATAAGCAAAGGAATTTCTTCTTTTGTCAAGCCCAATCTTTTAATAGCCTTATCATAATAATAATTTATATCTAAAGCCTGATTAAGATAAGAAATTCCCTCTTTATTTGAAGAAATATCTTTTTTTTCAAAGAACTTCTCTTTTGTTTCAGGAAAATAATACATTTTTTTTGATTGCTTATTGCAATTTTCGCAAGCAGGATAAATTGTCTCTTTCTTGCAGGATTCACAATAATAAAGAGGAAAGCTGCTCCAAACTTTTTCTTCAATGCATGCTGCCTGAACACTTCTTAATCTTCCCCCCTCTTTCCCGACAGGGAAAAGCACATTTGGACTTCCAATCAATTTTCTGAGTTTTGCTTTTTCTGGTCTTCCCATACGTGTTCCTATAAATTCGCCTGCTTTATCTTTTATTTCGTATCTGGAAAGAGAATTTATATTTTCTAAAACAGATTTTTCTTTATCAATTGCCTTCCCTTCAAATACATCCTTCAGATTTCTTTGCTCATCTAATGCATTTACATCAATTCCAAGATTTAGAAAAAGTGCCTTGCTATTTTCTTCATTAATAACAACATTTTCAATTGTAACCTGATGTTCAATTCCCAATATTTCAAGTGTTCTTTTTCCGAGTTTATATTTTTCTCTATCCAATTTATTAAAAGGGAGTATTATTTTTTTATCGGCTCTGGAATTTTCAAGCCAATCTATTAAATCTTTTAAATCTTCATTTGAAATCTGAGTCCAATAAAAAATATATTTTGGATGCAAAGGAATTTTGTATATTTCACTTAATTCAACTGCTTTTTCAAGAGAAATTGAAAAATAATTTATATCTTTAAATTTTTCATCTTTTTCTTTTAAATCAAGAGCCCACCATTCTTCAACATACCCTGGTTTCACAAGATTAGCATTTCTATTTGCTAAATCACTAAATGGAAAGAGTATATCCCCCAAATAAATTATTTCCTCTATATCAGGATAAAGAAGTTTTGCTTCTTCTCTTGAATTTATTTTTTTGACACTTCCATTAAAAAGTTTAACAATTGGCCCGTCTATAGAATCACAAACAGTTACACAGCACCCTTTTGTTGGTTTTTCTATTTTTAATTGGGTTCCAATTGCAATAAATTCATCAGTTACTTCCATTGTTGCAGGATGGAGAGAAGTTGCACTAAAACCAGATACTCTCCCTCTTCCATATCTGAATCGAAATCCTCCTGATTTTGAAGGATGTCCAAATATTGGTCTTCCTGCAACTAAATCTTTAATATAAGTAGGGGAATCTCCAACTTCTCCTTTATTTCTTTTTTCATGTAATTTTATATATTCTTCTAAAAAATCAAATCCTGTTGAATTTATCCCGTTTTTCTTTGCTATTTTTAAAAGTCTAAATGCTTTTGCTGCTTTTTGAGAAAGATCTTCACCAATTATAAGACAAAAACCACTCCTTAAATAATTTGTATCAACTCTTTCCAAATTTTTATAATTAGGGACTTCAATTTTTTCAGAAGCTTCTCCTGCAATCTGAATTGGGAGATTCTTAGCTAAAAAAAGCGCTTCCTGCTCTGTGGGCATATATTGCAAATTAGCTACTCTCTCATGAAAATGTTCAAGTTCAGAATAAACTCTTTTTATTTCTTCTTCTGTTGGATCATATTTTGCAAAACCAAACATCTCCCTCAGATAATCAATTAAAATTAAAACAATGCAACCAGCAGTGGTTCCTGCACTTCTAATGGGTCCTGAAAAACTTGCTTCAATATACTCCTTCCCTTCTCTTGTTCTTCTTATTTTTAATCCAGTATATCCTTCTATTGGGCTTGAAACAACGCCCAGTGTTGCATATGCAAACCCAATTCTTATTCCGGCGTCCATTGATTCTAACAAATCTTTGAACTTACAAAATTTTTGCTTTGCAACTTCTTCTGCAATCTTAAAAACAATTGTGGTATCTAATTTCCCATAATCTTTTTCCAGTTCAAGAATTCTTTCTGCAATTTTTGTTTCTTTCATTTGAGGATAGATTGTTGAAATAAGCCCAACAACTTTTTCAGCCATGCTCATTGCCAGGGGAATTTCAACTTCATTGACAGGGTCATATCCTTTTGAACGGGCTTCGCTTGCAACTGCATAAACCTTATCCACTTCTTTCTTCAAATTTTCAAAATATGTTTGGGGGTTCATTTTAGTTAGAGATAATTTTAATCTTATTTAATTCGCGACTTCTTTCTTTTTCCGATTCAATTAATTCAAAATATTCTTTTGAAAGCTTGCTTAATGAAAAACAGCTTCCATTAACCAAAACTTCTGGATCAAGATATCTAAATTTTTTCTTCAACTCTATTCCGTTTTCATCTGGAATTACTTTAAACCCCTTCCTTAACAAATCTAATTTATCCAATATAAATTCGTCTTCAGATTCTTTTAATATTTTAAGTATGGGTTTTTCGGTTTTTTTTAAATCCCCAAGATTAATCAGGTTTTTCTCAAAGGCTTTTTTTAAAATTTCAGAGAGAATATAATATCTGCCTCTCATTTCATCTCCTGCCCATTGTTTAACTTGGAGATTCATATATTCTTCGCCAAAACTCTTGGCTGTTTCTTTATCTTTAAAGACAATTTGATTCTCTCTCACAGAAATATTTTTTACAACCTTATCAACTAATTTATCATTTTTTTTATTCTTCATTTGTCTCAAACTATAATCTATTCTATCTGCGCATAAACTTGGAGCTTCTTTCTCTAAAAGACCAAACTTTTTATAATTTGAAATATTTTTTATATCAAGATCATATTTTTTTAATATACTTGGAAGATCTGAATTTTTTAAAAATTCTTCATGAATTTTATCTTGATAATCTTCTTTGGTTGGATCTCCTAAAACCCAATCTATTACATGAGAGAATGGTGTATGTGAAGCATCGTGTAACAAACCTGCAATCTGCTCTTCCAATCCTCCGCCTATTCTCTTAATAAGAATCATTACTCCAACCGAATGTTCATATCTTGAAAATCCTTTAACTCTTGAATATTCATCTGGCATTCCCAACTGAGAGATATCTTTTAACCTCCGTATAGAAGCTGATTTAATCAAATCTATTATAACTTTATTATTTATCTCTTCAACTCCATATATCCTGTCATTAATTCTCATTTTAATAATTTTTCTCCTACTTTCAACCAGTCTTTTACTCTAATTTTATCGCCAAATTCTCCATCTTGATTCCAAGGAAAATTACCAAATAATAAAGATTCTATCCCCTTTTCTGCACATTGCTTGCAATATTCAAGAGAATCATCTATCATGAAAGATATTTTTTTATCCAAACAAATTTCTGCCTTTGATTTTCCCCCATTCTGTCTTTTGGTATAATAATTATATGAAAAAAAGATATCTGAAAAATTATTTGAAAAATACTTATCAATAAATACTTCTGTTTCTGCTTTTAAAAAATCTGGTCTAGAAGTTATTACAAACAACTCATAACCCGCTTGTTTTAATAATTTAATTATTTCTACAGAATTTGGGAGAGGAAACATTTTTTTGAACAAATTAGATTTATAAAATTCATTTACCAAATTAATTGATTCTTCCATTGTCCCCCCAATTGTCTTATTAAAAGAGCATGTCTTAAAATCTTCTTTTTTCAAATTTGCTTTATATTTTTGATTGAAATATAAAATATAGTTTCCTACAAAATCAACTGAAGTATCATCAATATCAACCCCTATTCTCTTCTTTTCAATTTCCATTCTTAACCCCCACAACATTAATAATTTTATTTTCCCCTTCTTTTTCTTCACCCAAAATAGAAGATTTTGCTTGAACTTCCTGTTCGCCCAACTCCTCGAAATCCAAAATTTTAATTTTCCTTGTCTTAAGATTAAACATAGGAACCTTGCAATGGTCTGGAATATTTCCAAATTTTTCCTGGTAAGGAGTCATAGCTTCCCAGCAGGAAATAGAAATAACAAGAATGTTGTTATAATAAGTCACCCCGCATTTATGCGTATGGGCTGAAACAAAAATATCAGGGATTTCTCTTATTAAAAGTCCATCTTTTTCTAGAGGATAATACTGTGTTGAAGAATGTGCTGGAGCTAAATGTCTGTTCTTTAAAAGATACTTCATTATTTCTTCTGGGCAATTCATTGCTTTTTTTTGAATAAGAGAGGGGATATTATTTGCATAATAAGGATAAGAAAAACCATGATAAGTTAAAACAGAAAATCCTGAAAAATCTGCTTTTTCACCTATATTTACATAGCAGGGATTGGGAGTTATGAAAACATTTTCCATTTCATAAATTGGCCAGGCATATTTTTCATCTAAAAAAGGCTGGGGCTCCATTAATCTTACTCCATCGTGATTTCCAGGAGAAATAATTATTTTAATATCTTTTCTTATTCTTCCAAGAAGCTCTGCCAATCCCAAAAATTGCTCTTCTAAATCAACAATTTCTAAATCCTTTTCCTGATTCGGATAATTTCCAACACCCGTTACAACATCTCCCACTAAAAATAGATATTTTATTTTTTTATATTCTTTGTCTCCTTGAAAATTTCCATTCAAATAATCAATAAATTTAAGAAAATTTTCTTTCATAAAAAGCTTGCTGCCAAAATGCAAATCTCCTGCAAAAAGCACATATTCATCTGTTTGGGAATTTTTTCTTTCAGGAAGACTTGAATCTGGATAAATTATATCATCAGCAAAGAAAATCTCGCTGTTTCCTGAACCTTTAAATCCAATTACAGAATCCAAAGAAATATCTTCTGCTTTTTCGTACAGCTCTTTTTTATTTTTATTTATTAACACCTTTATTTTCCCCGTTGTATCCTCCACTTCAAAAATTATATTTTTATTTTTTGTAACCGATTTGTCATAAATCATTCCAATTATAGATATTCTTTGATGATTTCCATATATTTTATTTATAGAAACAAGGTTCCCCATCTCAGAATGATTCTGCAAAAAACCCCTCATTTCTATAAACCTGTTTCTTAAGCAACTGACAAAATCCTGAACTTCAATCTTTTTATTTGAAATAGGAATAGAAGAAAGAACTTTTACAGAATTTTCTTCTTCGCTCTCTTGACTCCCTCTTATACCCCTTTTAACCCCTTCATTGACTAATGAGATTTTTTCTTCAGCCAGAACTTGCTTCTCTTTAGATTCACCGAGAATCTGTTCTTCTTTAGATTCACTAAGAATCTGCTTTTCTCTTGATATTTCAATGCTGAGCCCGAGTTTAATTTTCAGATTTTCAAGCTCTTTCTGGTTTTCTTTTGGCAATTCATAAAAAAAATCATTAACTTTTTCCTTGTTTTCATAAAAAATCTCTTTTGTTATAATATTCTGCTTTGTGCAGCTCTTTATTTTCTCTATTACTAATTTAACAAACTCTGTATCATTTGTTTCATTAAATAAATTTAAGACATCTTTATCCACTAATAGGCCTTTCTCCAGGCAAAATTTCAAAATTTGTTTTGCATCCATTTTTAAATATAATTCAGAGAATTTTCTATTATTTCTTTTGCTTTTTTTATAATTTCTTTCGGAATTGCCATCCTAATCTCTCTCATTCTCCCCCCGCGCCCTTTAGAAATTATTCTTACATTTATTATCCCAAGCATATCTAATTCCTGGATTATATCGCCTACTCTCCTTTGAGTTAAAACTTCCAGTCTGTTTTTAAGACAGAGTTCCTGATAAAAACTATATACCTCTCCAGTAAAAATAGGAATATTGTTTTTTTGATTTTCCAAAAGATAGATTATTGCTCCCAAAACAACCTGAAATTGCTTTGGTTCTGAAAAAATTATATCTAAAATTTTATCCTTTTCTATTTTTTCATTTGCCTCATCTATATATTTTAAAAATATCTTTTTTGAATTATCTCTTTCTGCAAGTTCGCCCGCTACTCTGAGCAAATCTAATGCTCTTCTAGCATCTCCGTGCTCCTTTGCAGCAAACGCGGCACACTTGTTTATAACTCCTTCTTGTAAAACACCCTCTTTAAACGCGCTGTTTGCCCTTTGCTTTAAAATGTCTTGGAGTTGGAGGGCATTGTAGGGGTGAAAAAGAATTTCTTCTTCTGAAAGGGAACTTCTTACTCGCGGATCTAACTCATCTAAAAATGTGAGATTATTGCTTATCCCAACTATGCATATCTGGGATTTTGAAAGCTCTGAATTTAATCTTACCAGATTATATAAAAAATCGTTTGAAATCTTTTTAACTGTCTGGTCTATCTCATCAAGAATTAAAACAACGAGGTTTTTTTCAGAATCAATTGTTTCTATAAATTTGCTATAAACAGCTTGGGTTGGTAACCCGGTTAAAGGCACCTCTCCCCCCATTTTTTTTATTAATTCTGCTAAAATTCTGTATTCTGTGTCAGAAACTTTCTTTAATTTACAATTTAGATATTCTATTTTTAAATTAAAATCAGCGTCTTTCTTAACTCTTTTATATAATTCTTCCCGAACATATTGCATGGCAAGTGTTTTTCCTGTCCCTGTTTTTCCGTAAAGAAAGAGGTTGCTTGTTTTTTCCCCCCTTAAAACAGGCGCAAGAATTGAAGCTATCTGTTTTATCTGCTCTTCTCTGTGGGGGATTTCGCTTGGAGAATAATTATTTTGCAAAATAGATTTATTTTTAAAAATTCCATTCTTATCAAAAGTATCAAAGATTTTGTCTATTTCTAATCTCATTTTTCATTTAACCCTTTTATATTTCTTCCTCTTAGACACACACGTTAGTTTCCTATGGAAACTTCAAATCTGCCCAAGACATCGATGGGAAAAAAATGGTTATTATATAAAAGATTATAACCACTGACAAAGAGATACACCTCAATTTCTTATGGAGAATTAAATTTTATGATGAAAAAAGAGATTTGATTTAATCTGTTGATGAAAAAAGAGATTTGATTTAATCTGTTGATGAAAAAAGAGATTTGATTTAA
>JBBTAN010000084.1:18109-19781 GCA_038044205.1 Nanobdellota archaeon
TCTGTTTTTCTGTGCTTTGAATAAGAGAAAAAAGGCAGATTGATTGAATAATTTGAATAAAAAATTGAAATACAAAGAATATTTGATTTAATTTAGAGATTATAAAGATTCAATTTAGATATTATAAAGGGTATCTGTCAAATTCTATAAATTTACCTTTAAATGTATATGTTTTAATATACTATAATAAAATATATATAATATATAATATATAATTTTTTAATATAAATAAAAATAATAAAAAGCCATAATCTTCTTTATAAATCTTTCCATAAGAAATCAAGGGGGGAGAGAACTTTGATTCATTGCTTCTTTCTGGTTAATTTTTATATTTTTTAGAACAACCTTGGATAATTTTGGATAATCTTAAGAATTTTGGGATAATTTTTAGTCTAAACTGCCATTTAAATCTCTATATATTTTTACAGAAAAGTTTATAAATTATTTACTTTTATCTTTGATATGCAAAGCGAGAAAAATCCTTTCAATGTTCTTGTTGGAAAGATGATTGTAACAAAAGAAGGTAAGAGGTTGGGTTTTGTCAAGGATATAACTTTTGAGACAAGATCGGGCGAATTAATTGGTATTGTTATAAGAGACCCCACGCCCTATACAAGAAATTTGAATTTAGAGAAGACTTCATCAGGCGAATTTTTGATTCCCTATAGTTCTATAATTGCTATAGGCGATTTTATGATTGTTTCTGAAGAAGATTTAATATAAATGTATATTTGAAGATTTTGTTTAAATTAAACCATACCCAAATATTTAAAAATAAAACTTTAATAATTCTTTTATGAAACTGATTGGATTTAATTTTACAAAGATGGATTTAGAAAAGAAATCAGATAATTTAAAAGATTTAAAAGTAACAACGGGAATAGATATTTCTGACGTGCAAGCGGCAAAATCTGATTTTTTTAAGTCTTCAGAGGAATTAATTGCAGTAAAGTTCGAATACAATATAACCTATGAAAAAGACGTCGCTGCCCTGAAATTCTATGGGAGCCTAATAGTTTCAGTTGAACCAAAACAAGCTAAAGACATTTTAAAACAATGGAAAGACAAAAAAATTCCAGAAGAGTTCAGATTGAACATATTTAATATCATTCTTAGAAAATCAAGTTTAAAGGCACTTCAATTTGAAGAAGAATTCAATTTACCACCCCATATTCCTCTCCCTTCTTTTAAAGCTCAAGAAAAGAAATAAGCCCCCATTCTGATTCATTTAAGTTAACTTTAAAAAAATAAGTTTCTTTTACAGTTTTATGTATATTTCAAAAGAGAAAAAAGAGAAAATTTCAGAGCAGATTTTAGCCTGTCTTTATTCTGTAAATCCAAAACCCCTGTTTACATTCCATATTGCAAAAGAGATTGCAAGAGATGAAGAGTTTGTTAAAAAGCTTTTAATTGAATTAAAAAAGAAGGATTTTGTTGTCAAAGTAACAAAGAATCCCAAAGGCAAAGACTATCTAAAAAGAAGCAGATGGAAGCTAAGCGAAAAGATATACATTCTTTACAAGCAAAAACAAGCTGTAAATTGATTATATCCAAATATCCAGGCAAATTAATATATTTTTAATAATCTTAATCTTTTTATACTTCTTATTCTTGAAAAGCAAATGGAGCAAATAAAAGAGGCTTTTTTGAAAGTAAAGCAGGACATAGATTT
>JBBTAN010000085.1:0-2404 GCA_038044205.1 Nanobdellota archaeon
ATTAATTATTTTTTATCGATTTTTGTTAAATTCGTAAGATTGCTCGATTAAATCCATAGCATATTTTATGTCTTTTTCAGATTTAATATTAAAGAACTTACAATTCTTAGCCCAGCCATAGGACTTAGGCGCTTTTTTAACCCACTCCTTAGAGTCAATTAATTTTTTATCTTCTATAAGGATGGCTATCAATAATTTCTCTTTATAAAAATGAACTTGGCAAAAACTTATATAACTATCACCAGCTCTATAACTCACGTAAAACTGTAAGTATTTCTCCTTGATTTCACCCAAATCCATAATCTTTTCTTTCAGAGCATAAAAAAGCTTTCTTGAGCTATCAGAACCTTTTTTAAGATGCCAGTCCAAATCGTATGGCTTTATGTCTTTTGTTACCTCTTTAATTATTTTATCGCCTCCTGTGATAGCTTCTATATTTTCTGATGATTCAATGGGTTCTATTTTTTCATATTCAATTAAATTTTCATCATAATAATTTATTTCCCATAATTCCAGCGGCAAATTTTTAAAGTTAATAGCCGCTTTTTGATGGGGAGTAAAATAAGGAGAAATAAAAATTATTTTTGATTGCGACCAATTTACATCCTCTCTGTTGAGGTGTTTATTTTTTATTTTCTCATTATATTCAAGAAGAAATTCGGCTTTATTATTAACCATTAAGGCAAGATATGCAAAACCTTGATCAATAACGCTGAAACTTCTGTCTTTTTTATATTCAATAATTACGAATGAATTATTTTCGCAATTAAAACAAAGTGTATCGATTCGTAGATTATTTAAAGCAAATTCGGAGGAAATAAATTCTAAACCAAAAATTTCATTCAGATTTTCCTCTGTTGTCTTTTGTATAGCTTTTTCAACTGGCGTTAATTTTTCTCTTATTTTTACTAATTTATTTTTTATATCTTTAAATATAGGCATAATTTTATTTTTTAATTAGCTTTTATTTATTCCAACCTAATATAAAAAGTATAAAAGCGCGGATTAATGTAAATATTAATCCAAATATGCCCGGCCAAATATATTTAGACAAAAAACCTTCTTTTTTGCTCATATGTTTTCTGAAAATATTAACAATACCTGATTTTTTAATGTTGAACAAACTATAATTTCTAACTGAACTATCTGTATTTAATTTTCCTTCAACGTTTGTTTCGGCACCCTTCTCATTAATATACGAGGCTTCTCTCAAAGATAATTCCTTTATGTTAGAAGCGCCATAATTTTCTAGATCTACATTCTGAATATCTAAATATTTTAAACTACCTTTTTTTAATATTTTAATTTTAGCATTTTTATTTTCCATAAATTATTTTCTAATTACTGTTCTAATAAATTCTTTACTAAATTTATTGGTTTTGCTCCGGCAATGTGCATAGGTTCTCTGATTTCTAGATCTTTATAGTTTGGGTTTAAAGATGGTGTTCTAAACGAAATACTCATTATTCCTATGACTTTGTTGCTTTCAATATCAACAATTGGGCAGCCACTGTTCCCGGGATTGCTAATCGCATCAATTATAAACCAATTTCTGGGGTGCTTTAGATCAACTCCATCTCTTTTTATATTACTTACAATTCCTTTGTTCACGATAAGTGTTACACCAAAACCGCTATTCATTAATTGCGCGGCGTATGGAAAACCGATAAAATACGCTTCTTGCCCTATTTCCACTTTTTCAGAATCATCCAATTCTGCTTTTGTCAGCTTAACGTCTTTTTCTTGGCTTAAATCTAATTTTAGAACAGCAACATCGTCCTTAATATTTATTTGATCTTTGTTTAGAATCAATGGTACCCATTTATAAACCTCTAGATCCTCACCCTGCTTCCCGACCATTACATTTGCCTTTAGACTTCCGATTTGCTCCTCGTTTAGCTGATTAAATAAATGTGCCACAGTTGCTATTTTACCGTCCTCTGTCACTATAAAACCACTTCCTATTATTGTTATCTGTTGTGAATTGGGAGTAAAACCAATTGCCACAATTGAAGGTTTTATTTTTTTTATTTTTTCTTGTAAATTTTCCATAAATTTATTTTAGTAAGTTTTTGGTCTCGAGACCAAAAACTCACTATTTTATTTACTAGTTTTTAACTGGTTTTATTGATGGTACGTCTTTTTCACTCGAGTGAAAAAGACGTAGCGGTCAAGGCGTTATCATTCATCTTTTTTGTTTTTATCATATTTATAAAGGGAAGTGAATGTTTTAGAATATTCTGACAATAATCTAGAAATAATTTGTTTATCTTTTCCTGATAAATCAGCATTTCTAACATTTTTATCTTGCGTTTTATAAATAATTATTTCTCCTTTTTTAAATTCTTCTTTTTTCATTTTTTATTTACTAATTTTTACTTTTGCGGGGCGGATTAGTTTGCCG
>JBBTAN010000086.1:0-3199 GCA_038044205.1 Nanobdellota archaeon
CGCCCCCAGCATTAATTGCTATTAACTCACTTTTAGGAGACCTCTTACCTTTAAAGATTTCAATTATTATACTCGCATTCTTGCTTCTCTCTTTGGAAGACAATAAATCATTATAGTCTGCATTAATTAATCTCAACCTTCTAGGATTAAACTCATATTCTTTTTTTACACCATTCCTCTTCTCTCTAATATGCGTTGGTGTAATTGAAGAGATTTCATCTATATCTGGATTATATGTTAATAAATAATTTTCACAAGTCCTCTCAACTATTGGCTCAACTATTTCTAGATAAGATTCGTCTCCACAACCCAGCATTTTATAAGTTAGTTTAAGCGGATGGCACAAAACACCTATATAGTTAAGCGGACTTCTAAAACCCGATCTACTCTCATTAACTATAATGTTAGCAAAATCATAATAACCAATATGTAATCTTTTTACAGACTCTAGAACTTTTTCAAGTGGCTGAAATGGGTCTATCCCCCATTCTGTAAGTAAATCTCGACTACCACATTTTCCGGTAACTCCTTTATAGCCATTCTTTAATACATTAACACCCGCAGTAGCTAAAATAACTGCTGCAGAAGTGCTAACGTTAATTGTTTTTATTTTATCACCCCCACTACCAGCATTACACAGAATTTTCGTGATATCAGAGTCAATAGGTACTCTTAAGGCACGTACTAAATTAGCACATTCATCAGGATTTATTCCTTTAATTCTGTTCCGTGTTTCCATAGCTGCAAGAATAGCTACGAACTCTAGATCACTAATTTCCTTCGTCCTAATTAACCTAACTAACGATTGTAATTCACTGTACGCTAAATATTCACCACCCATAATATGTTCGGCTATTTGTTTTATCATAATATTGTATATAATCACAAAATTTATAAACTCTTCTTTTCTAAATAGTAGTAACACTAGCTGGTTAAGAAAATGATAAAAAATATTTTTTTTGATTTCTGGGGAACACTTTCTTATCTAGAACAAGGGATAGATTTTGGAGAAGAGATTTCAAAAATTTTTGGAATAAAAAAAGAAGAATATTTAGCCTTTGTTGAAGATGTGTGGTTCAAAAGAGATGTATCCCCAGAACAGTTTGCTTTATTACTGACTACAAAATTTAGTGGAAATGAGTCGGATATTGGAAGGTTAATTGAATTAATCAAGAACCCCCTAAAAAGAACTCAACTATATCCTGAAACAATTAAGACCCTCGAAAGACTTTATCCTATCTATGATCTTTTTATTATTTCTGATACTAGTAGTGTAGGTAAAGAAGCTGTTAAAAATCTGGATTTAGTTCGATATTTTAAGAAATTATTTTTTTCCTGCGATTATAACATGAGGAAGAATGAAGGATTATATAAGAGAGCTTTTTCTGAACTTGGGATAAAACCATCAGAATGCCTTGTCATAGGAAACAGCATCAAGTCTGACTATGAAATTCCTAAAAGTGTGGGAGCTAGGGCACTACTTCTTGATAGGGAAGGAAGATTAGAAGGATTAGATTTAATAAGAAATTTAGAGGGGTTACTAAGATGAAAATTGCAATCGGACCAATAGAAGGATATTACGGCGGAGCTGCACAACACATACTTAATATTATTAAAAATTCTAGCCATCAATTTGATAAAATCGAAATACCAAGATATTTAAAAGAATGGGGGAAATTTTTTAGAAAATATATTCTACCTATTCAGGAAAAATTACCTCATTCGTTGGAGCATAGCGATAAAAGATTTGACATGTATGGTCTGCAAAAATATCTTGATGTTACCGGTTTTATTCAGTCAAGATTTTACTTACCCCGGTATAACGTAGTTCATTTACATGGGTATCCTTATTGGGAAAAGATTTATGATACAAGGACAATAAATTCTGTTTTTACGGTACATAATTTATATAGAAAAGAAGATTTTCTCAAAAATTGGGAAAGAACTATTGAGATATTAACTAAAAAAATGCTAAATGTTTGTAGGGGTTCAAAAGTTGTAATAAGTGTTGCTAAATGGCTCCAAAAAACGATGAGAGAAGAATATGGAATAAAATCAATTTATATACCAAATGGTGTTAATTTAGAAGAATTTGATAAAAGAGATGGTGAAGCATTTCGAAAAAAATTTGGTGTTGATGATGATTTTTATTTGTTTGTAGGAAGAGCTACAAAATACAAACGCCCTGAATTATTCGTGGCCCTAGCAGAAAAAATGCCTTCTAGAAAATTTTTAATGATTGGGAGGGGTTTAACTAAAAAAGAATTAGTCAACTATGTTGGTAAGCGTTTACCACAGAACCTTTTATGTATTGGAGAACCTGAACGAAAAGACGTAGTCAATGCTTTTGATGCATGTCGTGTTTTTATATTACCAAGTACCAACGAAACTTTTGGTATTGTTTTTCTAGAAGGAATGCTCAGTCAAAAGCCAGTTATAGGCGCAAACCATCTTGGGCCTGCAGAAATAATCAATCATGGAAAGACAGGCTTCCTTTTTGAGCCAGAAAATCTAGAAGACCTCCTAATACAAGCCGAATATGCTTGGAATGCACAGGAAGTTGGGCTAGCTGGAAGAGAAGAGGTAGAAAGATCTTATGATTGGAAAAAAATTGTTTCACAAATTGATGAAGTCTATGAAAATGTTGAACGTAATTTATAAATATAAGAAGAGACAATGATAGAATATGTCAAAAGAAAAAATACTTATAAAGATATTTGAGAAGGTCCAGAGGATTCCATATAGAGTTTGTAAATTTAATAAAGATGATATAGATGAAAGACTTCGGTATGGGGATTGCCGTCATAAATCCCATTTATTGTTTATATTACTAAAAAAAGCTGGTTTTGAAGTAAGGAGAATAAAGGTATTATTTGATTGGAAAGATTTACCCATCCCTAAAGATATAATTTTTATATTAAAGGAGTCCAGCTCTATTTGGTTACATGATTCTCTTAAAGTGAAAATTAATAACAGATGGTTAAAAGTAGATTGTACTTGGAACCCCGAGTTAGAAAAGATTGGTTTTCCTGTAACAAAAAAGTGGGATGGTAAATCTAATACTATACAAGTAACAAGAGGAAAACTTAGATTTTATGAGGAAGAAGATTCTATTAAAAAACCAAAAATAATCAAAGAAGAAGCGTATAACTTCGCTGAGAAACTTAATGAACTAGTGAGTGTCTAATTTTTTTATTTC
>JBBTAN010000087.1:0-1473 GCA_038044205.1 Nanobdellota archaeon
ATTTTCTGATGCATATCTCCCAAACTCAGAATCAACCAAAGCTTTTTGACTATCTGTTGCTCCCTTTAAAGCAGGTTTATACCAATCATAAACATCAGCAACACTTGCTTCACCAAGTTTTGAATTATATTTCTTATTATAAATTTCTATAAGTTTGTTTGTTGCATTATCAGTTACGTATTGATCATACAAATCCTTTCCATCTCTCCCAAAATCAAGATTTTTTTCTAAAAGATTTATGGCTCCTGAAACATAAAGAGCATCTCTTTCTGAATTAGACATTGTTGCAGCTACGTTTGCAAAAGCATATCTTTGAAATTCTGCTGGTGTTTTTGGTTTTTCTTTTTCTTTTTTTTCTTTATTTTCTGCCATTTTAATTCTTTCCCCCATACAAGAAATTATTAGCTCCCTTAACAAATTCTTGCACTTGTTCTGGTATATCATTAGGATTTTTAGCGCTGTACATATTCATAATGTCATATAAAGTATCCCTTACAAAATGCCCGCTCCATCTTGATTCTCCAATTTTAGATAAAACAGAATCATGAAAACAAGCTAATGAAGGATTTACTATTAGTTTATTTAATATAGGTTGTGCTAAACAAACCTTTTCTAATGCCTCTTTATTTATTTTTTGAATATCTTTTTGAGTTTCCATTTTAAGCTATTTTCTCCAATTTCTTTTTCTCTTTTCCCTCTTTCACAGCATAAATAACATTAAATTGATAGTCAGTACTCCAAGAAAATCTTTTATTATAAGCCCTTGCCATGCAACTATATATTTTTCCTCCAGTATCTTCTCCTCTTCTGGCAGATTCAATCAGATAATCCAATCCACTTTTTAATATTTTTTCATGAACATTTTTGCTTACTGAATGTCCTTCCATAATAGCAGTATCTGCTAAAGTATAAACATGCCCTGCTTTTAATGGAATTCTGTTTCCATCGATAGTTAAAAGTCTTCCATCTAATCCGAAGTTATTTATTCCTCTGTTTTTCATTTCTATAAGAGTATTTGTTTTTTCCTTTCCGTTTACCATTTTATTTGTCTCCTAAAATTGCTCTATAAAATTTAACCTTTCCACCACATCCGCCAGATTCTGTAATTATCGCTTCTGCTTTTCCTTCTTTTACAAGCGCTTCAAGAGCTAAAGGAAGAGTTTTTTGCCTTGGAAGAACATCATTTAAATCTATTCTTCCTTTATTCCAATTTAGTCCTCCATCTTCAGTAAAATAATTTGTTTTGTACCCTGCTCTATAGTGGATATCAAATCCTGTTTCTTTTTCAATTTTTTCTTTAATTTGTTCTATAATTCTTTTTCTAGAAAAATATACATTAGATTCTGCATCCTTTGTAAGTTCCACTAAACAATTATATACTGTTTGTTTTTCCTTTTCTTTTTCCATATATTTTCATAAAATTCAATATTTATAAATCTTTCTATTTTGTTACCATTTAATAAAAGTGACAAA
>JBBTAN010000088.1:0-1797 GCA_038044205.1 Nanobdellota archaeon
AGGCAAACCATATTCTATTTTTAGAATATTATTTGATTTACATTTTGGACATTCTTTAGGTTTAGACATGAAGTTATTTTTTATTCCTACTCAACAATTTCTACTGCATCATCTACCAGATCGGCCTGGGGTTTTTCGTCAATTTTTTGAGGTATTATTCTTTTTTTAATCTCTTTACTAACTGCTCGTGTTCTTTTTTCAAAAAATAATTCATAATTATTATCCCAAATTCCGAAATCATCTATATCATCAATGAGATGTGTTTTCATTACATCGGTAAGACGCAAGTTTTTTTCTTTAAATGTTTTCATGTATTTTGCCGGGGCTTTGTCTCTAATTTCTCTTTTGTTAAGAAAATCATCAACAATTGTTATATTTATTATATGATTTATCATTTTTTCGTCTTTATTCAGTTTTGCTAAGTAAGCACGAGGAAAAAAATGATGATAATTTTTACTATTTGCCTGTTTTAGCCAATCATTACTAATATTAACCAAAGAGCCATCGATAAAGGATTTTGGTTGATGCCAAGCATAAATACACAATATTGCTTTAATATAACTTCTTCCTGCACTAAACCAACCATTATTTTTTATAAATTCGGTAGAAAAATTTATTGGCCAATCATAATCTGGTAGTTCATTTTTTAAGATTTTATCTATTCTTTTTATATCTTGAGCTAACTTGCTTTCAACAGATGATGAATATCTTCCAGCTAAAGAAACTCTCCAAAAAAAGTCCTGCAAATATTTTTGTTTATCTCCGGTCGGTTTGTCTTTATGATAATAAAAAAAATAAGTAAAGGGCACAAGAAGAGCATTATAGGGTAATAATTGAGAAACGGGTATCCTATAAAAACTTTTGAAATATTCCACCGCACTTTCTGTTGCATTGATTACATCAGCCCATATATTAATAAAGTCTTCTTTTTTTAGTTTTAAAATTATCTTTCTTTTACATTCTTTTGTTAGTATCAACGAAATAATTTGTAATATTGTCGCGTCAGCAATTGTTTCGTAATTAACACTTTCTAACTTTTCTATTAAAGAGTCAAATTTTTCTGAAAGATCAAAATCTTGTTCATAGTCATAGGTTTTTGCAACCATAATTTCGAATAATGTTAAAGGCTTGCCCCCGACATTAATCCTAGTAAATATTTCCGTGGCAACATCAATTGGAACTTCATTAACCTGTATAACAGAATAATTGTAAGATTCTATTCTTTTTTTATATTCCTCAAGTTTTTCATGGTAAACCATAGGATATCCAGCAAGTGATGTTAGCCCTCCATATAGTAAATCATTTAATTTTATCAAATGATTTGATTTATTATCATCTTTTTCACTAGTAACAATTTTTTCATCTTCATTAGCATCAAGATCTATATATATTTCCGAAAAATCTTCGATCTTTCCATCACCTCTAGTTATCTTTTCACCTTTAAATGCAGCAAAAAGACTGGTAATACGCTGCTGTCCATCCAACACAAAATTCACATAATCACCAGACACTGGATCGGGAAGATTCAGGTTACCTATGTCTTTTACAGAACGAAGTCTATCTTTAGTTTTCCAAAATATAAAAGTACCGACAGGGTAGCCCTTCACAATACTATCAAGAAGACCTGCTGATTTTTTTATATCCCAAACAAAATCCCTTTGAAATTGTGGAATTTTTAATCTCCCGCAACTTATATCATCAATTAAACTTGAAAATTGTTTATTTAATGGTTCTGGCAGGTTCATGTTTGTATGTTAGCACTAATCAATAGACTTGAAAACACCAGCATTTTCGGCC
>JBBTAN010000089.1:0-1816 GCA_038044205.1 Nanobdellota archaeon
ATGTCTCTGGGTCCTCGCTTCGCTGCGGGACCAGACAAGGATGTCTCTGGCGAGAGTTTAACTCGCGACCCCGACCTTACTCAAAAAGCCCAATATTCATAATCTCAAGACTCAAAATCTCTAAAGAGATTTTGGTCAATGAACTCGTAAACTCGTTCATGAGAGTCGTGCTCTAGACGCTGAGCTACAGAGACAAGGTTAATAGAAATAAATCATTTAAAAGTTTAACTTTTATAGAGAATTAGATATTTATTCAAGTTCAAGTTTTACTTTTTCTTCCTGTCTCTTCATTCTTGAAATTAGTCCTGCAATCCTGTTTCTTAATCTTTTGCTTGGCATTGTTCTCCCAAGTATTGCTTTATTTTTTTCAAAGTCCTTATTGAAACTTAAATCTTCTTTTGTAAGGATATTTGCTGTCTTTCTCATCATTTTGGATTTTATCTTTCCCATATTAATCCGTGTAAATTTTAGTTTAAAAACTTTGCTTATTAGTTTTTAGACCGAACGAAGTGATGTCTTTAAAGGTTTTGATTAGATTGGTTTATTTCTCTATTTTCTCTATTTTCTCTAAATTTTGCACAGATTCAATTAAGCTTGAGAGCTTTTTTGAAGGTTCGCCCATGCTTAATATTGTATATTTTAGATTTAGCTGCGAGGCTTTTTTATTGGCGTTGATTATATCTGTATCCGATATTTTCTTTTTATTATAAGCAACAAGCAATTTTTCTTTTCCTTCTGATTTTATTCTAAGGAGAATTTCATTTTTCTTGAAACTTTCTACATTAATAATTTCTATTGTTTCTTTAGAAAGAAATTCCTTTATTTTTTCAAAGAACTTATTATCTTTTTTTTGTGTGCTCTTCTTTTTGGGAGTTTTAATTTGTTTTATCTTTTTTGGCTTTTCTTCCGAGTGCTTTGCCTTTGCCTGAACTTCCCGTTCTTCTTTCTTTTTTTCCTGTGGAATCTCCTCTATCTTAATTTCTTCTTTTGGTTTTTCAGGTGCAGCTAATTCAATATTTTCTTCTTTTTCAATCTCTTTTTTCTTCTCAAGTTTTTCATTATCTTTTCTTATCTCTTCTATATCTTCTATTTTTATATCTTTGATTATTTTATCACCTAATTTTCTCTCTTCTTTATCAAAAGGTTTTGGTTTTGCTTCAATATATTTGTGTTCTTCTATTGGTTTTATTTCCTGTTTAAATTCTGATTCAGGAGTTGTTAAGTATCTCCAGAAAACTTCATCATTTATTCTAAAATGGAATGCAAAATCTTTTATCTCTCTCAATGCAACTCTTATTGCAGGACTTTGTTCAGAGTCTTTGAGAAATTTTTTTCTCTGAAGGAGTAGAAATGCATCTTTTTCCTTGCTTTTAAGATGATTTGAAAATCTTTCAAGCTGAGTTTCCTGTCCGGGAATATAATAAACAGGAGAATTTCCAACTCTCATGTGGCTCATTTTAACTTTTCTATCAGATAAAAGCTCAGAGAGGAAGGCTGATGCGAAGAGCATGCTTACCCCTGCCTCTTTTGCCAGGTAAACCGGAATAGTTGGGCCCCTTATTTTAAGAGTTGAAAGAATTTTCTCTTTTATTTGTGAAGCATTTTGAACAGGCATTAATAGAGAAAAGAGTTTTGGATTATAAAGATTTATGTTTGTGAGTTTTTTGATAGAATAATTAACTGAAAACAAGCATTAGAATTAGTTATCACCTCTTTTTATAACATTTAGATATAGTTATCTCGGTAAAATCATTTGGATTATCTGTAACAGTAAATTATAAATTATTCTAAATTAAGTTATCTCGGTAAAATCATA
>JBBTAN010000089.1:1916-3168 GCA_038044205.1 Nanobdellota archaeon
TTCATAATAAGAAACATCTGATTCTTCGTCGAGAATTGCTATTAATAAGTTCTTTTTAGTTGAATGTGCAACTCTGTTTTTTGATGAAAAATCCTGCCAGGAGAATTTTTTTGATTCATGTTCGCAGAATACAATCCATTTTGCATGTTCTTCATCAGGTGTTCTTCCTTTATCATAAACTCTGAAATCTGCCCCGAATTTTAAAGCTGTTTTTACAACATATCCTTTCTCCCGCAAATCTTTGAAAACAGGATATTTGAGCTGAATTCTTGAATCAATTTTCTTGAATATTTTAAGCAATTCTTCAAATCCCAGAATCTTCTTATTTTTCATTATTTTTATCTTGTCTTTTTCAACTAGATAAAGTGTTTCTGGAAGAGAATACTGGATTTTCTGCCCTATTGGCTGTCCAAAGTTTGATTTTTTATATAATGTAAAAGCTTCTGCCTCGTTTGTTGAGACTATTCTTCCTAAGAGGTAGGCTGAAATTTTATTCATATTTATAACAAATTAGGAGAATATTTAAAAGTTCCTGAATAATAATTAAATTATGTCAGAATATAAGAAAATTAATTTTGCAAAAATTGAGCAGAAATGGCAGAAGAGATGGGAAGAGAAGAAAATATTTGAAGTTAAAGAAGATTCCAAAAAATCAAAATTCTACAATCTTGAAATGTTTCCTTATCCATCTGCTTCTGGATTGCATATTGGACATGCTTTGAATTATACTATAGGAGATATATTTGCTAGATTCAAGAGATTACAAGGATATAATGTTCTTTATCCTATTGGGTATGATGCTTTGGGGCTTCCAGCTGAAAACGCAGCAATTCAAGAAAAAATCCATCCAGAAGATTATACTAAAAAATCAGCTGCAAATTTTATGAGGCAGCAAAAGATGCTTGGATTAAGCTATGATTGGTCAAGATTAGTAAACACTTCTAAATCAGAATATTACAAATGGGATCAATGGATTTTTCTTAAAATGTTTAAAAAAGGAATTGCTTATAAGAAAAATGCATCTGTTAATTGGTGCCCTTCCTGCAATACTGTTTTGGCTAATGAGCAAGCACAGGGGGGAGTTTGTGAGAGATGCAAAACCTCTTTGGAAATTAAACATTTAGAACAATGGTTTTTTAAAATAACTAATTATGCAGAAGAGCTTCTTGATAAAATTGATTCTTTAGACTGGCCTGCAAGAACAAAAGCAATGCAGAAAAACTGGATTGGAAAATCACACGGAACTGAAATT
>JBBTAN010000090.1:0-5402 GCA_038044205.1 Nanobdellota archaeon
TTTTTATTCTTAGAATTATATTTTTATGAAGATTAAAACAATTTATCCAAATCTTTTTTATTTATTCTTCTTTTCTTCTTCAATTTTTCTATTGCAGTTTTTCTCTTTTTTATTAATGAAAGTATATAATAAATTAGTATAACAATTATTATTGTACTAATAAAGCCGTAAACTCCGAAGAAAGGAACCTGCACTGCAGCAGGGCATACGAGAGTATCTGATATATCAACACAATTTGTAGATTTCCCTAAAGGATCAGATTGTGTTATTTCGTTTCCAGGAGCCCAGATCCATAAATGAGAAAGAGAACGAACAAGCATTCCATCATCACAATTATCTTCACCATTTTCAGTGTATGAACATGTTCCTATTGAGGACGTTTCATCAATTGCCTCCCAATAAGTATTGCATTTTGGAGTCTTAGTATTATTCCAATAGCATCCACAATTATATCCATTTCCGCATGTTATTGTGCTTGGAACGCTTTTAGAAGAAATATCACAAAAATCATTATTACAGTCTAGGGCAGTGAGGTAATTGTTGCATTGGTTTGTTCCCGAACACAGAGCATCATTAGTGCATTCACTAATATTAAATTCACATTCGTTTACAGTTCCAGGAGCATAGCAGCTCAATGTTCCTGTCCATCCCTCTCCTACTTCACTTTCACAAGTTGCACCACCTAATTTAGAACCATCACATTCTTCAGGAGGAGTTATTATGCTATCTCCACATGTTGGTTTTTGAGTAACACTTATTCTTGGAGTATTAGCTGTTATTGATTTTGATAATCTGCTTATAGTGGGAATGAAATAATAACTTGGAGTAGTGTCTCCGCTTACAAATGCAGGCCATTCAGCAAACCATCTTGTTATTGCCCATCCATTCGTCATTGAAGCACTTATAGGATTTGTTCCAACAGGATCATCTGCTCCTATAGTTTTATATTTTTTTACTTCAAAAGTATCACTCTCTTCATTGCAATTTGTTCCACTAACATTTAATTCAACTTGCTGCCCCCCAACAGCACTTGAAACATTCCAGTATTTAGCGTTTAAAACGCAAGGCGGAGCGCACATTGTTGAAATATTACATACCTGACCAGAAGCACAAACATCTTGGAGACAATTTGCGCATGTTTCTCCAACATCAATATTCCCATCTCCACATGAAGGCCCCAGAGTAACTGTTAATAATAAAGGATCACTATCTCCGTCATTTGGGCTTTCTATAGGAGTATCTGTATCCACAGTTGCTCTAAAATAATATTCTGGAGGATTGATTTGACCTCCGTCTGTATCGTCTGTATAGACTGTAATCCAATCATTCCAAGTTGCGCCTCCATTATAATTTCTTGAAAAAGTTGCAACAATTTCATCCAGATTTAATGGACCATCTTTTTCTCTTACTTGAAAAGTAATATCTTTGCTATTACAATTTGTCATTTGAAGATTCATTTTTACAGGATTTCCAGATAGAACATTTGTTTCATTCCACCTTGCAAGAGTTAAATCACACATTTTAGGTGTTACAGTAATAGAAGGTAAACTTGTTACGCTTCTTTCTCCTCCAGTCATAGTCATATTGAAATAAATTTTACTTCCTCCTGATGCAAGTGCATTTAAGAAATCTTGAGTTACAGAATACCATGTAGAACCAATTCTGTTATATACTGCATCAACAGTACCTGAGACGGTTGCAAGAGAAGTGCTGCTTCCTTCCTTATATATATTGAAAATTACAGGAGTTCCAGAAGCTAATCCTAAATCATCATTTATCCACATTACTAAACTATTCCAATGAGCCAAATTTCCTGCATTTTCTCCACTATTAAATTGCTGACCATTTTTTACCCAGTATGTTGAAGGATTTATGGGGTAACAAATGCTTAAACCAGTTCCACCTGTGCAAATATAATTAGTTTCAATCTGGCATGCAGAATAAGAGCACCCGTCATTAGAGACCATGTTTCCATCATCACAGGTTTCAGGTGTTTCATTTTTCCTATCTCCACAAATTATAATAGGTGCTAAGTCACTTCTACAGCAAATTTTAGTCCCATAATCGCTAAACTGTGCAAGGTGTGCATTTGTTGGAGCACTTAAAGAAACCATTTCAATTGGAAAATCTGCAGTGCAACTTCCAGAAGAATAAGTACAGGATAATGTTCCGAAGCAAACATTATTTCCCAAAGGATAACTTATTGAAGCAGGAACTTCAGCATGAGCATTTGTAGTTGCAGAAAGTCCTAAAACCTTGTTGTTTGCAGAACAAGCCGATGTTCCAGTAAAATCACAACACAAAGCAGAAGTATAAGTTCCTTGATTGTACAAGGCTCCGTGTGCATTTGTTGTTGAAGATAATTTCATAACAACATACGGATAGGGTGATGTACATGGATAGGATGTAACAGAACATGCTGCGGAAGAAACAGTTCCTATTAATAATATAAATGTAAATAAGAAAATAAAATTAATCCCTCTTTTAACCATTGATTAAACTAATATTCATGGTTTTATAAATGTTTTTCTGTAGTGTGAAAGTTTTCCAAATAATTTTTTAAATTCTTTAATTTTGGAAATCCCAATTCAATTCTCTCTTTGTCAGAAATAGAACCGTCCAATTTATATTGTTTATATTTTCCTTTCTTTGTTTTAACGATTTGAGTCCCGTATTTTTGAGGTATTCCTTGTAATTGCAAAAGTCTGTCAATAATGGAACCAATAAGCCATTTTTGTCGCGTATATCCTTCTTTCTGAGCCTGTTTTATGTATTTTAGTGCTTTTTTGCTAGATTGAATTGTAAATCCATGATGATAAATAATTGCACATATAAATTTCTCTTTAGGAGTTAATTTCTTCTTTCTTCGTAATAATTTTTCAAGCTCTTTTCTTATCCCTTTATTAATCTTATAAAATTCTTTATTGGTATAATTCTTTTCCCATCTTTTAATATAATATTGGTCTTTTTTATATATTTTTTCAAATTTATCCATCTTCACATTGCCCTTTAATTATTACAAGAGAATTCACTTTTTATAAATATTTATTTCCCAATTTGTTTTGTAAAAATATACTGAAACTCTATTTTTTCTGAAATATTAAAAAGATTAATTTGTGATTATGCCTAGGAAGACCAGAATGTTCTTCAAATTCTGTTTCATCTTCTAGATTTTTAATTAATTTCCAATCAGAATACAATTTAGATATTTCTTCTAATGAAGGGAAAAATTTTTCTTCATTATAAAGAGAATCCTTATTAGAAAGAAGAACTAAAAGATTATACCCTCCATCAATAGTTGAATTTTTCATTTTAGAAATAATTTCCAATGCATATTTTTTTTTAAATAAATGCAAAATCATAGAAGAGATAATTAAATCAAAATCTTCTCCAAAATCTTCATTTAGAATACTTCCTTTTACAAAGATTGCTCCTTTTGGAATTTCAGATGGTTCTTTAATGTCAATACCCTTAACAAAAGCTCCTTTTTCTAAAAATCTTTTTGGAAGAAGCAATTCTCCACAACCTAAATCAAGAATTTTTTTAATATTCTTATCTAATAACTCTGAAATAAATTCTCTTTTGATTTCTTTAACGTTTATCATTTTTTGTTTGAGGGTAAGTTTGAAATAGGAGTTTATGCTTTACATTTTCCAGCACATCTTTCTTTTAAACTACATCTTTTATTAGAACAAACAAACTCTTTTCTAAACTCTGAAGCTTTTTCGTTATACCATATTTTCACCAAATCATCTTGTTTTATATTTCCTATTAAATTCTTTGACAAACTGCAGGGAGAGACATCTCCATTTGAAGAAATATAAACTTGATTTCTCATGCCCCCACATCCATAAAATTTGGAATCGTCTAAATCCATAAGATAACCCGAAGTGTATAATTCGCTTTTTTCTAATTTTATTCCTATTTCACTATTGTTTATGTTTTTTCTTAATACAGCAACTTCTTCAGGCAATATTTGCTCTAATGTTTTGCCTCTCCCGCAATTTCTAAGAATATTAAATCTTAAGCTTTCCACATTTAATTTTTTGGCTAAAAACATCATATTTGTTATGTCATCAAGATTTTGCCTCATAACAGTATAATTTATAGTGGAATTTAATTCACTATTTTGAATAGTTTTAATTCCATCAATTGTTTTATTATAACTTCCATATTTTTTTGTAACATCCTCATGAATTTCTTTAGTGCTTCCATGCAAACTTATGTTTATTCTTTTGGTATATCTCTTTAAAATATTTGAAACATTTTTATCAATTAGGGTTCCATTAGTATTTATCTCTATATTATGTTCATTCTCTTTACATAAATCCAATAACTGAATAAAGGAATTGTATAAAAGAGGTTCCCCTCCCGTAAATTTAATATCCAATCCCCGAAAACCATTCACATTTTCTTTAATTAGTTCAAAGGGAAATTCTTCATTTTCTTTTGGAGAATTATTCCAACAGTGAATACAGTTAAGATTACATTTCCTTGTAAGTTCTATCTCTAATTTTTCTGGAAAAGAAAAACCCCATTTTTCATCAATTAAGGGTATTTTTTCATAACACTCTTGTACTTTTATATTACAGGGTGTTCCTGGATGATGTTGTATTTTCATTTTTTACCTTTAAAGATTTAATAAATTTCTCCTGTGCCTCTTTAAAGTTCCCGAATAATCTATAAAATATATCATATTCATTTTCGTTTTTTATTAATTTGACAAATTCAATAATCTTTTCAATTCCATAGTTTTTGGATAGAAATTTAAAGAATGCTGCAGCTTGCTGATAAGGATGGAATTTTATCCAGTTTTCTCTATTTTCCAGTTCCCTAAAATCAATAAAATTAGAGATTTTAAAATTATAATCCTTAAAAGCCAAATACTGACAAATACCTTCTGTGATCCACATAAAAGTGTGTTTTGGATCAAGGATCCTTCTTATAAATATGTGACTTAATTCATGAACTATAACATTTTCAAATTCTTTTCTTAAATGTCATCTTGCCTCAAATAAGTTTTCATTTAAAATAAAAACCCTTCCATTAGTTGCAGCAAAACCCACAACATATTTTTGGGGCTTAATATTATATTCTCTTTCATAGATAGTTAGAAATTCTTCTGTTGAATCAATAATTGTTACTTCTATCTTATAAGGAGAAATAGTATTTGGATTAAACTTAAATAAATTTAACAATAAATCAAACTTTTTTATGATAATCCCTTTAAACTTATCATTTGAAGTATGCAATATCAAAGGCATTTTTATAATTAGTAAGTTGCACAATGACAGCTATCACAATCAGCATCACAAGAGTAAACTCTAAGTCCAGAATTCCCTGCTTTTTCATGATCTTTTGATACAAAATACTCCCTGCTTCCCCTTATACCAATTGTCTTT
>JBBTAN010000091.1:0-2174 GCA_038044205.1 Nanobdellota archaeon
TTCATTAAAAAGATATCTTCACTAGAATGCTATTTTTTCTTCTTTATTTTTATTTCTCCTTTGTTTACTTCTGCTTCTAATTCATATCCTTCTAAACCAGATTCTTTAACATACATAGGAGGGATAATAACTGCGTACTTATAATATTTTTTATTTTTTCTCTTATTTGAAAGTTGTTTCTGAATTTTCATATAATTAATAATAAATGAATGGCTTTTTTATACTTGTCGGAACCTACCACTTTAAAGTTAATATGTCGGTACAGACATATTTATAAATCTCATTTTCTTTTTTAATTAATGAAAAATAAGTTTGTTGGAATAGGTTGGAAGAGCAAAATTATTCTAAAAAGAGCTACGGCTTATGTTTCAATAAATAAACTGGTAGTTGATGGATGCTGCCTAAAAAAGGGAGAAGTATTGTATTCTTATCTTGCCGAAGACGAAGAAGGAAGAAAAATAATAATTACTTATCTTGACAGAAAAAATAAATTTTAAAAGTTGAAGTTTTTGCATACCCTAAAACTTACACATTAATTATTTAAGTTTGATTAATTTTAATCTTTTAAGGAGATTAAAATGAATATTGGTGAAGCATTAAGTTTATTGAAAAAAGAAAAAAATAGATTAGTCAGATTAATTAATCTAAGAAAAGAAAATGTTTATATTGAAGAAGGAAAAAAACCAGAATTCGACCTCAAAAAACTTACAGAAGAGATAAATTTTAAAATTGATGAGATAAGAGAATTAAAAATAAAGATTGCAAAAACCAATCTTGCTTCTGGAATCTCTGGAGAGAAGATTAATTTGGCAGAAGCTATAATCAAAGTAGGAGATATTAGGAGTAAAATAGCCCAATTAAGTAGTCTATTTGAAAGAAAAAAAAGTTCTTGGTATTCTGAAAGAGAAACAAAAGTTCTTATTAGTCAATTAAATGAATCTGAAATAGAAGACGAAATTGAAAAACTTGAGGGTGAAAAATCAAATTTAGATAATAAAATACAACTAGCCAATTGGAACACTAAACTTTTGGAATAATCATATTCACATAGCTATGTGGAGGTCAATAGGTAAGAGTGAATTAGAATAATATCCTTTCTGGGCATTACAAAATGAAATTTTGTGTTGTGGTGCCTTAATGATTAAGATTAAAGATAATTCCTCAAGGATTACAGATTAAAGATCATTATCTAATCCTTTTTTCTATTGACTTTTTATATAAAAATGACGCCTAAAGAAGCCGAAATAAAATATGGAAGAAAAATGTTTAATAAAATGCAAAAAAGTGGAGAATTGAATGGAATAACTGTTTGCTTGAATAAAAATGGAGAAATAGATATTCCTTCAAGAGATTTAGAGAGAGCTTATGATATTATAACAAAGGGTTGGAGCAAAATAGAATGGGATTAAAAAGTACAATAAAGTACAAATTGATTAAAGGAAAGAGGAAACCACTATGTGATTATGAAAGAAAATGCAAAAATCGTGCATATAAAGAAGTTTATCCTAATTTGGGGAAAGAAAATGAAGAACATTATTGGTGCTACTTATGTAAAAAACATCTTAAACAAGAACTAAAAAGATTAAAGGGAAAATTGCTTTATTGTCCTATTGATTAGTTTATTTAAATTAGGCACACAAAGAAATTTAAAGTTTAAAGAATTATTAATAAAATGGAAGAAGATGCAACACATATAGCTATATTTAACGGAAAATCTATAAGGAAAAAACTTGTTGGAGATAAATGGTTCTTTTCTATTATAGATATTGTAGAAGTTTTAACTGAAAGTACTATCCCTAAAAGATACTGGTCCGATTTAAAAATAAAATTAAAAAAAGAGGGTTTTGAGTCGTACGAAAAAATCGTACAACTGAAACTCAAATCAGGAGATGGAAAAGAATATGAAACTGACTGCGCAGATACAGAAGGAATATTTAGAATAATCCAATCAATCCCTTCTAAAAAGGCGGAGCCATTCAAAAGATGGCTCGCAAAAGTTGGTTATGAAAGAGTGCAGGAAATTGAAAACCCAGAACTTGCGCAAGAGAGAATGAAAAAACTTTATGAGCAGAAAGGTTATTCTAAGGACTGGATTGAAAAAAGATTAAGAGGAATTGCTATAAGACAAGAACTAACAGACGAATGGAAACAAAGAGGAGTTGAAGAAGATATAG
>JBBTAN010000092.1:0-1182 GCA_038044205.1 Nanobdellota archaeon
TAATAAAAAATAACTGTTACAAATAATTACCCTATTCAAAACAATCTTCTTATCAACACTCACCCAAAATAACCCTTGCTATTATTTTCGTTTTTGTTGTCCCAGTTTGATTTTATCCCTTCAATAATGCTAATAAAATCTTTTTTCAAATTTATCCATATTTTATAAGAATTGTTTACAAAATCTGCTTCTTTTTTCTCAGAGAAATCAACATCAAGTTCAATTAAATTTAATTCTATTTTTGCAAGCTCCTTGTATATTTCAGAAAATTTCTTTTTCTCGTTTTCTCCCATTGTTTTTATAAGAGAAAAAATAAACATTGGGGAATTAACAGGATTAAGTATTAACTCAACAAACCTGAGATAATTAGAGAATTTTTCAGCCATAACTTTAGTAACCTCTCTTATTAAAAAATCTGTTTCAGTTTCAGCAATTTTCTCTATTGCAAACTCAGAATTAAGTTTTTCAAAATCAGGAAGATTATAAACTCCCTGTATTTTTCTATAATTAGCTTTCAGTTTTTCAAGTTCTGATTCGGTTTTATCCATAAATCCTATTAATAAAAAGGTTTTATAAATATGTTGGGACTGAAGAATAAGAATATTAAATGATATTGTTATGCCACAGTAGTTCAGCCGGTTAGAATACGTCATTGGTAATGACGCGGTCGGGAGTTCGATTCTCCCCTGTGGCTCTTATAGTATCTTTCTGGAGAATTGAACAAAATAAGTTTAAATTAGAGGGAAGCTTACAAAAGAAACCGAGCAGGTGTCTTTTGAGTTCGATTCTCGGCTGTGGCTTATAAGAAAGATACTAAAAACAATTTATAACACCCACACCACAAAAAAACTAACCTACTTTCTTATTAATTTCATAAACAAAAGCACAAGCAAAGCTAAAAAGAAAGCAACAGATATAAATCCAAAGATAATCCAAAGGAAATCAAATATATCTATCCAAACTCCTCCAGAAACTAAAGATAATATAAATGATATAAGGAATAACAAAACAAACAACACAAGATTTCTAAGAACAAGCCCAAGTTTTACTTTAGAAAATATTACTCTTTGAGAACTAATAGAAGATTTAGATTTGACAGGAGACTTCCTTCTAACAATCCTCTTCTTTTTACCAGCCATGAAGAAAATAAGAAATCAATCTTTATAAATATTACTCTGAAAG
>JBBTAN010000092.1:1282-20952 GCA_038044205.1 Nanobdellota archaeon
TCTGTTTCATTCATCTTCCAGCTCATATTAATTGCATTTGTAGTCACAGTCTTCACATTTTTAAACATATTTCCAATCCAAAGAAAATACATTTTCCCGGCTTCTTTCATTCCATCAAAAGTTTTCAAATCCAAATCTTTTCCTTTTATAACAGCTGAAAAACTGAAATAAGTGAAAAGAATTAACAAAATTAGAAAAACAGCAAGAATTTTATGCCTAAATCTTTTAAATTCTATAATTAACCATATTGCAACAACCAGAACTAAAACTAAAATAAGAGCGGGACTCACCATAAAAGAAACAATAAATGTTACTATAAAAATATTTCTAATTATTAAAATTTATATTAAAAATAGCCCCATATTAGATTTCCAAACTCAAAAGGAGAATCTAATCCGCAATGAAATGAGGACGCAGGGCTATGAATAAAATGAATAGCCCCGCCAGGATTCGAACCTGGGTCCCAGCCTCCAGAGGGCCGGATCTTTGACCACTAGACCACGGGGCTATAAAATGATTTTACCCGCTCTATATGCTTTCTATTCGAGAACCCGATCTCTTTTAAATATTTCTTAATCTCTTCCTGCCTAGAAATAAAAAATTGTCTATTATTTATTATTTTTGAAGGATGAAACCCCAATTTTAAAAAAGATTTTTGAACATCTTTAAGTAATTTAACGATAAGAAAAAGGTATGTAAATTTATTTAATCTTATTCACACACAACTCCCTCTCCACAATTTCCATTACTATTAACAATCTCATCGTCGTAAGTTTCATCAAGAGTATCTCCTGGTGCTCTTGCATCGGGATTATATAAATCTGGATTAGCTAAATTTTTATCTCCATCCCCAACAACTTCATTTTTATCAGTTCCATCTCCTGCAACATAATTCTTAACCTCTGGTTTTAATCCATCGTCCCCTTCTGCCACTTCTGTTTTAACTTCCAAAGTTAAACCACCACCAGTTCCTTCATCTCCTGCAATTTCATTTTCAATAACCCAATTAGAAATCTCATCATCAATCTCATCAATTCTTATTTCAATTTCATTAATTCTATCTTGTCCTTCACTTCCATTAACAACCACTTCGTTGCCCAAATTCTGTCCCTCTTTTCCATTTACCTCTATTATCCATTCTGCAGTAAGCTCTGTTTTTTCTTCTTCCAAAACATAAACATCAAATTCCTCAGAAAGATTTTCTTCTTGAGTTATATTCTCTCTTATTTCATTAGAACTCTCTTTTACTTCTTGGGCAGTGTTAAATGAAACTTTCTCTTGAATAAACTGGAGCCTCTTCCAGGCTTTCTTAAGACTTTTGCTAGAATCTTCCTCATTTCCATTCTTAAAATTCTCCATTGCAGAATTAACTTCTTTCTCTCTTATCTCCAAAGCCATTCTGACTTTATTATCTCCAAAAGAGAAAAATAATTTGACATTATCTGTAAACTTCTCAAATCCAGAATAAGTTTGAGCCTGAACAAAAGGAAGAATTAATAATATTCCTAACAAGAGTAAAACTATCAGCCCCTTTTTCATTTTAAATTCTCCATAAAATGGAAACTGAAAATTTTATATTTTCTCTTTTCATATTCAAACTAAAAGAATATCATATTTAAATATAACGCCCCGGCCGGGATTCGAACCCGGGTCATTGCCTTATTCCACCGCCTCTAAAGAAATTAGGGCGGCAAAGTTTATACCTGCCTTAAAGAAGGCTGGAACTATCATCTCATCGACTAAATTCCGGTATTTGAGAAGGCAACATTCTTGGCCTCTGAACTATCGGGGCTTGCTCCGATCTTCTAAAATACTAAGTAGTGAAGCTTAAAAAGATTATCTTATTATAAATATTGGGGTGGATATGGATAAAAAAATTCTTGTATTTAATGTTGGAAGCTCAAGCATAAAGTATAGTTTATTTGAAAACTCAAATCTTCTTGAATCAGGAGAATATGAAAAATTAAAATCAAATGAAAATTACAAAAAAGCAGTGCAAAATATCTTTAAAAAATTTGAAGATAAAAAGATTGATATAATTGCTCACAGAGTGGTTCATGGAGGAGAGTTGAAGAAAACCTCAAGAATAACAAGAGAAGTAAAAGATAAAATAAAAGAATTTTCTGAATTTGCTCCTCTTCATAATCCAAAACAGTTAATTGTTATTAAAATGTGTGAAAAATATAATAAACCCCAATATGCTGTTTTTGACACTATGTTCTTTGAAAATCTCCCAGACATTGCAAAGACATATGCAATACCCAAAGAAATAACAAGAAAATATAATATAAAGCGCTATGGATTTCCCGGATTATCTGCTAAATCTGTATCAAAATATTTGAAAGGAAAAACAATAGTTTGCCATCTCGGTTCTGGTTCAAGCATTTCTGCAATAAAAGATGGAAAAGCAATAGACACCACAATGGGATTAACACCTTTAGAAGGAATTATGATGGGAACTCGTTCAGGAAGCATTGATCCTGGAATAATTCTTTTATTACAAAAAAGAGGATACAATGCAGAGAATATTTTAACAAATAAATCTGGATTAAAAGGGCTAACTGGATTTGAAGATTTTAGAGATATACGTGCTAAAATGAATAAAAATAAAGATTGCAAATTAGCTTATGATTTGCTTATATACCAAATAACAAAAACAATAGGCTCATATCTTGCAGCATTAGGCGGATTAAATAATTTAGTTTTCACAGCAAAAATTGGTGAAAATGTTCCAAAATTAAGAGAAGACGTTTGTAAAAACCTCCAATTTATAGGATTAAACCTCGACAAAAACAGGAATAATAAAAATGAAGAAATTATTTCTTCGAATAACTCAAAAGTAAAAGTTTATGTTAGAAAGGATAATGAGGAAAGAATTATAATAGAGGAGGTTTTGAAAATATTAAAATGAGCAAACAAATACCGGTAGAAACATCAGCAAGGCACATACATTTATCACAAATAGATTTTGAAAAATTATATGGAAAAGGAAAGAACTTAACTTCAATAAAAGAATTATCCCAGCCAGGTGAATTTGCATCCAAAGAAACAGCTATTTTCTTTAATGGAAAAAATAAAATAGAAAATGTAAGAATAGTTGGCCCAATCAGGAAAAGATCTCAGGCTGAAATTTCTCTGACTGATGCTTATAAATTAAAATTAAACCCTCTTCCGCAAATAAGAGTTTCTGGTGATTTGGATGGAGTAACAAAAATATCAGTTAAAAATCCTTTAAATTCCAAAACAATAAAAATTCCTGTAATAATAGCTAAAAGGCATTTGCATTGCAATGAAAAACAAGCAGATGAATTGAAATTAAAAAATAATCAAAGGATATCTGTAAAAATAAATGGGGAGAGAGAAACAACCTTCCATAATGTAATTGTAAGAGTTTCAAATTCCTATTATTTATCATTTCATCTTGATACAGATGAAGCGAATTCTGCTGGAATAAGAGGAAAAACATTTGGAAATATTGTAAAATGAATCCCTATATAAAAAATATAGATCCAATTATGAAGATTCTTTCTAAAGTCTATTTTTCAAATGAAAAAACAACACTCAACAGAATGAGAAAAAAGCCAGATGCTTTTAAAATACTAATTTCCTGTTTGCTTTCTCTGAGAACTCAAGATAAAAATACTGAAAAAGCTTCAAGGCAACTTTATGAAGTTGCAAATACACCTCAAGAAATAATAAAACTTCCAATAAAGAAGCTTGAAAAGTTAATTTTCTCTTCTGGACATTATAAAAAAAAGGCTCGTGTCCTTCAATCTGTTTCAAATGAATTAATAGAGCGATTTAATTCCAAAGTTCCATCAACAAAAGAAGAATTACTTTCAATAAAAGGAGTGGGCCCAAAAACAGCAAATATAGTTCTTGCATTTGCATATGGAAAAGATGTTTTACCTATCGACACCCATTGCAACAGAATTCCAAACAGGCTTGGCTGGGTAAAAACAAAAACACCTGAACAAACAGAAAAGGAGCTTGAAAAAATTCTCCCAAAAAAATACTGGCAGGAATTTAATGCTATTTTCGTTCAGTTCGGGCAGACAATATGCCAGCCAATTTCACCCTGGTGCTCCAAATGTCCAATAAATAAATATTGTCCTAAGATTAATGTTATTAAATCACGATAATTCTTTTATTTTATAACTTCAAAATCCAAGAAGAAAGTTTTATTATTGCTTGTATTTAAAACTGCTTTATATCTCCCACTTTTAATAAAATACTTGCTCTCACAATAGAAATTTTGTATCTTAACACCACCACTATATTTTTCATTAAAATAGTTAATTATCTCGCCATCTTCCATGCTGTATATCTTAAGGCTCAAATCCTGTAAATCATAACTCTTATCTCCCGCACCAAAAAAAGAGAATTTTAAATTTTCTAAATTACGAATATCATAAATAGATTCATTTAACCCAATATATTCATTTTTACTTGCTCCCCCATCATTATTAAAGTCAACAACCTTTTTATACATAAAAAATCCTTGGGGCGTATAAAAATCTTCATTTTCTAAATTAGTTAGAAGATTATTATTTTGATTTGGATTTTGATAATTTGGCTGGGGAGTTAGAAGATTATTATTTTGATTTGGATTTTGATAATTTGGCTGGGTAGTTAGAAGATTATTATTTTGATTTGGATTTTGATAATTTGGCTGGGGAGTTAGAAGATTATTATTTTGATTTGGATTTTGATAATTTGGCTGGGGAGTATTAATTACTATTTGATCTCTTCCGGCTTTTGCAACTTCTAAATCATGCTGCATTCTAGATTGATTTGTAATAACGCCCCCAGAAACCACCATCAACTCATTTGCAAATCGGTCTGCCTTAGTTTTAGTGCCAGCTATATTTTGTCCACCCAATATTGACAGGGATTCTCCAAATAAAGCGGTTTTTTGTGCTTCAGTCATTGTAGCACAACTAACAGTTCCATAAAAAACTAAGCCTGCAAGACCAATACCAATTGTCTTTGAAATCCCATTAACTAATTTTGTCAAATCCCCCATATAAAAATAGGGGGTAAAAACTATTTAAGTATTATTATAATATGGTTACATTAAATAAACTAAGCAAAATGCCTGATAAATAAGTGCTGCCCAAGAATTGGTGTGATTAGAAATAGATAATTAAATATAATAAATTTAATAATAAAAGCAAACTTATTCAAATATATCAAAAAAAGGATTAGTAAATAAAATATTCCTTGAAAATAGAAATCTGCTTGAGAAAATCATGAAAAAGCAAAATATGTCCAAAAAGGATATGATTTCAGATATTACTACTTATATAATTAATTTGAAAACACCACTATATTTATCGAATGATGATAAAACAGCGTTTAAGATTAAAGATGTCATTAATTATCTTCCAGTTATATTAGGGCTATATGACTTTAGTAGTGATGAAAAGGCTCTGGATCCTGAAATGTCTATAGAGCAATGCACTATTTACCCCACAACAAAAGGAAGAGAAATATACGCTGAATACAGAAGACTCAAATCTAATTAATTCTCTACAAAAACTTTATAAATCAATTTTCTCTCCCTTCATTTATGAAACGTTCAAGCAGAAGATGGAAGAAAAAAAATCAAATGCGCTGGAAATGGCAGAGAAAAAGGCTCAAAAAAGAAAAGCATAAGCGTAAACTTAAGCGTGGATAATTCTAGTGATACAATATATAATATATTTCTAAAGACAATTATTCTTAAAAAGAATAAAATTAACAGAGTTTTATGGTACAAAGAGTCTCCACCAGAAATACTGTATTAAAACTGATAGATTTCATTAAGAATTCTATAGAAAATAAAGATACCTCTAAGGCAAAATCAGAACTAAGCGATAAACTTTTGCAAGCAAATGATTTCATAGATGCCATTGAAAGTATAGACTCAGAACTAAAGAAAAAAGTGGAAGATTATAATTCATTAGAAAAGAAATACGCTGCTGTAAATGAAGAACTTGAAGATTTAAAATATAAAATATTCTCATAAAGACTCAAATAATTATAATTCTCCTAATTCATAATCAATTTCTGGACAAGAGTTAACACTCCAAGAACAAATAATATTGCACCCACTATTCTATTGAGATTCTTTTCAGCTATTGCATTTGCAAATCTAGATGAAAAGAATGAGCCAAATATTCCTCCAACTACAGCAAACAAAAGTAAAATCCAGGGAAAGTTCGAAGAACTTATATAATAAATATGTGCAACTGAACCAAAGAGAGCTATAAAAAACATAACAAATACAGAAGTCCCAATTGCGCGATGTGTTTCAAAGTTTAAGAAGAATACAAGAAGCAAGAAAATAGAAATTCCTCCTGCAGGACCAAGCCCTCCTCCAAGCAAACCAACAAAAAAAGATAAAATTATTGCAAGTATAAATTTTGACCTAGGACAATCATTCGATGTGCAAACTTCTTTTTTATTCACTTTTCTTCTAAATATCATTATCCCCGTAATTGCAGTAAAAATAGAAATTGCCTCTAATAAACCTGTATTTGGGATAAACCTTGAAAAATAGCTTCCAACAATTGCACCAACAATAGCTAGGATTGAGAGATAAAATCCTGTTTTAAAATCAATGTGTTTAAACTTTCTATATACTATCCAAGCAAAAAGTGCTACAAAAACATCAACAGCCAGGCTGATCCCAATTAATACAAAAAGACTATAATCAAAGAAAAGAAGTATAATTGGGACAAATATTACAATTGCTGAAGCACCTACTAATCCTGTAACAATTCCTGTAACAATACCTGCTAAAAGAAATATTAACCACCCCGTAATCATATAATTAATAATACCAAAAAAGGATTATTAAACCTAATCCTCTAACAAAAAATGTTTCTAAATATAAAACTGTTATAAAATTATTAGCCATTTTATCACAATAACCTTTATTAACCAATATGATTTTTTCAGCTGATGGTAAGTTCTATTTGGACAGAAAAATACAGACCTTCCAGATTTCATGAGCTTGTCGGACAGGATGAGATTGTAAAAAGAGTTGAAGGATTGACAAATTCTATGAATATTCCACATTTGCTCTTTGCAGGACCAGCAGGAACAGGAAAATCAAGCCTGGCTCTCATAATAGTAAAGGAGCTTTACGGAACAAATTGGCGTGAAAACTATCTTGAATTGAATGCTTCTGATGAGAGAGGAATAAATATAGTAAGAGAAAAAGTCAAAAATTTTGCAAGAACAAAATCAATTGGAAATGTGCCTTTCAAGATAATATTTCTCGATGAAGCAGATGCTTTGACACCTGAAGCCCAGCAGGCACTCAGAAGAACAATGGAAAATTATTCTTCAACATGCAGATTTATACTCTCTTGCAATTATTCGAGCAAAGTAATAGACCCAATTCAATCCCGTTGCGGAATTTTCAGATTTAAGCTACTTGAGAAAAAGGACATTGAAAAATACCTCATGGAAATAGCAAGGAGAGAAAATTTAACTGTGAAGCCGGATTCAATTGAAGTAATTTATGAGGGGAGTGAAGGAGACTGCAGAAGAGCAACTAATTTGCTTCAGGCAACAGCTTCAATCTCTCCAAATATAACTGCTGAATTAGTTTCAACAATAATATCAAATGCAAAGCCAAAAGATATCAAAGTAGTATTGGATTATGCTCTTGCAGGAGATTTTCAGAGAGCAAGGGAAAAACTTCTCGATGTCATGCTTAAAGAATCAATTTCTGGACAGGATGTTATAAAAGCAATTCAAAAAGAAATATGGAACTTGCCTGTTGAACCAGAATTAAAAGTTAGGCTTACAGAAAAGACAGGAGAATCAGAATTTAGGATTGTCGAGGGTTCAGATCCCTTCATACAGCTTCAGGCTCTTCTTGCCTCATTCGTGCTGGCTGGATTAGGAAAGGAGTAATTTAAAATGGAAATTCGTGATAAGATTTATTTTAATAATCTAGCAAATTATAAACCAAGGGTGAATAAAATAATACCTTCTGAAAATTTACAAGATATAAATTACTTTTCTGCACAAATAAGAAGCACTGCTAAAGATGCTTTAAATGAGCAAATACATCCAAGTAGTGCAAAAGATGAGATATCCGATTTAATTGAGATAATAAATAAATTAAAAAAAGAGGGAAAATGAAAACTGATTTAACAGTATCCGCATATATAATAAAAGACAATAAAACTTTATTAGTAGATCATGTGCTAACTGGTTTGTGGCTGCCTCCGGGAGGGCATATTGATAAAAATGAAACTCCTGATAAAGCATTATTAAGGGAAATAAGACAAGAATTAGGTTTAGAAATTAAAATACTAAATACTCCAGAAATCCCAAAAGAAGGAAATATAATAGATAATTTAGCTGTTCCTTTTTATTGCAATACTCATATGTTAATTGACCATATTCATTATTGTGCATTTTATGTCTGTGAGTTATTAACAAATAAAATTAGTATAAGCAAAAGAGAATTAAAAGGATTTGAATGGTTCTCAAAACAAGAATTATATAACAAAAAAGTGCCAGCAGATGTCAGAAATATTGGATTGCTTGCTTTCAATAAATATGAGGAGCTTAAATTAAAATGAGTCCCTGGGTTGAAAAATACAGGCCAAAAACTTTTGCAGATATAAAAGGGCAGAATGAAGTAATTGAGAAGGTTAGAAAATTTCTTGAAGATTTTAATCCTAATAATACAAAAAAAGCTATAATTCTTCACGGCCCTCCTGGAACAGGAAAAACAACAATAGCCTATGTAATCGGGAATGAAACAAATTCTGAAATATTTGAATTAAATGCTTCTGATTTAAGAAATAAGGAAAAACTCAACGAAGTATTAAGACCAGCAATGGAGCAAAAATCTCTTACAAATAAAAAAAAGATAATTTTGGTTGATGAAGCTGATGGAATTTCTGCGGTTGACAGAGGGGGACTTACAGAGCTTATTGAATTAATTGATTCCTCAAATTATCCTGTGATAATAACTGCTAATGATATTTGGGATAAAAAATTGAGCCCTTTAAGAAAAAAAGCAGAATTAATTCAATTAAAAGATATAGATTACAGGACAATAAAGGAAGTATTAGTAAGCATACTAAGAAAAGAAAAAAATTTCATTGCCGATGAAATTCTTACAAGAATTGCGCTAAAAGCAAAAGGCGATTTAAGAGCTGCAATAAATGATTTGCAGACAATTTCAAAACTTAAAGATCCTTCAGGAATAGATTTTGATGAAAGAAACAAAGAAGTTGATATATTCAATGCTTTAAAGAAAGTATTTAAAGAAAAACCAACAGAAGAAATACTAAACCTCTTTGATTCTGTAAATATACCTCTAGATGAAATAATCTTATGGGTTGAAGAAAATATTCCTGCTGAATACAAGGGAAAAGAATTAGCGCGGGCTTATGATTTGCTCAGTAAAGTGGATATATTCAAGGGAAGAATTTACAAGCAGCAATACTGGAGATTTCTGGTTTATGAGAATATTTTGCTTAGCTATGGTATTTCTGCATCAAAAAAACAAATTAAAACAGGCTTTACAACTTACAAAAGACCCACAAGAATATTAAAAATATGGATGAATAATCAAAGAACAGCTAAAATGAAATCAATTGCAATAAAATATGCTCAATTCTCCCATATAGGGCAAAAAAGAGCAATGCATGAATTTCCTATAATAAAACAAATACTTAACTCAAATCCTATTACATATAAAGAATTAAAACTTGATGATGAAGAAATTGAATATTTGAAGAACTAATTAATCTTATTATACTTATAAAATAAGAGAATATTTTATAATTATCTTAGTAAAATCATATCAATTATTATAATACTCAACATTGTTAATGTTATAATTTAGTTATCTTGGTAAAATCATATCAATTATCATAATACTCAACATTGTTAATGTTATAATTTAGTTATCAAGTAAAACCAGATCAATTATTATAATACTCAACATTGTTAATGTTATAATCTAATCAAAAGGACTGTTACAGATAATTACTCCCCAAATTAAAAAACTGTTACAGATAATTTAAATTTGATTATATACTAATTTAATTAAAATAATAAAATAACTGTTATAGATAATTTGAAAGTTAACAAATAAATATCTTCAACACTGAGCAGCAGTTGCACCACCGGATGTAGTTCCTGTTCCAAATCCTGCGCTTGGAGAAGCTGAACTTAATTGTTCTCCACATTCTATAGGAACACTTCCATCACTGAAAGCTTGACAAACAACATCCAAATATGAAGCAGAATCTCTTGCTGAACTTATCTTAACACCATTAATAATTAATGTTGGACTTCCAGAAACACCAACTTTTTGCGAATTGCTTAATTCAGCATTGTATATAGTCAATCCATCAGAAGCAATGCAAGATTCTATTTTTGCTTTGCTTATTCCTAATTTAGTATATAAAGCATCTATTTTTGGACCAACACAAGTTGCCTCTCCACCACAAGCTCCAATTTCAGAATTTAATGCAAAAGCAAGAACATAATCTAAATATTTTGCAGGATATTCTTTTTCAATACATAATTGTCTTTCGGCTTCAATCTTTTCATATTCCCCGTGCATTGCTCCAATTTGTCTTATCTTAAAATCAATCTTATCTCCTAGTAATTCAACAACTGGAATAATTCCTTTTTCAGATTGAGTTCCATATGGACAATATGTAAATACATAAAGTTCAACACTTGGCTTTGTTGATTTAGGAATATCTTGGGCTGGGGTATTTGAATTTGAATTAGAATTTGGAGAAGTCTCTTGTGTCTGTTCAGTCAAAGGAATTAAAGAACTTGTAAAATATTTCCCATCTTTAGTTACATATACTGGGACGTTATTTCCATCTATTGAAAGAGTTACCTTATAAAAATCTCCTTCTTTCACAACATTAACAAGTTCAGCATCAGCTCCTTGAGAATTTGCTAAACTTAATATTGCATCTCCTGCGCTTTTTTCAGAAACAGTCCCCCCAGTTATACCTAAACTTCCTACAAGAAGAAGAATAACCAAAATTCCTAAAACAAAAGTTGAAACAACCCAGGGTTTATCTCTGAATAAATTTCCCCTCTTTACTTTAAAGGTAGATTCTATATTCTCTTCCATTTTGAGAATATGAATAAATCATTTAAAAAGATTGTGGTTTTTTTAATTATTAATAAAAAACTAATTAAAATAAAAACAAACAATTAAAAATGTTACAGTATTTTATTGGTAATGATATCTAGAATGCAATTTCGTCAAGGTGCTTGGAAATTGCCCACGACGAGAGATTTTCGAGGAGTCGCCTTGCTCAGTGCCGAGTGGAAAATCGAAAAAAACCTGGAGGTTGTTTTCAATGCCTTATGATATAATAACAGGAAGAAATGCTTCTGATAAAAAGGATTTCGCGAATAAAGGATTATGTTATATTGGAAAAGGATTTGTAAAGATGGGGCAATATACTTCTTTGAGCAATAAGATTTTTATGGATGTAATAAGAAGCCATGTAATTTTGGTTGCTGGAAAGAGGGGTTGCCTTACAGAAAATACAATGATTTTTACTGACAAAGGATATAAACCAATAAAAGATTTTGACGAAAAGCGAGATAAAATTCTTTCATTTGATAAAGAAAAAAAAGAATTTGAATGGGAAACTGCAGAACTATTAAAATATCCAGTAAAAGATGAAAACTTATTTCAGATAGAATTAAATGATGGAAGAAGAATAAACCTTACAAAAGAACATCCTTTACTCTCTTCATATGGGAAATATTTTTATTATTGTCAAGCAAGAGATTTAAAAATTAATGATAAAATTGTTTTACCCACCTCTATTCCAGAAATAAAGAATGATAAAGAAAGCCTAAGAATAGCAAGACTTCTTGGATATATTCTTAGTGATGGAACAATTAATATACAAAAAGGAAGATTTAAGGATGGAAGAGGACAATGGTATAATGGAACAAAAGCAAGAATAAGAATTTATAACAACTCTGATGAAGTTTTAAATCAGGCAAAGGAAGATTTAGAGAAAGAATTTAACATAATTGCTAAAAGATATAAAAGAAATGATTGCAATTGTGAAATTGTTGAAACAAAACATCAAAAGATAATAAATAGATTTATGGAATTAGGAATCCCAAAAGGTTTAAAATCTGGGATAATAAGAATTCCTAAAATAGTTTTTGAGAGTTCAAATGAATTTAAATCCGAATTTATATCTGCATTATTTGATTGTGATGGATACGTCCCAAAAGATTGTAAAACATTGGATTACTCTTCAAAATCTAGAGAATTCTTAGAAGATTTACAAATTCTACTTACTCATTTTAATATAGAATCAGTAATAAGAGTAAAAAATTCTAAATGTAATGGAAAAATATTTGAGGACCACAGACTTTTTATTACAGATAATAATTCTGTTGAAAATTTTAAGAAAATAGGGCTTAAAAATAAATTTAAATTAGAAAGATTAAAACTACACAAGGCAAATGGAACAAGAAAAAGAAAAACATTTTATCCAAATAATAAACTGGTATGCATAAAGATAAAATCAATAAAAGAGATAGATAAAATAAAAGAAGTATATGATCTTCGTGTCCCTAAAAATCACTCGTTTATCGCAGAGGGAATTATCTCTTCAAACTCGGGAAAGTCCTATACTTTGGGCGTCATTGCAGAAGAGCTTTCAGATTTGCCAAAAGAGGTTTCTCAGAATATAGCCTCTCTCATTTTTGATACAATGGGAATTTACTGGACTATGAAGTATCCAAATGAAAAAGATAAAGAATTGCTCCAGGAATGGGGGCTGAAGCCAAAAAATCTGAAAGTAAAAGTTTTTGTTCCATATGGATTTTATGATGATTATCTCAAAAGAGGAATTCCAGTAGATGAGCAATTTGCATTGGATGTATATGAAATGGATGCTGAAGATTGGATTCTTACTTTTGGACTTGATATAATAAATCCTGTAGCTGTTCTTATTGAAAGAACAATTACAAAATTAAAAGAAAGAAAAACTTTTGAAATTGAAGACATAATAAAAGAAATTGAAAAAGATGAAAAGACAGACAGAGAAATAAAAAATGCAGGCGCTGGATTATTTGAAGCTGCAAATACCTGGGGGATTTTTTCAAAAAGTGGAATCCCTCCAACAAAAATAAATGGTCTTGTAAATGCTGGAATAACAACTGTCCTTGATTTGAGCATATACAATTCAGTGGGAAGTTTTAATGTAAGAGCTTTGGTTATAAGTCTTATTTCAAGAAAATTATTCAATCAAAGAATGGAAGCAAGAAAAAAAGAAGAAATAGAATCAATTTCAAAGGGACTTGATTTTTCTTCTTATTCTGAAAAAAAAGAATCCCCTCTTGTCTGGATTTTTATAGATGAAGCTCACGAATTTTTGCCATTGGAAGGAAAAACAATTGCAAGTGATGCGCTAACACAATTATTAAGAGAGGGCAGGCAGCCAGGAATATCTTTAGTTCTTGCAACACAACAACCAGGACAAATCCACAGGGATGTTATGACTCAGTCAGATATTGTTATTTCGCATAGAGTTACATCTGCTCCTGATTTAGAAGCATTAAATAAAATAATGCAAAGCTATCTTCTTGAAAGCATAAAGCAATATATGGATGATTTGCCTTCTTTGAGAGGTTCTGCAATAATTCTTGATGACAATTCTGAAAGAATTTATCCTATGCGTGTGCGCCCAAGATTTACCTGGCATGGCGGGGAAGCTCCAACAGCAATAAAGCCTGAAAAGAAGATATAATCAAATAATATAAATCTTTTTAAATATACAGAATAAGTAAAAACATGGAAAAATGCCCGATGTATGAGAAGGGAAATGCTGCAGAAAGAAAATATTTTGGAAAAACAATAGTTGCTTGTATAATAAAGCCTGAGCACTGTCCATTTGGAAATTCTGAAGAAATAAGATACGGAGGAGAGACAATTGGGATTATGTGTAAATCTGAAGGATTAGTTGAAATGATTGATAAGCACCCTGTATATAATTTAACAATGAGAAAAGCCCCAAGATTTTTTATAGACAAAAAAATTAAGCTTGCTCCTGAATTATTATAACACAACAAAATCAACCCTAACTCTAATTTTATAAAAGCTATTCATACAGAATATAGCGCTTATAAAATTATAAAATCAACCCTAACTCTAATTTTATAAGGTGCAATTTCTCCAGCAGGCTTCACTTTTAATATCTTAATTTTCTTCTTAAATTTTTTAGCCTGCTCCTTAATCTTTCCAACAATTAATTCAGTTTCATCAGCTTTGCAAAAATCATAATAATATACTTTAGTTCCTTTCTTGCTCAGCATAAAAGCTTGCTCAAGAAAACTATCTTTAAGATTTGGGCGGGGCATAACAATAAAGTCAAATTTTTTATTCTCTTTTTTCAATTTGGGTGCAACTTTCTTTATATCTCCATTAATAAATTCAATTTTATTCTTAACACCATTTATTTCAGCATTCAGTTCTGAATATTTATTTGCTTCCTTATTTATTTCATTGGAATAAACTTTTCTTGGCTTTGAATTTTTAGCTATAACTATTGAAAAAGGCCCTGCTCCTGCAAACATAACTAAAACTTCTGAATTTCTTTTTATATAAGAAGCAATTTCCTTTCTTTCATTGCTCAATCTTGGAGAAAAATAAGTTGTATCAATATTAAATCTGAAAACACATCCATTCTCTTTGTATAAAACTTCCTTATTCTTCTCACCAACTAAATATCTTGTTTGCATCTTTCTTAATCTTCCTGAAAATTTGCCTGATTTCTCCAATACTGTTTTAATGAATTTGTTTTTTCTCAATATTTCCAGAGCAAATTTCTTCTTTTCTGCACCTTTAGTTCCACGGGAAAAGTTAACAACTGCAATATTCCCAAGTATGTTGAAGGAGCGATGATTTGATTTCATTGAATTAAAAACAAAGAGTATAATTTAAACTTTGCTTCTCCAGCTAAGAGCTAATAACAGTTATCTGTGACACGATTGGATTAATTTGGTTGATTGAAGATGTATAGTTATCTTAGTAAAATCATATCAATTATTATAATACCTAATCTTGTAATACTATAACATCATTTAATCCAACTGTTAACAATAATTTAATCCCAATTTATAAAATAAATTTATAAAGAGACAATACCTCTATGTAAGCATGGCATTAAGCGATGCATTTTACAGTATAGATCCCAATACTATGATTCTTGGATTATTATTTGTAATTTTCTTTGCACTAATAAACTTTGCATTATACAGAACATTAAAAGATAAACAGACTTCGGGCATAGTTTCTTTTTGTGTTTCTCTTCTTGCTGTTTATGGTATTAACAGAACTAATTTTAATGTGGCGGGATTATTTTCTAATATAGGATTGACTGAAAATCTTATTTATACTGTAGTTCCAATTATAATTATTGCTGGATTGATTTTCATGATTTGGAAATTAAAATTACCTTGGACATTCATGCTCATAGGTGCCATCTTAATTATAGCGAGCCTTATCCCGGGTTTGATTTATGAAAAAGGAATTGTTATGATAGTTGGAATAGTTCTGTTTATGATTGGTTTATATCTTTGGTTTAGAAGAAACAGAATAAATAAAAAAAAAGGCACATCGCCCACACAAGGCGGAACTAATAGGCGTGATGCTTTAATTAGTGCAGCAAAGAAATTTCATAACTGGGCAAAAGGACAGCCAAATCCAAAGTTTGTGGGAAGCTGGGCAAGATTTATAAATTGGTTGGGAAATGGAAGAAAAAGCGAAGCTGAATTATGTGAAATATATGGAATAAGTCAGGGCGATTTTGTTCACATATTTAATAAATATGGAAAAGTGTAAGAATTATTTGATGTAGTTATTAGATAAAATTAGTTATTTGTAACAGTTATTAATTAAGTTATCTGCCCCAGTTTTGTTTTTCATTGTGAATTATTAGTTAATGTAAATTATAATTATAGGATTAACAAGGTTTAGTATTACGATAATTGATACGATTTTACTAAAATAATTACAGGAAATGATTTTACTTGATGATTATTAAGATTATTCGATAAATTTTATTTTAACTTTCTTATCTTTATTCACAATCCATTTATTATTATTCAGAGAAACTTCCCCCGGTTCAATTAATTCAATCCAATTAGCAGTTTTCCACAAAGAAATATTTTGTATTTCACAAGCAGGAATTAAATAACTATCAATGTGATTAATTGCCCTTTTATCATGTGTATCTGAAATATAAGATAATTGCCCTTTATTCTCTCCTTCATTATGGTCTATCTTATACCATTTCTTTTCATCATATTCTTTTTCTCCAAATTCAATAGAAAAAGTCCCATCTTCATAAGGAATACTAAAATAAGATGTATTCCCGGTTCTCTTCTCTAAATTCTTAGATTTTTCTTGGGAATTTTCAACAACCTCTGTTGAAACAACATTTTCCAAACCCGAATTTCTATTTCCCTTATTTTCCAAAACAGATTCAACAGGAATTTCAGAAGATTCACTATCAGGAACATAATTTATATTTTGAATTGCTTCAGTCTGCTTATCTTCCTGTATTAAAGGAATGGAATACTCTTGATTAGAAATATCTCTTTTGTTTAAATCCCTATTAGAAATTATTTTATGTTTTTTTTTTAATCCTTTAACAGGTTCAGACTTTCCACCAGTTAATTTTCTCCAAAAATTAGGTGTATCAACAAAAATATTATCTCTAACCCCAATTACATCTCTTCCGAGATTTGACTTTGAAGCCTTATAATCTTCTGCTGTATTTTTTCCTATCTCATATAGCATTCCTGCATCAAAAGGAAGTTGAATCATAGATTCCCAATTTCCTTTTAAAATATTAACCAAATCCAAAATAGTTTTTCCCGCATATATTCCTGTTCCTACAAGTTCTGTTAATCTAATATATTTATTGGTTGGGATAGAATGTCTTGCTATATCCAAACCCCCATAAACAATTGCTCCCATAGGATTACCTATTTTATAATCAATGCTCTTTCCTATTGCTCCAGCTACAAAATTACCCCCATAAATTACCGCTTTTGTCAAGTTAGACATTGAATCTTCCTTTTTCATAATTTTCAAAGAATTACATTATTTATAAACCTTTCTATTTGTTACCCCTTATAAAAAGTAACATAATCTAATATATCTATTATTCAAAACCACTTTTCATTTATATAATAATCACATTAATGCCAAGATTTCTAAAATGCTTATCACTTGTAATTAAAGTAAGATTTTCTGTTTTAATCATTGAAGCAATTAAAATATCAAAATCACTAATTACCTTTCCTTTCTTTTTTAGATTTTGCCATAACAAACCAAACTCTCTTGAAGATTCTATGCTTAAAGTAACTAAGTTGGCATTATCAAAGAATTCTTCAATTATTCTTAATTTGTCATCAGAATTGATATGTCCATAAGCTCCTTTATATAACTCGCAAAGGCTAATTGAAGTCACAAAAATCTCCCCCTCACCTACAACTAATTTAACTTTTTCAACAACTTCTTCATCCCCTCTAAAGATATCAATTATAATATTTGTATCAAGACAGTGCATCAAAATTCAACGCTCCTCATTTTTTGTTTCTTTCTATTTTCTATAACAGATTTCTTTATCTTTGCGCCCTCCTCTTTAGACCAGACCCCCACAAAATCTATTAAATTCCTCTTTTTTTTCCTTTCGACTAAATCAACAATCACCTCTGAAAAAGACATATTTCTTTTTATCATCTTCAATTTCCCATAAGCTTCATCAGACAAAGATATAACTTTTACCATATATGCATATGCATATGCACCTATTTAAACTTTTCTAAAACCACTTTCCTAAAAACTTTTTAAAACATCAAATCAATAAAATCCTCTGTATTCAAAACAATAACTTTATCCTGCTTCTTCAACAATTTATCATTGCTCCAAAGAGGAAAACTTAACTTAAGGCAAAGTGCTAAAAATTCTGAATCATTTTTATCTGGAGAAATTCTTTTAGCTTCATTAATAAGATGAATATATTCTTTTTTTGAAAAGAACTTGACAAAATTTTTTAATTTGTTTAATTCTATAGAAAATTCTTTTTCAGAAATCCCAGTTTTATTAATTATCAAGGAGGAATATTTTTTCAATTCTTTAATTGCCAATCCAGACGAAACAAATTCATTATTTGAAGACACTAAAACTTTTCTTATAAAAGAATTTCTCCAAAAAAAGCTAAATAAAATATTGGTATCTACAACAACCCTCATTTTTTATGTCTTCCATTCCTAACAACATCAACACTCCAATCAATAAACTCTTTTTCTTTATCAAGTTGTTTCAACAATTCCTTTTTCAAGGCAAGTTTCTTTGCCTTTTCTTCAATAGAACTTCTAACTAAATGTGTCCAATTGACTTCAGGAAATTCTTTCATAGTCTTTCTTGTTTCTTCAGGAATTGAAAAGGTTATACTTACCATAATTAACATAATTATGTTGATTATTTAAATCTTCCTTTCAAAACCACTTCCCTAAATTTTTCTGCTGGTTTTTTTGCTTTATTTCTTTCAGCTTATCAATCTGCTTCTGAACTCTTTCTTCAGAAAAATCATGCTTTCTCACAAGAATATCTTTTATTTTATCTTCATCAAATTGAATAAATTCAAAATCACTATTTGAAACATCTGGCTTATAAAATAATGCAAAAATTTCCTGCCAGTCAAACCTATCATCTTCAGGAAGACTCATCATTTGCTCTTCAACACTTTTAAAAATTTCATAGGGGACTTTATATCTTTTAACAATTTCCAAAGCTCTCTTCTGTCCTATTCCTGGAATGCCTTTTGGATTATAATCTGTTCCAACAAGAATCCCGAGACAAATAAGCTGTTCCAAATTTATTTCTAGAAAATTAAATACTTTTTCAAGCTCAATAATCTCTGGCTTGATTTCAATATATCCACTGTAAGTTTTTCTCTTTCTTGAGACAGTTAAATTTCTTATTAATTTTGATGCTCCAAAAAGAAGACTATCATAATCCTGGCTTACAGAAGCATAAACTTTAGAATTTACCCTTACCATGTGTGCTGCCTGTGCTTCTCCTTCTGAAGGAGCTTGTATTACTGGAATTCCCATTGCAATCAAAAGCTCTTTGCTTTCTGCAATCATTTCATCATCTAACCTTAACATTTGAGAGCTATATCGTTTCATTCCCATAACATCTGCTTCTTCTTTAGCTGTTTCATATCTTTCCTGAGCTAAATCTCTGACATCCTGTCTTATTTTGTATGTTTTTGCTTTCAGCCCAGGTGCTTTTCCATCAAAAACATAAACAAGTTTAATTCCTTCATCAATTAAATTAATATTCCTGTAAAATATACCTGAAAGATGGCTTGTGATTCTCTTTTTACTATCCATTAAAGGAGTTCCATCAGGCTGTCTTATTGTTGATAAAAATTGATATAGTGCATTAAAAGCATCAACACATAAAATTTTATCAGAAAGTTCTGAAATCTCAACTTCCCTTCTTGGTATTATATCGCGTATATTTAATCCCATTTTAGCTGAAAATCAATGTAAAAGAAATATAAATAATTATCTGAACTGGTAGCTATGTGTAAATCCTAAGCCATAAACTTTGGATTTATTTT
>JBBTAN010000093.1:0-6645 GCA_038044205.1 Nanobdellota archaeon
TGATGAGTATTTTGAAATCCCCATCCATGACGTATATGGTGCAAATGACTTACTTCATGAGTAGCGGTTTCTATTATATCCTCTTCTAACATAGTTTCTAATTCTGGTTCTGCAATACAAATTATATTCTCCTCAAGATGTATATGGGCTCTTTCATCTTTATTAAAATGATTTTCATAATGAGTCCAAAATTTAACTTTTGGGGTTTGAACTCCCAAAGAAAGAGCTGCCTTTCCAACTTCCTTAAGAAAAAGTGCTTTTTTATATTCAAGAATAACTTTATCTGGTTTTAAAACCATTATTTTAATAGAATAAGAAACTATAAAAATTTATCATAAAATCATATCCTCAAACATAATAATTAATATAAACTCAGAAATATTTCTCAATTATGCGCGAAGATAATCCTATTTTTGTGAATGAAATCTATAAATATTGTGATAAAAATATTGGAGAAAAAGCTTTATTCTCTGTCTTCACAAATTTATGGCCTGAAGAGAAGTTTATTATTAAAAAAGATTTAATGGGTTTAACTGAAAAGATTATTAATAATTTGCTAAAAAAAGGAATTCTTATTGAAATAGAAAAATCAGAGAGATTAGAAAGCCCTTATGGATATTATGAGATTAAACCCCACGATGATTTAGTTAAAAATAATGGTTATATGAAAAAGAAGATGAAAATGTTGAGTTAGGAAGTTTAATTATCTGGTAAAATCATAGCATTGCTCTACTATTAACTAACTTTGCTACTATAATAACTTAATTTAGAATATTTGATAATTAATTTTCTTTAGTCGTCACAATCTTTTCCCCATATTCTTTTATTAGAATTGCATCATTTTAATCAATTTCTTGTAAATAAGTATTGCCATCTTTAGATCTTATAATTGAAAGGAAATTTTTGTCTAAGAAATCCTTTCCAATAAAACATGGAAGCTGTTGTGACAAGATTGTCCCTTTTTTTAAGCTAATAGGAACACCAACATAGACTTCTTGTTTAAATGAGATTGATTTATTTTCATTATCTCTAAAAGATAATTCACATTCACCCAAACTTCTTAATTCAAAGAATATTCCACCCAACCAAACTTGTTTATGGTGGACTGGCTTATCTTTATAGTTTATTCTTGTTTTTTGAATTGTACTTTCGCTAATAACACAAAATGGGCAGCCAGTATCTAAAATTGCAGAAGTATGAAATGGAGTTAAAGAACCATATTTAACTGAGAAAGTAATTACATCTCTTTCATATCCTAACATGACTGCCTTTAATAATGGAATTTTAACAACCATTTTTAAAATTAAACAATCATACGGATTTCATTTTTAGAAACAAATTCTATAACTATTCCAGAAGGTTCTATTCCCTTCTTTTCCAATTTATCTTTTATTTCTTCTATTGATTCCCCAACAGCCGAAACATTGCCATCAATAAAAGCTATAAATTTATCAGGATTAGATTTTCTTAATTCGGGCAATTTACTTTGGAATTTTATAAAATCATTTTCATATGATTCTAATGACATAAAAATCTGTTTTTCCATTTTTTCATCTATTTTCTTATCTTTATAAGAATTTCTATATTTAAAAATCCTGTGTTTTAATTATCTTTCCTCTAAAAATTGCTTTCCCTCGTAGTCACAATTTTCTCACCATTCTCTTTTATCAAAATAGTATTCTCTGTCTGTGCAACAATTCCTTTATTGACTTCGACTAATTGAGCATATTGATGCAAATTTCCGTTTTGTTCTAATTGATTTAATGCGGGCAGTGCTTTTGTTCCGAATTTCTTTACAAGCCATCTCGAGCAGAATGGAAGTTCTTTGTATTCCTCTGCAATATATTCAAGTATTTCTCTTGCACTTGGGTTTCTTATATTTTTGTATTCTATTAAAGAATAAATCCCAGATGGTTTTCCATCTTTAACTTTTCCAGAGCCATTTGTTGCAAAAGGTTCAATTGCATATAATCCAGATTTTATTTCATTATTTTGCTTATTATCAATATTTGGAATGCTCAATCCAGAATGAAGATTATATTGTTCTATTTGATGCCCGGAGAGGTTTATTATTGGAGAAAAACCAAAACTCTCTATTTCTTTTTGAATTGCTTCCCCTATTTCACCTATCGTGGTGCCTTTTTTTATTGTCTTTTCTGCTTCTTCAAGTGCTTTTTCAGAAGCTTCAATTAATTTTTTATTTTCACTTGAATTTTCTAAATCAACTGAGAAAGCAGTATCAGATATCCAGCCGTCTATTTGAACTCCAAAATCAACTTTAAGCAAGCCATTTGCTAGGGTTTCATCGTTATAAGAGGGAGTAAAATGAGCTGCAATTTCATTTATTGAAAGATTTGTTGGGAAAGCTGGTTTTCCTTTTAATTCAATTATCTTATTTTCTATTTTTTCTGCAATTTCCAGTAAAGGGACACCTTTTTTTACAAATGGTTTAATGTATTTCTTAACTTCCTGTGCTATTTTTCCTGCTTGAAGAATTTTTTGGTTTTCCATTTTAAATTTTGTGTTCTTTCTTTAATCTTTTAATTGCTATATAAACTGCTGTAATTAACCCATAATTTATTAACAAAACATACCCAATTGTTAAAAGCACCACATTAATTATGAATTCGTAATGATTGAATATTCTTACATATATGAACCAGAATAAAGTCCATGCTAGTATTAGCGCTCCCAACACAAGCCACCCTTTTTTGAATATTTTTTTCATATTGTTGTTATATTGGGATTAGTTTAATTATTTTTCTTTTATGATGGTTATCTGTAACAGTTATTTTATGTTTGATTGATGAAGATAGAATAGTTATCTGTAACAGTTTTTATTGAGGGAGATTAATTATCGCCTAAGCCATTATATTGTTCAACTATTAATCAACCTTAGCAATATAGTCACAATATATGATTTTACTATGATAACTATATGCCTTTTACATTAACTTAACAATTTTCTTTTGTTTTCAGAAATCACTCAATTTTGTCTGCTTTTTTTCATCAATAATCTCTTTCATATCTATGTTAAATACCTGAAAAATATTTTCAACAGCAGGAAGTATCTGCCTTTCAAGATAATATTTAAGATTGTATTCTCCTTTTTCCTGAGGAAGTTTTACTTTTTCCCTTACTAATTTTGATTCTTTTCCTTTGGTCTCTGCTATATAATATTCAATTAAATTTCCTTCGCTGAGCGGAATTTCCAATTCGTGCATTCTTTTGGCAGCAATTACATGGGGAGAAATTGCCTTGTATTCTGAAAGTGATTTTTTAAGCTGGGTTCTTATTATTAAATCCTCTTTTGGTATTTTTCTTTCTTTTAATTTGGTTATAATTTCTTTAACATAACTAAGTGCTTTTTCTTCATTTCCTTCTTTAAGAACTAATCTTATTATATTGTCCTGCATTTCTCTTGCTAAAGTACACCAGTCTCTTCTTACTGTTTCAAAGCCTCTTATTTTAAGATTTCCTTTTTCATCTATTAAAGCATATTTTTTCTTTGCTCCTGTAAGTCCGCTTCTTTTTGTAACCCAGATGCCTCTCTTGAAAAAACCCTCCAGTTCAAGTTCCATTACTCCGGGCAATTCTGAATTTAATTTTTTAAGAAATTCCTTTATTTGGGTTTCTGTCTTTTTTCCTTTTAAAAGCGCGACACTGTCTGTGTCTGCGTAAATTACATCATAGCCTGCATCCTCAACTTTCTTTATTGTTTCTTTGTTGAATTGTCTTACAAATGCCAGAATAGATGCTGAAGATTCAAGAGAATAATATCTTGCTCCGAAAAAACCAATATATCCATGAACAGATGCTGAAAGAACTTTGAAAGCATTGCTTCTCGCTTTTGTTAAGAGGTTTGGATTTTTCTTGTATTCTTCTTTAAAGTGCTTTCTTTTTTCATATATGTCTTTTAATAATTCTGGTATAAATCCTGGTTTTTTTGAAAAATAAAATCTCTTTTTTTCTCCCTGGAAATTTATTTCAGGTGATTCATAAGAATTTTTCTCCTTTTTTTCAAGCAAAGTTCCTTTTGATATATTTTCAGAAATTATTATGCTTGTATGCATTGAAGTAAAATCAAATATTACAACATCTTCGTATAATCCTGGTTTTGGCTCCAGCACAAATGCCCCTTCAACACTTGCAGTATCTCTTCTGTCTGACATTTCAGGATTGTAGGGTCTTTTCTCTGGAATTTCATTGAATTTTTCTAAATTGTGCAATATGTATGACTCAACATATTTTGAAAGCCCAGCTCTCGAAATCTCAAAAACAGGCTCCTGAGTTATTCTTGTAAATTCCATCAAGTCGGGCCAGAATTTTTCAAATAACTGGAATGTCAAGAAAGAATCATGCAGATTATATTCATAATATTCTTTCCAGTTGTTTTCAGTCAATTCAGAAGAGTTTTTGAATTTGAAATCTTTTTTATAATCTCCTAAAAATTCTTTTGCAACTTCATTTAGAGAAAGAGTCTCAGATTTCATGTATTGAGCATAAGCTGTCCTTATAAATTTTAAAATATCCACATGAACAATGCCATTTATTCTTGCTGTGAGATTTATTCCTCTTGAGAATTTTGGCTGGCTGTTGTCTAATCCTAAATTTAATTTTATCTGGTATTTTTCTGCTCTTGCTTTTAGATAAGGCAAATCAAATCCATCTGAAAAATATCCAACTAAAAAATCAGGTGAAGTTTTTCTAACTTCTTTTGTGAATTGCTCAATCAATTCTGCTTCATCTTTTACATATTCAACATAAGCAGGTTTATTGCTGTCATTAGCTAATTTTTTCCAGGTTATAACTTTCTTTATTTTATCAGAAACTAAAGAAACCATAAATATTTCCCCTTTTCCTATCTGTATATCATCTGTTTCAATATCATAAGCCAGAACTTTGGGTGTAAATGGTTTATCTTCTATTTTTTTTGAAGTTTCAAGTTTTATGCACATATTTGCGTCTATTTCTTTGCCTATTCCACCATAATCATCAGAATTATCAAGAACTTCCCCTTCAATTTCATACCATTTTAATGGATTTATTTTTTTTTCTATTATATAATGGGTTATAAATCCTAAATCATACCCTCTTCTCTTTTCAATTTCAGGGAAAACAATTTTATCTGCAATATCATGCAAATCCTTGTAATTTGTTGCGAATATTTTTAATGCTTTAACAGGTTTATCAAGGAAGTTTTTGTTGTATATTTCCACCCCTTCAACCTTAGTCTGACGCCCTTTCAAATCAAGCTGTATTTCTTTTATTTCTTTAATAAGAGTATCTATCTTTTTTTGGCTTACATCTTCCTTTAAGATAGCCCACATATAGACAGGACAGGAATCAATAACACAAATTCTTTTTCCTTTATCATCCCTTCCTATAAGTTTTGCATAGTTTTTCCCTTCCCAGTCAAAATAATCATAATCCAGAGGAATAAATGTGGTTTTCATAATTTTCAGAGGAAGCAGAGTTATTTAAAAGTTGGGGATTTGAAGGATCATTTAAAGGAATATTCACACTCTTCTCTTAATTTTTCAACTACTTCGCGTGTTCTATTAACAATTGAATCATAAACAAAACCTTTAAGTCCGATGTTTGGGAAATCATTAAGAGAAAGAATTTGCTCCAAATTTGGATGCTGCAATTTTCTCATTTCTGGGATTATTCTTAATAGCCACGGACTGGCGTGCGGAGGTGTTGGAGGATTTTTCTTGGCAATTTCTATAACCCCATCATAATCATGTGTTCCTCCCTGATATCCCCTGTTTTCCAGTTGTGAACAGACAGCATCTACTGCTCCAGTAAGCATATCTCCTTCTGTAGAGTCTGGCATTGGTTTTGTTTTGTCATTTGGATCAGGATTATTCCATTTTCTATGATGATACTGCTGTCTATGCAAATTTATTGAAGGCAAGATATATGTCTGAAAATCAGGTTTAGGATTTCTGTATTGAAGAGCAAGCCCCTTTATTACTTCCCATTCATATTTGTTTCCAATGCCAACTAAATCATGCGGACGTTCAGGGTCTTCATCTCCAAGCCCCAATTCTCCCAAGAAATATTCAATATGGAAGACGTGCTGTAGAGTTGAAATCAGCCAGGTTTTTGCCTCTTCTTCGGTAGGTATTAATTCTTCTGTCATTTTTATCTTATCGTATTATATTTTATAAGGATTTATATATCCTACCACAAGATTTATATATCATTACACAGTAGTTACAATATGGAAAAAGATGAGTATGACCCAGATAAAGACTATGGGGGACATTCACGAGCAGAGTACATCATAAAAAAGTATGGTTCTATTGAAAATGCCCCAAAATTGATAAATAAGAAAGCGAGTCCTCTTGAAAAGACTCTTGAAATATTAAAGACCACTTCCGTTGATCTGGTAAATTTTGGTAATGGATATGTATTTGAGAGAGTTCTGAAAAAGATAGCAAAGACAGGGTATGTAATTAAAAATAGTTATGGTATCCCGATTGAGGACTTTTCCAGAATTGATGGTCCTAAAAAAAGGGAGATTTATATCAATATAATGAGGGAATTTAATCTTCTCAATAAGAAACATTAAAACCAGTTCAAGCTATGTGTAAAAATTAATGCTTAGCTTTGTTATAAAACCCAAATACTTTGATT
>JBBTAN010000094.1:0-1676 GCA_038044205.1 Nanobdellota archaeon
CTTTGAAATTATGTTAGTATTTAAGTTAATGGATACTGAAGAACCTAAATATTTAGGAGGTGGGAATAGTATATTTAAATCTTTACATGAATTTATAATGTTGTATTGGAAATTTATTCTTCCAACTACTATCGGATGTTTTTTAATTAGCTCATTTTTAATCTATGAAAGTCTAAAAATTCCAAATGGTTTCCTTGAAGAAATTTACGCTCGAATTGGAATTTTTTTCTTAATACTTCCCTTTGTAATTTTTTTTGTAATCTTAGCAACAATTAAAACTGAATTCATTAAGAAATTTGCAAAAATAAATAATTTTAAATATCAAGATAAACTATTTGATACAAAAAATATAAAAGCTGATTATCTTAAAATTGGTGAAAATTATCTAAATGATGTTGTTAGTGGTATTTATATGAATTGTCCATTTCGTATTTATACCTTTGTAAGCGTAATTGGAAATGGTTTAGGAAATATCAAAACCCCTGGCAAGGTTGAGTTTACGGTCTGTGAGATAAAGTATTCTACTAATATGATTAATTTATTTTTACAAACTAAATACAAAAACATTTCTGAAAAAAATTTTATAGATCCGACCAAGGCTAGTGTGTTAAATAACAAATATCCTGTCGAGCTAGAAGGTAATTTTAATGATTTTTTTACTCTTTATATGCCTAGGGAGTACGAAATAGAAGCTTTACAAGTTTTTACCCCAGATGTAATGGAACTTTTTATGGACAACGCTAAAAATTTTAGTGTTGAATTTGTTGATAATTTTATATTTATTTACAGCCAGAGGGTAATTGTAAAAAATATAGAACTTCAAGAAATATATGCACTTGCTCGAATACTTATATCTAAGCTTGCTCCAGTTATCTCACTTATGAGGTTTCGGAAATGGTGAATTTGATAAAAGAGATAAATTCCTATATAATCTATGTATTATAATTTTCACGAATCAAAGAATATCTTATGAAAAACAAAACCTTAGCAAATGCATTGATAGTGATATTTATTTTATTTGTTATAACTGATTTTTTTAGAACTCAATCCTTTGCAGTCTTTACACTTTGGGGAATATGTGGAATTTTATTTTTTATATTTAGCATTTGGTCAATTGTAAAGCTATATAAATCTAAATTTTATGGAACAGCAACATTTGGAGTAATTGCTCTTATTGTTTCTCAACTTATGCCTCACGGATACTCCAACCCTCTTTATCTTGTAGGAATAATCTTGCTTGTCATATATGTAATTGTCGCGACACAAAAATTATATAAAATTCCGATAGTCTAGAAAAAATTGAAATTGTAAAAAAGAATATAGAAACTTTTTTATTAAATTGCGCTAGTCTTATTTATTTCAGTCTCGGCTTTCTTAAATTTGGAACGATACCATAGACCCAATACAAGCCAAACAATTGATAAGTTTAATATGACTGTAAATATTTTAAGTGTTATTAAAATTGCTGTTACAGACAGTAATTTTCCAATGGTAAAAACAAATAATATGTTCACTCCAGTCATAATTAATCCCACTTGTCCCTGTCCTATAGTGTATTGTGTTAATACATTTATTAACCCCAATATACCTAAAGTTGTTAAGAGCTGATATTTCAAATATAATTTTTTGTTCATAATCCCTATATTATACTTTAAGATAAATATTAAACAAGGGGA
>JBBTAN010000095.1:0-13814 GCA_038044205.1 Nanobdellota archaeon
CAATAAGGTGGATACCCCAAACAATTACAATTGTATTTGGATGGATTGTTGTTTTCACGACTTTAATAAGTGTGATTATAGGAATATTCAAAACATTCAGTAAGAATTAAATTAAGTTATCGCCTAAGCCATTAATCTTGTTTGATTATTACAAATATTAATTTATAAGTTGATGATACACGATTTTACTGAGATAACTGTGTCTTATAATAACCTAAATGTTACAGCTAATTGATAAGATTTTACCTTGATAATTATAATCTTAAAAACCCGAGATAATAATATACATTTATGAAATGCAAAATAGGAAGTTTAAAGCTAAAAAACAGGATTTTCCTGGCTCCTATGGAAGAAATAAATGATATTGCATTTAGAATTATATGCAAAAAAGCAGGTTGTGGATTAACTTATACAGGGATGATTCACCCATTATATAATAAGAAAATTTACCTCGATGACAAACCCGCTTTGCAGTTGTTTTGCACAAATCCTAAGGGAGTAAAAGAGTTTATTAAAAAATATAATAAAGAAGTCTCGCTTTGGGATTTAAATTTAGGTTGCCCTGCTAAAACAGCAAAGAAGCACGGATTTGGAAGTTTTATGAATGACTTAAAGGAAATAGAAGAAATACTTAGAGTTATAAAAGAGAGCACAAAAAAGCCCGTTACAATTAAAATAAGAAAATCGAATATTGCGTTTGACATTCTTAAAATAGCAGAAAAATATTGTGATGCTATTTGTATTCATCCAAGAACTCAAGCACAGGGTTATTCGGGAGAGCCTGATTTGGCATTTGCAGAAAGTATAAAGGCAAAAACAAATCTCCCAGTTATTTATTCAGGAAATGTAAATGAAAAGAATTGCAAATCTCTTCTTAGTAGATTTGATTATGTTATGATTGGAAGAGAAGCGATAGGTAGACCAGAAATATTTGCGAGACTTACTGGCACAAAATTTAAGAAATCTTTCAAAGAGTATTTAAGATTAGCAATAAAATACAAACTTCCATTTCGCCAAATAAAACTTCAGGCAATGAATTTTACTAAAGGCGTAAAAGACTCAGCAAAATTGAGAGAAGACATATCTAAAATAAAAAATACAAAAGAATTAGAAAATAAAACAAATTATTTTTTCTTGTAATATTTAGTCATAGCAACTATCATTAAAAGAATAACTATCCCTAAATATATTCCCCAATGAACACCCAATAATACTCCATTAAGCCAAGGCCATACTGTTAGTAAAAACAATATAAACGCCATGCTTGCAATTTTTATCAGGAAAATTTTGCTGCCATGATTTTCATACATATTACAACTTTCCTCTTCAACTTTCTTTTTTACACTTCTTTTTTTTGCCATTTTTCACCTCCTTTCATCTTCTTTTTATGTTAAATAAAAGTATATATTGTAAAGTATATTTTGGTTTTTATATGTTCCGTAGAGGATAATTGATTTATTTCCACCCCCCTTAAGAAAATTTAATTAGCTGTAACAGTTATTTTATAATATTAATAGTAGGTTAAATAAGATTATAACTGCTTTCAGCAAGTTATTCTTTTAGAAAATTAAATTAATGTGATAAATTTCTATATTAAGTTTAATTATAGTCCAATTAATTAAATCATTTACAAGATAGGATTTTACCGAGATAATTATTATTTTTATATCGCAATTGATTTATAAGATTTTACTAAGATAACTTTTTTTCACTTAACAGACTTCATTTCCTTCCAAGCCAGCTCAAACATCTGTTCCAACGCCTGAGCAAAGAATTCAGTATTAATCCATATACCTATATCATAATTTGGATGGAATTTTTCATCATCCAAAAGCATAAACATTATCTGGTTAGAATCAATTACTATAAATCTCGCTCTTATATTTTCCATATTCTTTACTTCAGCAACTTTCTTCAGTTCTCTTGCAACTTTTATATTATTATTATTTATTGGGGCAGCAATTCTTACTTTTACCCCTCTTTTCTTTGATTTTTCAAGAATAGGCATAAGAGCTTCAAATTTTCTATTAAGTCCTTCAGCAGTTGTCACAATAGTAACTGTTTTCTCTGCATCACGTATCATCATATCAAGATGATTGTAAAGATTTTGTCTTCCTTTTAAACTACCAGATAATTCGCTTGGTTCAACAAACTTTATTCCTTTTGTAAACAAACCATTAAGTTCTTCCAAAACCTCATCATCTTTTAAAGTTTCTAATCTTTTTGTCCTTTCTTGGGCATATTTAACAAGATTTTTCTTAACTCTTTCAACAACTTCATTAGGTTTTAAAGCAATAAATTTTATGGGTTTTCCTAATTTCATCACAATAAATCCTTTTTTTTCAAGACTTTCAAGTATATCATAAGTTCTTGAACGAGGCACATCAGAAATATTGCTTAATTCACCTGCTGTTGAAGTCCCCCTCGACAAAAGCGCAGTCCATACCTTAACTTCATAGAGATTCAAATCAAAAATCTTTCTTAATCTACTTAGGAATTCATCTTTTACTATCATTTTATATGTAATCTCTTAGCAACATCTCCTTTTAAGCTTTGTTATAATAAAAGAGTAAATTTATTGAATTACTGATTGGTAGTTATTTCATAACAATTCCAATCTGTCCTCTCTTATCTCTTATATTAAATTCTGTGGTGTTTTTAAATTTTTCTTTCTGGAGGGTTGTAACAAAATTTACTTTCTTTGAATTTGTTCTCCCTTTTATAAATTCAGTTTGATTGGAGATTATCTCTTTGAAATCGTCTCCCGAGGAAATATAAAGCACAATTAATTCTTTTTTATTAAGCCCCAATTTTTTTCTGAATTCCTGAACCTGTCTTGAAAGTTCGCGCGCATATCCTTCAGATTCTAATTCCGGACTGATTTTTGTATCAAGTTCAACTTTTAATTCTCCTTCATCTTCAATAACAATTTCTTTTATATTTAGTTGATTTTTTAATATTTCAATAAGTTCATCATTAATATCAATATCTTTTCCATAGATTTTTGCTTTTTGCAGAGGCCATTTGAGCCCTATTCCTGCTTTGTCTCTTTCTGCGAGACCCAGTTCAATTATTTTCATTGTTAATTCCATTTCTTTTTCTAATTCCAAATTAATTTTACCTTCATTATGCTTCGGCCATTCTGATAAATGCACAGATTTTTCTGAAAATTCATTGTGAATATATTCTGAGATGTATGGGGCAAAAGGAGCTAATAGCAAAGATATTTTTTCAAGAATCTCCCCAATTATTTCTTTTGTATCCTCTCTATCTCTTGTTATTTTAATATATCCTCTTGAAAAATCATTAATTACAAAATTATTTATTTTTTCAAACGACTTGCTTAGTTCATATTTATTCAAGTCTTCCGAGACTTTTTTTATGAGATTATTTAATTTACTCAATATCCATCTATCTTCTATTTTCTCTGAAACTTTTTTTGAGTTAAGTTGGTTGTAATAGCTGTGGCAGTTATATAAGACATTCAAAAATCCTAAAACATTCTCTTTCATTAATTCATAAGAAAATCTCTTTTGGTTTCCTGCATCTGAAGTAAAAAATTGTAATCTTACAGCATCAACCCCCGCTCTGTCAATTATCTCCCTTGGTTTTATTATATTTCCTTTTGATTTTGACATTTTCTCTCCATTAGCGTCTACAATATGTCCCATGCAAATAACATTTTTGTATGATGGTTTGTCAAATAAAACAGCTCCAAGAACATGCAGAGTGTAAAACCACCCCCTTGTCTGGTCAATTGCTTCTGCAATATAATCATAAGGGAATCTTTTTTCAAATTCTTTTTTATTTTCAAAAGGATAATGAAACTGCGCAAAAGAGGCGCTTCCAGAATCATACCAGCAGTCAATTACATCATTAATTCTATTCATTTCTTTTCCGCATTCACATTTTAATTTTATCTTATCAATCCAGGGCTTGTGCAAGTCAATTTTTTCTTTTGGCATTTTTATTGCTTCTTTTTTCAGCTCTTCAATGCTTCCAATTACTTTTTCTTTTCCGCAGAAAGAACATTTCCATATTGGAAGAGGAGTTCCCCAAAACTTAAATCTGGACAATGCCCAATCTTTTGCTCCTTCAAGCCACTTTCCAAATCTCCCATCTTTAATATGAGAAGGGTACCAATTTATTTTTTTATTTAATTCAATTAATCTTTCTCTTACAGAACTTACATTGATGAACCAGGAGTTAATCCCATAATAAAGCAAAGGAGAATCACATCTCCAGCAAAATGGATAATCATGAGTTGTTTTTTCAACTTTGAAAAGAAGATGTCTTTTTTTTAAATTTTCTTTTATGTCTTTTTCAGCTGATTTTACATATTTTCCTCTTATAAATTCAGGGGCAATATCCAGGAATTTTCCATCCTGTCCAACAGTATGGATTTCAGGGAGTCCAATCTTCTTTCCAAGTTCATAATCTTCTTCTCCGTACATAACTGCAGTGTGAACAACCCCTGTTCCATCTTCTGTTGTAACAAAATCAGCAGGGACTATTTTATATGAGTTTTTGTTTTGTAATTCTTTAATATCATAAAGAGGTTCATACGCCAACCCGACTAAATCTTTTCCTTTTATTTTTTCAATTGTCTTATAATTTCCTCTTAGAAGTCCCAATTTATCTCTTCCTAATATTAATTTATCTCCGTCAGGAAGTTCCACTTTTACATAATCTATTTTCTCTCCTACTGCCAGAGCCACATTTCCAGGAAGAGTCCAGGGAGTAGTTGTCCATGCTAAAATATATTCTCCCTTCTTGTTTTTTAATTTAAATGCAATATAAACAGATTCTTCCTGGATTTCTTTATATCCCTGCGCAACTTCATGACTTGATAAAGGTGTTCCGCAACGAGTGCAAAAGGGAACAACTTTATATCCTTCATATAATAATTTCTTTTTGTAAAGTTCTTTGAGACTCCACCAAACACTTTCTATATAATTGTTTTCAAGAGTAACATAAGGATTTTTTAAATCAATCCAATAATTGAGTTCCTCTGTTGATTCATTCCATTCTTTTATATTTGAAAAAACATCCCCCCTGCATTGCTTTATGAATTTTTCAACACCATATTTTTCAACTTCTTTTTTATTTGCCAGATTAAGCTTTTTTTCAACCTGAACTTCTACTGGCAATCCATGACAATCCCATCCTCCCTTCCTTGGGACAGAAAATCCATTCATATATTTGAATTTGCATATTATATCTTTGAAAGTTCTTGATTCTAAATGATGCAATCCAGGGGGGGCATTTGCAGTTGGGGGGCCTTCGAGAAAACTAAATAGAGGTTTTTTAGGATCATCTTGTACTGCTTTATCTATTTCTTTTTTCTGTTTTTTCCATTTTTCTCTTGCAATTTTTTCTATTTTTTTAAAATCGTACATTTTCTTTGAAATGGATAGGAAAACTAGTTTTTAATATTTTGGAAATATATCATTTTAGTGTTTATCTCTTTTATTATAATACTTTTGATATTCTCTTACTGCTTTAACATGTTCTGTATCTTTAGAATTTGGAGCAGGAGTTCCCTGATTGTACGCGGATAATGTTTTGTCCCAAGAACCATATTTACTATAATCTTCTTTTAGATATTTTGCAGCTGCTTCAGCAGATTTCTCAATATCAAATCTTTCATCAATTTTGGCAAGTTTTTCATAATTGTTTTTGTATTTTTTAATTAAATTCTTTAATTCTTTTCCATGTTCTATATCTTTACTAGAATTATTTGATTTGCCATGAACTTTTAATCCATAGTGTCTTGCAATTCTTGGTTGAAACATAAATAATCCAGCGCCCCCATCTTTCCCTGAATTTAATCTTAATGGATCTCCATAACTTTCTCTCATTGCAAGCCCTTTCAATAACCCTTTAGGCAGTTTATATTTTTCCTCAACTTCATCTAAAATAGAGTCCCATCTGTAAGTTCTCTGGAATTTTCCCTGATTTGTCCAATAAGGAGCAGTAATTTTTATATCTGTAATATATTGTTTTTCTCTGTCTGAGTGAATTTTATGAGATATTCCCGCTATTGTTGTGCCAGTCAGAACAAGAGCCACTAATCCCTTTCCAATTCTGCTTAAAAATATAAATCCAACTAAGAAGAAAGCAATGGTTAAGATTATCAAAAAAGAACTTTTAATATCAATTCCAATAACTGCACCAGTAATTTTAACAGAAAAGGTGTTTACTAATGAAAGAAGCATTGAGATAAAAACAAAAACAAATCCTAATGTATTTTTCTTATCCATTCTATTGCATGGGAAGATGTATTTTTAAAAGTTATTCAAAATTCTTCAAAAATTCCTTTTCCAAAAAGTGCAATTCTCCAGGGATTATAATGCAATAGGGTTTCTGAACACCTGAAAATTCTCTAATTTCATTTATATCTCTGTAAAGAATTTTCTGTCTTTTTGTTCCGAGAGACTGGCAAACAATCAATTTTCCTAATTTAACATCATGGTTTTTTGCTGATTTTTCTAATTGCCCAATTGTTTTATTTATATTCATATTTATGTCTATCAGTATTAGAGAGTGTGCTTTTATTGACTGGTTTTCTTTTACAATTTCCATGAAACTATCTGGTTCGTATGATTTTTTCCAATAAGGCATAGAAGTTATTTTTCCAAATTTATATAATTGCAAACCAGTTTCAGCAACAGCATCTATCACAGATGCATTATTTATCACTCTATATTTAACTCCTGAAGCCAAAGCTTCCTGAATTAAAGTTATATGAGTAGTTGCTGTAAGGGGAGAGCCATAAATAAGAAGAGCAACATCCATCTTTTTAGCTTCATCAATAATACTTAAATCTTCAATTTTTTCTCTGCCAATAGCTATTACTTTCTTTCCAATTTCGTCTACCAATGCCTGTTCTGTATATGGAAAATCAACAGTGTAATTATCTAAATAAACCCTTTTGCATCTTGGTATTATTTCCAATGCTTCTTTTGAAATGCTTCTCTCGTTTAGCCCCAATCCTATTAAATATAACATATTTTAATTATAAAAATAAGGTTTATATTGTTATTGATGAAGAGAATATAATTATCCTGAACTTAACACTGATGGGCTGATAAATGATATGATTTTACTATGATAACTTAATGTTTTATTTCTCCACCCTTGAAGAAGTTTAATTATCAGGTAAAATCAAATAATGTTCTACTCAACTTAATCTTGTTATTATGTAACCCAATTTAGAATAACTGATAACTATATGATTTTACCAGGATAATTATTTTTATCCAGTAATACAATTTTTACTAAAATAATTAATATTAAAAACCATAGCTTTCTTTTAATTAAATGGACCCAATATCTTACATCCTCCTGAGCGTTTTGTTGGTTTCTCTTATATCATTTATGGGTATTCTATTTATTTTCCTAAAGAAAAATAGTCTTGATAAATTTCTTATGTTCCTTGTTTCCTTATCTGTCGGTTCCCTTTTAGGAGGAGCATTTTTGCATTTAATCCCAGAATCTTTTGGAAATGGAGGGTTTAGTCTGAAAGTCTCATTCCTTATTCTTACAGGAATTTTAATTTTTTTTATAATTGAGAACTTTATTCACTGGAGACATTGTCATATTCCTACTTCAAAAGACCACCCCCATCATCTTGGGGCAATGAATATGATAGGAGATGGAATTCATAATCTTATTGATGGATTGGTTATTGCCGCAGCTTATTTTGTAAATGTTCCTCTTGGAATTGCAACAACTCTGGCAGTTATAATTCACGAAATTCCTCAGGAGATAGGAGACTTTGGAGTTTTGTTATATGCTGGATATTCAAAGAAGAAAGCGCTTTTCTTTAATTTTCTTTCAGCATTAATGGCTCTTGTTGGAGCGATTATAGGAATTTTATTTAGCAGCAATTCTCAGGCTTTTGTATCAATAATAATTCCCATAGCAGCTGGAGGATTTTTGTATATTGCAAGTTCTGATTTAATTCCTGAAATTCATAAGAATCAGGAAAAAGGATTTTCATTAAAGAATCTTATAGGAATTCTTTTGGGAATATTGATGATGTATTTGTTAACTCTGATTGAGATTGTTTAGTGTTCCCCCCAACTCGCCCCTGAGAGGATTAATTATCAAGTAAAACCAAATCTTGTTCGGCTATTAATTAACCTTACATCATTATAATATTAAAGACTGTTAGAGGCAATTAAGAATTAACTTTTTCCCAAAACTTCCAGCCCTTCACTACAATCCCCAATCCTGTCAGGACTCTCACAAACTATTGTTATCTCTTTGTCTTTAGGCAAGTTCTCAAAAAGCCCTTTCCATTGCTCTTTCTTTAAATTAATATGATTTCTTTCACCCTTCTCACCATATTCAATTCCTGAAAAATGGCAGTGCCATTCTTTCTGAGGAAATAATTTTTTTATTTTTTCATAATCAACTTTCTTATCTCTTGCAAGAATGTGTGCAAAATCAATGCAGAAACAACATCCTGTTTCTTTTGCTAATCTTGAGATTTCTTCAACACTTCCAAAAACATTTATTTTTCCCATTGTCTCAGGGCACAATTTTACATTCCATTTCTTTTCTTTTATAATTTCAAGCATTTCTATAATTCTCTTTTTTATATTTTGAAAAGTTTTTTCTTTATCTTTTGATTTTCCATAATAGCCAGAATGAAAAACAATATTTTTTGCACCCAAATAATGCCCTATTTCACAGCATTTGAGAATTCTCTGTATGCTTGCATGAACTTTTGCCTTTTCTTCAGAATTTAAATTAACATAGTATGGAGCATGAATGCTCAGTTCAATTTTATTTTCTTTTGCTATTTTGCCTATTTTTTCAGCCTGCTCTTTGTTTATATAAACCTGATAAGTAAATGCAATTTCACAATTTCCAAATTCTTTTTTTGAATATTCTTCAAGAACTTCTTCTGCAGTGTTCACAGGACCCAGTCCAGATGGTCCAATGCTTATTTTTGTCATGAAAAGAAAAAGGAAAGGGTATTTTTATAATTACTCTAAATTAGTTTCATAACTATTGCTATTGAGATAATCTAATAATGGCTTAAGTTCTTTTATTGAGCGGGCTTTTTGTCTGTATTCTCCATGAAATTCAGCTTTCTTCTCTGTTTCATTAATTGTAACAGCAAGTTCCTCTTTCTTCTCCCCGCCACCCCATCCAGTAAGAGAGATTAATTCATTTTTCCCAGGTTTATTATGTAAATCCGTAGCAATTTGTTTAAATATATTTTCAAGTTCTTTGTTCATGATATTTTATGATTTTTACCGTTCTTAAAGGCTTTCTTTAGTCTAAATACACTTTATTTAGAATTATTATCTTTTCTTTCCCAAACTTCTCGAAGTCACAATTGCAATGAAAAGAAAAGTGAATAAAAGAGAATCCTCATTAAATATAAGGGAAAGTACTGCACCTATTAGACTTATGGAAATTAGAAGAACAAACCATTTTCTCCCGCTTTTTAGTTCTTCGCGAGTGTTTTTAGCCAGAATATCCCCAATTGGAATTCCAAGAAGAAGAATGGCAACCCCAATTAATATCTTTAATGTTTCTTGCATAAAATATTTAACTAAAGAAGGTTTAAATCCCTTATGGATAAATTAGTAAGACAGATTTTAGAAGGAAAAATATTCATTTACCCAACAGATACAATTTATGGAATAGGATGCAATGCAGAAGATAAAGATGCTGTTGAAAAAATAAAACAAATAAAAGAAAGAGACAAGGATAAACCCCTGTCAGTTATTGCCCCTGATTTTAACTGGATAAGAAAAAATTGTATTATTGATGTGGATTTAGACAAATATTTGCCTGGGCCGTATACAATTATATTGAAGAAGAAAGAAATTTCTTTTCTTAGCCACATATCAAACACAGAATTTATTGGAGTGAGAATTCCCGCTTGTGATTTCTTGCAAAAAGTAAAAGAAGCAGGAGTACCTTTTGTAACAACTTCTGTTAATTTGTCTGGGGAGCCATTTGCAAAGAATATTAAAGAAATCCCAAAAGAGATTTTGAATAAAGTGGATGTTATTATAGATGAAGGTGAATTAAATGGAAATCCATCAACAATTATAAAAGAAGGAAAGGAAATAAAGAGATAATATAATATTTTTATTCAAAGAAACTCTCTAACTCTTTTTCTAAATCAACTTTTATCCCTGCATTCAATCTCGCTACCAAAGTATTTTTTGTTTCTCTGGCATTTTGTATTTGTTCAGGAGTTACATTTCCTTTTTCCCAGAGAATTTTATCCCCTCTATTAGGAATATCTTCTCTTTCAGCCTCATATGAATCGTCAGAAACAGATAAAAAACTATAATGCTGATTTAGTGCACTTTTATATATTAAAACCCCTGCCATAATAATCTTATATTAACTCTATTTAATAATTTTTATATACTAAAATAATTCTTTAACTATTATATTCTATTAATTTATTTACTAATCCCTTTAGTTTAGCGTGAATATCTGGGCAGTTTTTATTAATGTATAATTTTCCTCTTTGTTGAAGCAAGTTTTCATATAAAGACCAAGCTTCTCCAAGAAGATTAATTGCTTCTCCCCTTTGATCTTCTCTCTTTTCTTCTCCTTTCTTTATTAAAATATATATCTTATCAATAACATTCTCTTTTTCTGCTGTTTTTGTTGAATCCATATGTTTCATCAACAAAAACCATTTAAATAAATTATTGATGTTAATTATATGTTTCAAAAGTACCTAATAGTTGCAAGCAAAAAAGACAAGGCAGGAATGAATATCTGCACGCATCTCGCGCAATTCAAGCAAAATCCTGTTCTTTCATCTTGGGCTCAAAAATCCAGTTTTGATTTTTATTTTGTAGAAGAGGAAATTATCTTTACAGAAAACATCAGCATCGAAAAGATAAACCAATATGACTTCATAATATTTGCCTCAAAGCATAAATCAGAAAAAAAAGAGAAAAGCCTTTCAATTCATTCTCCAGGAAATTTTAGAAATGCAGATTATGGAGGAATTCCAGGAAAAGTCTGCCCTTCTTCAGCTCTCTTTAACAAAGCGCTTTATGAAAAATTAAACGAGCAGGCTGTAAAATTTAATCTTGAAGATTATAAAGTGACTCTTGAATGCACTCATCACGGCCCTTTAATAAACAAGCCCTGTGTTTTTATAGAAATTGGCTCTAGTGAAGTAGAATGGAGCAACAGGCGTGTGGGTTTTATATTGGCTAAAACCATTCAAGAAACAATTGAAGAATTTAAGGAAAATAAATACAGGGAAATAGCAGTTGGAATTGGGGGTCCTCATTATTGTCCAAGTTTTAATCAGCTTCAGTTAAAATCAAATGTTGCAATTTCTCATGTAATTTCAGAATACAACATGCCTATAACGAGAGAGATGATTCTTGAAGCAATAAAAAAAACCCATGAAGATATTGATTTTGTTCTTCTTGACTGGAAAGGATTGGGCAAAAGCGAGCAGAGACAACAGGTAGTTGATATTCTTGAGGAAAATTATATTCAGTGGAAGAAGACAAGCGATATTACGAGATAGATATTTTTAATTAAGCAAGGTTTTTATACAATATTTACTTCTCTTACAAATGAAGAGAGATTATTCTAATGAAATAAAAGAGATGATTAGGCAGTATAAGAAAGAGAGCATTGAATATGGAAAAGATTTGAATCTTTTTCTCCGCAGACTTAAAGTCACTAAAGAAGAAATTGATGAAGAAATATTAAAATGCGATAGTTTATCATTTACTGAAAAACAGATAAAAGAAAATGAAATAAGATATGCTTTGTTTTTTGTATACAGTAAAAGAAAAGGCAGAAAATATGTAATAACTTTTAGAGAACCAAGATTAAGAATTATAACCACATTTCCTTTAGGAAAGAGAACCTTAAGAAAATACAGGAAAAAAGGTTTAAATATATGATATAATTTGTTTTACCATGGGAAAATATAAATTTGATTATGATGCAGATGATGATGTTTTGTATATTCAGGATGCTATCGAAGATGTAGAAGAAAGTGTAGAATTTTCAGAAGATATAGTTTTAGATTTGGATAAAGAAGGAAGAGCCATCGGGATAGAAGTATTTTATGCAAGCGAATTTTTCAATTTATTTAATAAAAGTATAGACAAGGATTTCTTAGAGAACTTGGAAGATGCCCACATTGAATATAAAGAATTTAGAAATATATTTTTTATTATACTTGTTTTAAAGTCTAAGGATCAGATTATAAGACAACCAATGCCCCCTTTAAAGAAATCAGAATATATCAGCCCCTTAATTTCTAACTAATTATGGTTTGCATATTCATTTGAACAAAGATAAATTAAAAGAAATTGAAGAGACTATTAAAAGAGTTCTTGGATATGAATTCTAAGAAAGAATAAAAAGACTTCTGACATAACGAGATAGTTTTTTAAATTAGGAGATATTTTTTATTTTTCAAAGATAGAGGGGAAAATGGAAAACGAACAAAAATTAAAAGAGGCAGCAAAAAGAAACAGCATACGTGACGGTTCTTTTTACAGTATAATGGATGGTATGGGTATGAGGTATATCACACCCTATGCTTTGTCTATGGGAATTTCAAACAGACTAATAGGAATATTAGAAGTTTTTCCAGCACTCATTGGAAATATACTTAGAATTTTGTTCAATAAATCATATTATAAAAAATCAAGAAAAGGAATTGTTTTGCCTTTTGTGTTTATCCAAGCATTTTTTTGGATTCCTTTGCTTTTAGTAGGATTTGCATATTTTTTTTTGAGCTTAAGTTTATTTTATTCTTCTTTATTTTTAGTAATTTCTTATTCAATGATTATAATCTCTGGGCTTATTGCCTCTCCAGCTTGGGTTTCTTGGATGCAGGATTTAGTTGAGAGTAATCGAGGAGCATATTTTGGAAGAAGGAACAAAATAAATGGTTTAGTTCTTGTAATAAGCATGCTCACAGCCGGGCTCATTCTTGATTATTTTGAAAAAGGGCAAATCTTTTTTGGATTTGCAATTCTCTTTATTTTAGCTTCTCTTGGGAGATATATATCCTTTTATTTTTTAAAAAAACAATACGAGCCAAAGGTTTCTCATGATGAAAAATCTTATTTCAGTTTTTTTCAATTCATAAAAAAGATGCCTTCCAACAATTTTGGGAGATTTGTAATTTTTGTATCCTTAACTTCTTTTGCTGTTACAATAGCTTCTCCGTTTTTTTCTGTTTATATGCTTAAAGAATTGAAACTTTCTTATCTGGCTTTTACAATTATAAATTTAGGTGTCTTAATTTCTCCTATTATATTTCTCTCTTTTATAGGAAAACTCTCTGATAAAATAGGAACAGTTAAAGTTATGAAAATATCAGGATTTCTCATTTCCTTTGTTCCTTTGCTTTGGATATTTTCAATTTTCCTTATTAAATCCTCTCCTTTAATTTTAATAACTTATCTTTTTGTTATAGAATTGTTTTCAGGTTTTGTATGGGCTGCATATAATATTGCATCGAGCAATTTCATTTATGATGCTGTTACAAAGCAAAAAATAATATTATGCTTCACTTATTTTGGTTTTATAAATTCAATTGGGGCATTTTTCGGAGGATTTATAGGCGGGCAGATTTCAAGCATATCTTCTTTTTCCCTATTTGGTTTGGGAAGTATATTATCGGTATTTTTAATAAGTTTTGTATTAAGACTTATTCCTTCTCTTTTCATTGCACCTAAATTAAAAGAAGTTCGAGAAGTTGATGGTTCAAGGATTACTATTTCCTTTGGAATACAGGAAAAATTTGATTCCTTTTGGAGATTTATTACTTTTTC
>JBBTAN010000096.1:0-4986 GCA_038044205.1 Nanobdellota archaeon
ATTTTACCTCAACTTTTGTTGTAACAGCCTGTCCAGGAAGACCTTTTTCAAATATAGCTCTTACAACTCCTTTATTTCCGTGACTAGCAGATATTCTGCCAACTATCTCTTTACCTGCAGGAGATTTCCAAATCACAGTTTTACCAACGAACTTCTGTGCTTCTTCTTTATTTGAGACATTGTCTATTTCAATTAGAAAATGCTTTTCACTAATTGTTTTTCTTCCTCGTCTGAATTGAATTACTCTTCCGTTTGTCATTTTACTTTAATTAGATATCATAAAATTAGTTTAAAAACTTTGCTTAGAAAGTTTTTAGACAGAACGAAGTGATGTCTTTAAAGGTTTCTCAGTCGTGGGAATTTAATTATCTGTAACAGTTAGCTATTATAGTATTAAATTATGTCTTGTCATTATATTTTCAGTGTTAAGCGATAGTTGAACAATATAGGATTTTACCATGATAATTACTTTTTATAAGATTTTACACAATAATTAAATCTATAATAAAATTATTTCTCCAAAACAACAATTTCCCTACCCACAATCTGCCCTTCTCTAAATTCTTGAATTGGAAATCCATCTTCCAATTTAAGTCCTGCCTTACTGCATATTCTGGAGAAATCACATCCAATTCTTTCTCCTCCAACATTAATAAAAGGAGCACTAAAAACAAATTTGCCAACAACACTTTTTTTCAAATTATTCAAAACATTAATCATTAAAATCTCAAATTGCTTTATCATTGATTCTGCCTCCCTTGTGCTAGGCATTTTTTTGAGAGTTGCTCCAAAATCAGGCTCGCTCACTAAAACATCCATAGAACCTATCACAACTTTGCTTGAATCATCATTTATTAATTTGTATTTTTCTCCTGTAAACTTAAGCCATTCAATATTCTTTCTTGCTCCATTTATTGCTTCCTTATCTTTATCTATTCCTACTGCTTTTATTCCCATATTCAATGCTTCCATTAAAATAACACCTATTCCACAGAATGCATCTAATATCATTCCATTATCCTTAACTTCTGAAAGATTAATCATTATCTTGGCTAATCTTGGAGAAATGCTCAAATCTTCACGTCTGACAGGTTTCTGCATGTCTCTCCTTTCAATTTCTTTATAATTACATTTTTGAATAATTCTTCCAAACATATCATCAAAAACAAAAAATTCTTCACTAATTAAATTTGAAGAGGGTTTTCTTGTAAAATTTTCATCCTGGCCCCTTACAAAACCAGTAAATCTTTTCTCTGTTGTTTTGAGCCTTTCTGAATGAAATCTTGCTTTAAGATATTCTGAAACATTCTCAGTCTTCTCCGAGAAGTCCCATACAACATAATTAAATTTATTTGCAGTTCCCATATAAATATCTTTTCTGTTTATATCTTTCAGATTGCACATGACTATTCCTATTTCAAGTGTTCCACCCAATAAATCCACAGAACCTGCATCAAGAGGTTTTTGCAGTTCAAGCAACAAGCCATTCTTTCTTATTGTCTCATTCAGAATTACATTATCTGTTCTGTTTAGAAAACTTTTAATCTCTGCAATTGATAATTCTGGATTTCTGCCTAAAATGAATAAGTATTTCATAATTTAATTGAAATAACGGACTAAATAAATCTTTTGTGATAAGTTTTAAGTGAAAACTTTATGATTTTTATTAGATTATCACTAATATTTTTTAAATTAGTTAGCGTTAACAGTTAGGTTAAGAAGAAATATAATTGTCCAGTAAAATCATATCTATTATCATACTATCTCAACCTTGTGATGTTAAACACTAATCAAAATACTGTTATAGATAACTTAATTCTTCCAATCCATTAAATAATACAGCCAGAATATATAGCTTTACGATTATAACAAACCCATTATAAAAGGACTGTTACAGATAACTTAACAAAATTTACAACACAATATCAAATTCACCAAATTCTTTCTTGATTATATCAAAAACCTTTGAATCAAATCCAGTTTCTTTCTTGTTTTTTTGGTTTTCAACAGCTTCTGAAACTTGATCCATATTTGAATCTTCAACCTTTTCTTTTATAAAAAAGACTTTATTGTCCTTGAATAAGAAAGTTTTTCCTCCAGAAATAAGCAATTCTCCAGAACCATTCTTAAATTTCAGCTTCATTCTTCCTTTTTCAAGAGAAACCAAGTCACATCTCTGAGAAAATTCAATTAAATCATTTATTAAAACAGATGCTTCTTTTCTTGCCTCATCAACTTTATGAGCAGTTAATTTCTTTTTCTTGTATTCTTTTTTTGCATCAATTATATTTTTCAATATTCTTAAATGCTGTTGAGTCATCTTTCCTTTCTTAACTAAATTCTTTTCAAAATCTGCAACAAGCTCTGACTGGGATTTCTTTCCAAAAATTGAACTTAATAAATTTATAACATCTGTATAAATTTTTTCAATTGTCTTTCCCTGGGCTTTCTTATCAATCTGTTTTCTAAGTTCTTTTAATCTTTTCAAATATTCTTCTGTTTCTTTCAAAAGCTTGTCAATTTCTGCTCCTGAAATTTCTTTAATTTTTTCATGCTCATAATCTCTCCATATATTAATTACTTTTTCAATAAAATCAACATATTTCTTCTCAATCATTTTTGTATCTAAAAATTCTCTTTTGAAATCTCTGACTAATTCTTTTTTAGCATTTGGAGGAGGGCATCCATTTAACATTAACAAAGCCTGTGCAGGAGTTGTAATTCCCCAAAAGATATTTACAAATATTTCAGATAATAAAGTTCTCTTGCTCCTTGGAATAATTCCGTCACCCATACTCATAAACATATCAACTGCTTCAGGAGAAGGTCTTAATTTACCCATTTTAAGAAGGGCTTTCCAGGGCATGAAAGTTCCTCTGTCATAAATTGGAACACCATCCCTTATGAATGTAAACATAACAGGTTGAGCATCCTTAACAGATTCCCAGAAATCAGTAAGAAGATAAATCTGAGGTTCAAGTTTATTATTAACTCCTGCAAGAGCAGAAGCTTCTCCAACATATTGATATATAATGCTTCTCAATCTTTCTTTAAGCTCAAGTCTTGGCATTCTTTTGACATCAGTATCATTTATTATTACAAAAACATCAACATCTGAATCTTTTGTTGCTTCTCCTCTTATCAAGCTTCCACCCAAAACATAAGAAACAACATATTTTTCAAATTTCTGCAAAACTAAAGATTTGTGAATCTCTGTAACCCTCATTGCACCAAGAATTCCTTTATCATAAAGTGGAAAAGACATTGCCATTGCAGCATACAATTCAAATTTCTGGTCTGTGCAGATTTCCCATATTTCAGAAGGAGTTCTTATGTATATCCAGATATCCTGTTTCGATTTTTCAATTTGCGCAACAATCTCCTTCTTCATTTCAGGAATTTTCTTTTCTTTATCATCAGAGATAATTATATTTATATGAACTTTTTTCTGAAGTTTTTCAGTTTGCTCTTTTGTAAGATTGTCTGTTTCTTCCTCTATAAAATTCTTTATTGATTGAGGAGGTAATATGCTTATTGCTTGTGTAAAGGGATATTTTTTAACAATAAAACTTTTAAGTTTCTCAAGCTCTTTTTTAACCTTGTCTGTACTTTTGTCCTTCTCAGGGACTTCAACAACTGGTTTTTTGGAAGTATAATTCTTTTCCAAATTCATTTCAGGTATGTTTGTCTCATTTTCTGTCATTATAAAAAAATGAATTAATTACTTTTAAATCTTTGGTTGAATCAAAGATTTATTTCTCTTATGCAATAACTTCCATTTTTTCGTATGCGCGGAGCGGGAATCGGACCCGCACCTCCTCGTTGGCAACGAGAAATTCTACCACTAAACTATCCACGCAAAGATACACAAAACATTAAGAAGAGGAATATTTAAAATTATATCTTGCTCTAAAATTCATATATATCATAAAACATGTTACTATATAATTACTCTAAATTGTATTATAATGATGTAACCCTAAAATAACAACAATATAGAAAAGTTTATAAACTTCTTTTTCTGGGGAAAGTTATGAAAAATTCATCAGCTAAAAAAAGCGGATTAGGAATTGTAGCTTTAGCGACAGGAATTATGCTTGCTTCTAATAACATAGATGCTTATGCACAAACATCGCAAAATAAAAAATTCCCAAAGAATCAGGATCATGGAGCTGCATTCTACCAAGGTAAAACAAATTCAGCATATAGTTTAGAAGAAAAAGTTTTCTTTAATCCAATAACAGGAAAAGATGAAAGATTTTACATGCAATATCTCGAAAAAGACAAATATGCAAATGATTTGGATGTTGCTGCACTTGATTTTTACAAAACAATTCCCAGAATGAATCTTCAAACAGGGAAAGTTGGAGAATTAAAATCAGAAGAGGGAATGTATGTTTATTTCCCAGAAAAATTATCAGATGGGAAAGAAGCTAATTCAATAGTTATTGATAATTTACACATTGGAGATTGGTGTGATGACCAAATAAGAAAAAGAGCAGGTGCTGGAAATGGAACAAATTATATTTCAATAACTGATATGGAAAAATTACTTCCAGAAGAAGAAAGATTAAAATTAGGAGATAATAGAAGATATATAGTTCTTACACTGCCTAAAGACAAGCAAGGAAAGGGAAAAACAAATCACTATTTAATTCCAGTTGATGAAGCACATGAAATTGGATTCAATCCTGTAACTAAGAAACTTACAATTTATGGAAAAGTTTACAGAGGAAATTTAGAGAAAGGAGTGGTAAGCGTTGATACTAAAACAGGAACTGTAAAAACAGGTGTGGGTACTGAATTAGGAAGAGATTCAACTTTTGTGGAACAAGCAGACTCAACAAAATCAAGAGAACCAAGAAATATTACACCTTATTTTATTATAGGTGCAGATGGAAATACTAACTTCTTGGGTGGAGATTTAGGTGTTCAATATGGCCCTTTTGCTTTGGTAGGTAATTATGGAAAAGCAAAAGATGAAAA
>JBBTAN010000097.1:0-1301 GCA_038044205.1 Nanobdellota archaeon
ATATATATTCAATTTCTTCTCACAATATTAATATCACTCTTTGGAGCATCTCTTATTTTTATGAATTTATAATGCGCTTCGTTTGTTTTCTTGCTTTCAATTTCTTCATGCAAAGTGTATACTTTATTTCCTTCAGAATTAATATAAAATTTTAGTTTCATCCTAGATTTAAAATATATTCCCTTAATCTTGTTGGAAGTTTTTCATTAATCATTCTTTCAACTTCATTTGGTTTTACCCATCTTAATTCTGCAACTTTCTTCCCTGATTTTTCTCTTCCTTCTGTTGCTTCACATAAAAAATAAATTTGAAGCGATTCTTTATCTTTTAGTTTATTTTTTGCATAGATTGCACCTAAATTGTGGATTATATATCCTGTCTTTTCTCTGGCTGTTCTTTTTAGTCCAACATCAAGTTCTTCATTATATTTTAAATCTCCTTCAAGAAAACTTAAATTTTTATCGCCTTTATTTTTTCCAACTAAAACTCTTCTTGTACTTGGATTAAATAAAATCCCAATGATTTTTACTTTAAATTTGTCTGTCATTTTATTTTTTAGTGTTTTAAAAATGACTTAGCGGGATTTATTCCAACCCGTCATTTTATTTTTCTTTTAGCTCAAATTGAATTCCTGTTTCTTTTGCTTTTTTCTCAATTCTCTCCAAAAAGTTTTTGAGTTCCTGTTCTCCTTTCTTCCCGTCTTCTGTTTCTATTTTTAATGAATATTTCCCAGCAGATAAATATTTTATCTCTATATCTCCTGGATTCTCCAAAATGCTTTTTATAAGATATATACCATTAGGCTCCTGAGTTTTTAAGGATATTGTTCTCTTTATAATTTTTCTCTTTTTCTTTTGCTCAAGAATTATATCAAGTATCTTTTTTGTATTTTCTTTTCCTATCAAATCTTCAAGTTTTTTTGAATTTTCTCTGGATTCTTCAAAGAAATCATACAATTTTCCTTCTTTTGTAATTTTTTCAATTATTTCATTTGATTTTTCTTTAACGACACTTTTTAGTATGCTTATATAGCTTCTTTCCTGATTATGGGCATCCATAACTTCTTTTTTTTCCTTTAAAGTAACTCTTCTTAGAGAAAGGCTTATTTGCCCTCCAGAATTTCTCAAAATTTTGCAGACTATTTTCTTTTTTGGGATTACATATTCCCTAAGATTTCTTATTCTCCCAGGAGCAATTTCACTTAAAATTATGCTTCCTTCTCTTTCTTCCCCTTCTATTTTAACAAATACCACTGTTCCGGCTATTCTATCCACAGTGCATAAAACCATATCTCCTTCTTC
>JBBTAN010000098.1:0-1363 GCA_038044205.1 Nanobdellota archaeon
TACTATGATCACCCGATTCGTCCAAGAACATTACCTTCATACAACAATTATTTTACACCCTTTTGTGTACGTGACACTCACTAAAACTTTCATTGAAGTCATTTCAAGTTTTTTTAGCGTTCGCTGCGACGGATCACCGATTATTTGCTAAAAAAATTCCCCTCTCGCTGCCGATTCGCGGACCAATAATTTCTCTTATCGGGTTTTAAATTAAGGGTTCTATAAAAAGTCTTTTAGATTCTTGTTCACCAAATAATTGCTCAACATCTAATTTCCTTTTCTCCCACAAGATTTTATTATTTTTTCTTCTTTCAGATTTAAAAAAAGATTCTAAATAACACCGTAACAATTCTTTTAAAAGATCTTCACTTGGAGTGATAAATTTGTATTCTCCTATATAACGAATGACGGGATTAAGTAATTTCCTTGCGAATATTTTTGGTCCATTTTCAAAGATAAATTCTATTTCATTACCCCTTTCGTAAATCGGTACTATAGATAATCTTTCTTTATTTTCTATAATAAGCTCACTCTTAGGTCTATTATTTAATAATTTTGCTGGTTTGAAAATCCATAAATTTCTATCTGAAGTCGCGGTAATATTATTAATAACTTTTTTATAATCTTTCTCTAGAACAAATATATCAATATCTGCATTAACTCTATAAAAATTACCTTTTACTCCTGCAATTGCTACACCACCATAAACCCAATAACTGAGTCCAGACTTTTCAATATTGGGAATGAGTATTTTAAAAATCGGCTCTAAATGTTGATTCATATTCTTATTTCACCTTTCATCAATTATCGAATATGTCAGAACTTATTCTAAGCATAATTCTGTATGTTTAGCCATTAGTTAAGGGATTCAATTTTAAATATTTTTCTAATTTGATCTATTCTCTCATCACATTTTTCAATTTTGCTTTCACCTCTTCCACCCGCATTAGACAAGAAGATTAATCCTTGCGCCACTTCTGCAATTTCCTTTTTCCCTTCGATACAACCAATCCGTGAGAGAAAATCTGTAAAAGGAATTTGTTTATAATTGGATTCAATCTGACACGATAGAGTTCTCATAGTATTCGTAATCTCAAGTATAATCTTTTGATTGAATCCAGAGTTAGTCAGAATGTTGGCATAAAATTTTAATTTGTTATCAATTTCTCCAATTGTTTTTTTGTATTCATAAATTGGTTCTAAAAAGAACTTCTGTAATATTTGCCCAATAACAAATACCAAAGTTCCACTTGTCACTGTGTAAAACACTTGATTATTCATAGTTTCTCTAAGTAAATGTTTTTAACAAATGCCCGTTCATCCCCATAATTTCTTACTCCTATTGACCCAAAATCAAAATCTA
>JBBTAN010000099.1:0-6358 GCA_038044205.1 Nanobdellota archaeon
TACGAATAAAATGGCAAGATTATTTTTAGCATCAATAGCACAGGCAGTTTTAGGACCAGTAGATAACCTTTTTATTAAAATAAGAGCAAGAGGTAATAATAATGGGGTGGTGGGTCCTATACAATATGGAATTGGTGAAGGTATAGCTAATTTATATGATAAAAAAATTTCGAATAATCAAATAGAATATCCAGAAAGACAAATTGAACAGTTAATGAATGAAGGAAAAGTAGATTATGCTCAGAAATTATATTTTGAATATGAAACAAAAAGAAGGGAGGGAATAATAAGATTATAATTTAAAATGCTAAAACCAATAAGAAAGAAAATAGGAGAAATGAGATTCAGCTTATTTAGTCCTGACAATATTAAAAAACTTTCATGCGCGAAAATAGTTACACCAGAACTTTATGATATAGATGGTTATCCTGTCGACGGAGGATTAATGGATTTAAGATTAGGTGCAGTTGATCCAGGAGTCAGATGCAGAACATGCGGAGGAAGAATAAAAGAATGCTTGGGGCATCCAGGAAGCATTGATTTAGCAAGGTCATTAATTCATTTGAAATATGTTCCATTAATTGAAATGGGCCTTAGATGTTTCTGCCAGGAATGCGGAAAATTAATGATGCATGATAAAGATTTGGAGAAATATACTCCAAGTCAGAGAGCTAAAAAAGCAAAAGATGCAAAAAAATGTCCTTATTGTCAGGCAATTCAGGAGAGAGTAAGACTGGATAAGCCAACAACTTTCTACAAGGGTAAAACAAGAATTTTCCCAACAGAAATAAGGGAGATGCTTGTTAAAATTCCAGATGAAGAATTGAAAAAAGTAGGTGTTAATGCTGTTGCATGCAGGCCCGAATGGGCTGTCTTAACTTCACTTTTGGTTCCTCCTGTTACTGTTCGTCCTTCAATTATTCTTGAAACAGGCGAAAGAAGTGAAGATGATTTAACACACAAACTTTCTGATATTATAAGAGCTAACCAAAGATTATGGGAAAATCTTAATGCTGGTGCTCCAGAAGTTATAATAGAAGATTTATGGGATTTATTGCAATTTCACATTACAACATTTTTTGATAATACTGTAACAAGAATTCCTCCTGCAAGACACAGAAGCGGACAGCCCCTGAAAACAATTACAGAAAGAATAAAAGGTAAAGAAGGAAGAATAAGAAAAAATATCGCAGGCAAGAGAGTTAATTATTCCGGAAGAACAGTAATTTCACCTGACCCCTGCATAGAGATAAATGAGGTTGGAATTCCTTTTGAAATTGCTAAAGTAGTTACTGTTGCTGAAACTGTTAATGATTTGAATATTGAAAAGCTCAAAAAATTAATCCAGAAAGGAGAAGAATATCCTGGTGCAAATTATGTTATAAGAACAGATGGAAAAAGAAAGAAAATTTCTATTGATTTAAAAGAAGAAATAATTAATGAACTTGCTGTAGGATATCAGGTTGAAAGACACTTGCAGGATGGAGATATTGTTTTATTTAACAGACACCCCAGCCTTCACAGAGGAAGCCTTATGGCACACTTTGTAAAAGTCTTGCCAGGAAGAACTTTCAGACTGCATCCTGCTGCTGCTGCTCCTTACAATGCTGACTTTGATGGTGATGAAATGAATATTCATTCCCCTCAAAATGAAGAGGCAAGAGCTGAAGCTAAAATACTTCTCGATGTAAAAAGAAATTTAATATCTCCAAAAAACAATACAAGCTTAATTGGATGTATTGGAGACGCAATAACAGGTAATTATCTCTTGGGATTAGGAGAGTTTTCATCAGATTATGCAAACCAATTATTATTTAATTCAAATATTGATGCACACATTACAAAAAAAACTATTTCAGGAACTGAGATATTCTCAAAAATATTTCCAAAATTTAATTTTTCAAATGATTCAATATCAATAAAAGATGGAGAGATAACAAGAGGAGTTATAGACAAAACTGCTTTTGGAAGTGAAGACGGTGAATTAGTAAAAGTTTTAGATAAAACAATAGGAAGAGAAGAAACTTTCAAAATAATAAAAAAAGCATTCAATTTGGGGAAGAATTATCTGAGTGACAGGGGAATAACTATTTCAGTTAATGATTTGGATTTGGATGAAAATATTCTTAAAGAATGTGATGAGGTTATTGAAAAAGCACAAAAAAAGGCACAGGAAATAATTGAATCTTATAATGATAATTCATTGGAATTAATTCCTGGAAAAACAAAAGAAGAATCAAGAGAAATAAGAATTCTTCAAACACTTAATGAAGTTAGAACAAAAACAGGAGAAATAGTAAAAAGAGAATTTCCTAAAACAAATCCTGTAAGCAGCATGATAAAATCAGGTGGTGGCGGAAATATTCTTAATATTACTCAGATGGCTTCCTGTGTTGGACAACAGGCATTAGGAAACAAAAGAGTAGATTTTGGTTATAATGAAAGAACATTATCTTTTTTCAAGAAAGGAGATTTATCACCTAAAGCAAGAGGATTCATTAAAAGCCCTTTCATAAAAGGCTTAAAACCAGATGAATTTTTCTTTCAGGCAATTACAGGGAGGGATTCTCTTATGGATACAGGATTAAGAACACCTAAATCAGGTTACCTTTACAGAAGACTTGCAAATGCTCTTCAGGATTTAAGAGTAGAATATGATGAAACAATAAGAGACAGCAATAATAATATAATTGAATTCAAATATGGGGACGATGGAATTGACGTGACTAAGGAACACCTTAAAGAAAAATTAGATTCTGGTGAGGCAATAGGAATTGTAACTGCACAATCTTTTGGTGAGGCTTCAACTCAGATGGTATTGAGAACATTCCATATGGCAGGTGTTGCTGAAATGCAGGTTACAACTGGTTTGCCAAGATTAATAGAAATATTTGATGCAAGAAAAAAACCCTCTTCTCCAAAAATGGAAATATTCCTTAATAAAGAATATAACAGCGAAGAAGGTTCAAAAGTTGTTGCTGAAAAAATAAAAGAAGTCAAGCTCAGGGAAATTGCATCAGAAATAAATTTAGATTTCAGTGAGAAGAAAATTGAGATAAAAATAAACAAAGAGGGATTAAAACAAACACATTCGTCTGTAAAGAAAATAGTTGAGAGATTAAATGAACTTGGATTTAAAGTAAAAGAAAAGCAGGATACAATATCTCTCCATGCAGAGGAAAGTTTAGGATTTAAGGAACTTTACAAGCTCAAGGAAAAACTTAAGGAAACTACAATATCCGGGATAAAAGGAGTAGAGCAGATTTTAGTTGTGAAAAGAGATAATAATTTTGTTGTTGTTACATTAGGAACAAACCTGAAAGAAATAACTGCTCTTAAAGAAGTCAATAAAGACAAAACAATTTCAAATGATTTTTATGAAGTTGCGGATATTTTTGGTATTGAGGTTGCAAGAGAATTGCTAATGAATGAAATAACAGAAGTTCTTAAATCGCAGGGCTTGGATATTAATATAAGACATTTAAAGCTCGTCGCTGATGCTATGACTAACTCTGGAGAGATTAAAGGAGTTACAAGAATGGGAATAATTGCTCAAAAGTCTTCGATTTTGGCTAGAGCAACATTTGAAACACCTGTTCCTCAATTTGTGAAAGCAACAATCAAAGGCGGAAGAGACAAATTGCTCAGTGTTATAGAAAATATAATTTTAAATCAGCCTGTTCCTGTTGGAACTGGATTGCCTGGATTGCTTGTCAGAGTAATTGGACCTTTGACAAAAAGGGACGCAGACAAAAAGCTTGCTGATTCAAAGATTGTTGAGAGAGTGAATCGGTGAGGATTATTTGGAAATTAAAAAGAAAGATTTATAAAGTAATATTATCATGATAATACTGTAATATTAACAGGATAATGTAACATGGCAGAAAAGGAATTTTATGATAGAAAAAATGAACTAAAGTTTTTACAGGAAAGATATGCAAATCTTTCCCCCTCAAATATGTTGGTTCTTTATGGCAGGAGAAGGGTAGGAAAAACTGAATTAGTAAAACAATTCCTTAAAAATACAAAAAATTATTTCTATTTTTATGTAGAAGTAACTCAAAAAAGCGAAATTTTGAATTATTTATCTAAATCTGTAGGAGAACAGCTTGGAGAGAAAGTGGTCTTTAATGATTTCTATGAATTCTTAAATTATATTGGTGATAAGGCGGAGAAAGAATCATTTGTTCTAGTTCTTGATGAATTTCAAAGATTTTTAGATATTGCCCCAGAATACATTAGCAGTTTACAAAATGCATGGGATTCAAAATTAAAACATAGAAAAATATTTGTTTTACTTCTTGGATCATCAATAGGCATGATTCATAAAATTATGAACAGCAAGGCAGGAGCATTATATGGCAGAGCGCAAAAAATTAAAATATCTCCATTCAAATATTCGGATTTTAGATTAATGTTTAAAGAATTAAGCGAAGAAGAAAAAATACTGACTTATTCTGTTTTTGGAGGAACTCCAGATTATCTTGACAAATTCAAAAAGAGCAAGGGGGATATTTATGAGAGAATTTTTGATTTAGTATTAAAAAAGGGAGCTGTTCTCTTTGAAGAACCAAAGAATTTATTAGAATATGAAAATGTAAGGGTTCATGCAAAATATAATGCAATTTTGAGAGCAACCTCTTCAGGCAAGGAGACTATGAAAGAAATTCAGGATTTTACTGATATTCCTTCTCAAACGATGCCAGCTTATCTAAAAAGACTTGACGAACTTCTTGATTTGGTTGGCAGAAAAGATCCTATCTTAGGCAAGGAGAGGCTTGGGAGATATCAAACTAAAGATAATTTCTTTAAGTTTTGGTATAAATTTATACTGCCCAATCAAACTCCACTTAATTTGGGCAATACCCCGCTTGTTTTAGATATAATTAAACAAGACCTAAATTCATATGTTGGGAGAATCTTTGAAGATATCATTAAAGAACTTCTAATTCTTTATAACACTAAGGAAATAAAAGGACTAAAATTAAACTTTGAAGATATTGGTTCGTGGTGGGATAGAAACAGCAATGAAATTGATATCCTTGCATATAATCTCAAAGAAAAGACCTTCATAATCGGGGAAGTTAAATGGACAAATAAGCAGTTAGACATAAATATAATTGAAGAGCTTGAAAGAAAATCAAAATATATTAATTATGGCGGAACTTACAAGTTTCTATTTGTTTCAAAGAGCGGTTTTACAGAGAAGGCATTAAAGAAAATGCAGGATATCGGAGCAGTTCATCTTGATTTGAAAGAGATTAAAGATTTGTTTGATAAAAGTGAATAGATAATCATCCTTAAGAATTAAATAGGAAAAGTTAAAAATATGAATTTCTTGTGGTGGTTATGTTATCTAAAGAAGAAGCAAAGGAAAAAATAAGAGAATTTGTAAAAAGCTTTTCTGAAAATCCTAAATATTGGGATTCTAAACCCGAAGAAGATATAAAATTTCAATTCATTTAATGAATCTTACTCCAATGGCTCATTAAATAAATTTCTTTCCATAATTCAATCAATTACAACTATACTATCCCATCGTAAAGTATTGGCTAAGACTATACTATCCCATCGTAAAGCCCAAATCAGTTTATCTGGATAAGATTTATCATTAACTATAATTTCAATTTGTAAAATAATTTTTATTTATCATCGACAGATTTATAAAACACCTTCTTATTTAATAAAAATGGTAAATACGCTCGATATGCAGGATTTAAGATATCTTAATTTGTTTGAAAAAGTAACTGGAATAAGAACTCATCTTTGTTTTGAATATAATAATACTATAATTTTCTGCGTCCCAAAAGAATTAGTTTCTAGAGCTCTCGGTCCTGAAGTAAGAAATCTTAGAAGAATAAGTGAAATTATAAAAAAAAGAGTAAAAGTTATTGCAATCCCTAAAGATTCACAAGATATAAGGAGATTTATAGAGTTTGTTGTGAGCCCAGTTACTTTTAAAGATATAGAAATTAGCACAAACGAGATAATTCTTAATGCTGGTTTTCAGAGCAAAGCAGCTTTAATTGGAAGAGATAAAAGAAGATTGATTGAGATGCAGAAGATAACAAAGAATTTCTTTAAGAAGGATTTTAGGATTATTTGATTCTTTTTTAATATATAATTATATACAACAATTATTTTGTATTATTAATTTAAAGAGAAATAGTTATCGCCTAAGCCGGTTCGGTTGTTCGACTATTAATTAACATTAGTAATATGATAAAAATATTTGATTTTACTATGATAACTATATGATTTTACTTGATAATTAATATAGGTAAGGTTTTTAAACTAATTTCTTAATTAATAAATAATCACAATGGGATTAAAAAGTGCTTTTAAAAAAATGAAGGAC
>JBBTAN010000100.1:0-9026 GCA_038044205.1 Nanobdellota archaeon
TTAAAACATAAATAATTAAAAAGAATATTTAAGAACATTTGTTATGGAAAATGTAGAAATAATATATGAAGATTTAAAATTAGAAACCTATTTTGACCCAGAGAAAGACGGATACTGGCTTGTTATTAAAAATGAGAAACCCCATTTCTTTTTTCAAAAAGGAGTTCTTCATGATTTTACGAATTTAGGTATGAACGAATTTGTAAATAGAATTAACAATTATGATGCATTGGTCTTGTTCGCTGCAAAAAAATACCAAATTTCCGCTTATAACATAAGATATGCAATAGAGGAAACAAAGAAAATAGAAGATAATAAATTAGAAAAATTTCTAAAATCTTAATCTTAACCAAATAATTTATAAACCGTCTTTTAATAATAATTTTAGGTAAATAACTCAAAGAGTTAATCTATTGTCGAAAGGCAAGCCTGTAAAAATTAGTATAAAATGACAAATGCTGTGTATGAACTAAATGCGCAAGAATACAATCTAAAATTAGCTGAAGCTTTGAAGAAAGTTGAGGAATTTAAAGAGCCAGAATGGGCAAAATTTGTAAAATCTGGGGCTGCAAAAGAAAGGCCTATTGATGATGAGGATTTCTGGTATAAAAGAGCTGCTTCTATTTTAAGAAATATTTACAAAACAGGTTCTGTAGGTGTTCAAAGATTAAGAACAAAATATGGTTCAAAAAAGAACAGGGGATTCAAGCCTGAAGCATTCAAAAAAGGCTCTGGGAAAATAATAAGAATAATATTACAGCAAGCAGACAAAGCAGGTTTCACAGAAATTCAAAAACCAGTTAGAGGAGTAAAAAGCAAGAAACCAGGAAGAATTTTAACAGATAAAGGGAAATCATTTTTAGAAAATCTTGGAGGTGAAAAATGATAGAATACAAATTAATTGGAAAAAATAATCGTCCTGTAACTATTTATAATCTTGAAGAAACTAACAAATCAATTGGAGATATATTTCCTGAGATAGATACAAACAAAATGAGTGCTGGAATTAGAAAAACACATGGGACAAATGGAGAAATATTTCATATATACTATGGGGAACGAGGCAGCAGGATATTTTTACCAAGAGAGTATGAAGAATTAATTAGAGAAAGACTTGAGATAATAGCTGAATTAAAATTCGGAGAAATAAAATGCCAATAAAAAATAAAAATAAAAAGGAAGTTCTTGCAAAGAAAGGGAGACAGACAAAATGGGCTCCTATCTGGGCTGTTCTTAGAAAATATGGAATGGGAAAAAGAGTGCATCCTTCAGTTATGACTAAACATAAACGTTCATGGAGAAGAACTAAACTTCACATTAAACCAAGAAAACAAAGAAAATCTCACTTCGGATAAAATGGTATTAAATAAAAGTCGCATTATACACAATGGAATGGGTAAAAAAGAAGATTCTTCAAAACCCGCTTCAATTATGCATAAATTATATTACACAGAAGGCGAATATAAATTTGGGGAATTGAATTTAATTGGATATGAAGGATGGAAAATTATACATCCACTTATTGAGGAAAACGAGATAATTGCATCAGTAAAAAGAGGGAGAGAAGGAGAGATTATTTCATCATTAAAAAAAGAAAACTATTATAAAACTTTAATTTGTGAAAATAAAAATGAACGGGTAATGGCCATTATGTACTTAGATCTTTACGAAAACTTCCATGAATTAGACATAACTCTTAGAAATTCTCCAGATGGAACTCTTGAAAAGACAGTATCGATGCTTGAAAGAGAATTAAAATGCAAATGGAATGATAGAAAAATAAAAAAAGAAACCCCTGTTTTAGATTTAACAGAAAAGTAAAATCAAACTAAAATGGCAAAAACTGAAAAAAAACAAGAAAATAAAATTGAAAGAGAATATATTATCCCGCTCAGAGAAAAAAGCAGAGTTGTCCCAAGATACAAAAAAACTCCAAAAGCAATCAAAACAATAAAGGAATTTATAGCAAGGCATATGAAAGTTGAGAATAGGGATTTGAACAAAGTAAAAATTGACAAAGATCTTAATCAGTTTATGTGGGCTAAAGGAATAAGAAAGCATCCACACAAGATAAAAGTCAAAGTCACAAGAGAAGGGGAGAATATAAGAGTTGAACTTGTAGATTATCCAAATAATTTGAAATTCAAAAAATTAAGAGAGGAAAAAAGAGGAAAAGATGCTCTTGAATCAGTTGATAAGAAGAAATCAATGATGCAGAAAGTAAAGGAAAATATGCAAAAGCCAGAGACAGCTAAAGCAGAGAAGAAAAAAGAAGAAATAGCTGAAAAAGAAAAAACAAGCGCAGAAGCTACGCAGGAATTTGAAAAAGCTCAATCTAAAAAAATAAAGCACCAGACTGAAAAACCAAAGAAGGCAGGGAAGCCGATAAGAGTGGCGCTACAGAAATAAATATAATACCCAATTAATTCCAAGGTATATGAAAAAAGTGTTGTGTTTTGGGACATTTGATATTTTGCATAAAGGGCATGAAGAATTTTTAATAGATGCAAAAGCACACGGGGATTTTTTAATAGTCATTATTGTTAGCGATAAACTAGCTTATGAAAATAAAAAAAGATTTCCAAGAAACAACCAAAAAGCAAGAGCAATAAATTTAAAGAAACTTGGATTAGCAGACAGAATAATTGCTGTCTCAGATAACAAAGAAGATAATCTTAAATTAATTAAAAAGATTAACCCAGATATAATCGTTTTTGGATATGACCAAAATTCAAATTTCATTAAAGAATTAAAAAAGTTCTTAAAAAAAGAGGGGATAAAAATAAAGTATTATAAATCAAAAGAATTTGCAGAAGGAATACACTCTAGCCTAATTAATTAAATGTCATTTAAAAATTTTCGTGCGTCGCTCCGCGATTTAAAAATTAATCTTGCTTAATTAAACAGAGCGAGCCAAACCTACTCCCTTTTTTCGAGGGCAGATACCCCAAAAGCACGACCATAATCACCATCGTACCAGCCGTAGCCATTGACATACAGTCTGCCGCCAAGATCCCAGTCCCTGCCCAAGGCAGACATTCTTGTTTTTTCTTCATCAACAGAATCAAAACTATATATATATGGTTTATTTTTGTATTTTGAAGCTATTTCTGCTATCTTTTCTGCACCTTCTTTCCCATATCTTTCAACAATGTACTGATTTTTCTGCAATTCAATTAAACTTTGCTCCCCTGTTTTAAATCCAAATGGAACAAATTTAATACTAGAATCATTTTCTTTTAATCTTTGAATTAAAGAATTTTTATTCATAATTAATTTTCTATTTTCTATCTTAGGATTATATTCAATAATAACCCCATTATTAATCTCATTGTTTGACTTTGGAAGATAAAGATTTCCTGTGAATTCCCAAAACCAATTATTATTTAAAATTTTAATTATCTCTGATTCATATTTCCCGTCCCTATTTTGAAAAGCATCATAAATTAATGAAGCAGTCTCTGGAGAATTAGGTCTTTTTAAATTATCTTTATCTATTGCTTCTGCAACATTTCCGTAATACCCTCTAAACGCAGGATACTGAAAAGTAAGTTTTCTTCCTTCATGAGGAATCTCTGTCAAATATGATTTCCCTATTTTAGCTTCCATAGATTTTTCATAATTTTAATATTTATAAATCTTTCTATTTAGTTACTATTGGATAAAAGTAACATATATTATAAAACCCTTTTTTGAGTGCTCTTTTATGTTAAATTCCTTAATTAAACAGAGCGAGCCAAACCTACTCCCTTTTTTCGAGGGCAGATACCCCAAAAGCACGACCATAATCACCATCGTACCAGCCGTAGCCATTGACATACAGTCTGCCGCCAAGATCCCAGTCCCTGCCCAAGGCAGACATTCTTGTTTTTTCTTCATCAACAGAATCAAAACTATATATATATGGTTTATTTTTGTATTTTGAAGCTATTTCTGCTATCTTTTCTGCACCTTCTTTCCCATATCTTTCAACAATGTACTGATTTTTCTGCAATTCAATTAAACTTTGCTCCCCTGTTTTAAATCCAAATGGAACAAATTTAATACTAGAATCATTTTCTTTTAATCTTTGAATTAAAGAATTTTTATTCATAATTAATTTTCTATTTTCTATCTTAGGATTATATTCAATAATAACCCCATTATTAATCTCATTGTTTGACTTTGGAAGATAAAGATTTCCTGTGAATTCCCAAAACCAATTATTATTTAAAATTTTAATTATCTCTGATTCATATTTCCCGTCCCTATTTTGAAAAGCATCATAAATTAATGAAGCAGTCTCTGGAGAATTAGGTCTTTTTAAATTATCTTTATCTATTGCTTCTGCAACATTTCCGTAATACCCTCTAAACGCAGGATACTGAAAAGTAAGTTTTCTTCCTTCATGAGGAATCTCTGTCAAATATGATTTCCCTATTTTAGCTTCCATAGATTTTTCATAATTTTAATATTTATAAATCTTTCTATTTAGTTACTATTGGATAAAAGTAACATATATTATAAAACCCTTTTTTGAGTGCTCTTTTATGTTAAATTCCTTAATTAATGAATTAAATTCTCTCAAAAATCCCGAGCAAGCCAAAAACCTTCAGAGATTTTTTAAGACAGGAAAAGGAGAATATGGGGAAGGGGATCTTTTTCTTGGAATTAAAGTTCCTGTGCAAAGGAATATTGCAAAAAAATACATAAATTTGTCGTTTAATGATTTACAAATTCTATTAGATAACAAAATACACGAATATAGACTTATTGCATTAATAATTCTTGTAAATAAATATAAAAAATCAAAAAAAGATAAATTAAAACAGAGACAAATATTTGAATTTTATCTTAAAAACACTTCAAGAATAAATAATTGGGATTTAGTTGATTTGTCTGCCCCAAATATTGTGGGAGATTTCTCAAGCATAGAAGGAACAGAAATTCTCAAATTCCTGGCTAAATCAAAAAATCTCTGGGAAAGAAGAATTGCAATTATCTCAACAGCCCCTTTTATTAAAAAGAGAACTTTTGGAGAGACCCTTTCAATTGCAGATATTCTTATTCATGATGAACACGATTTAATTCACAAGGCAGTGGGCTGGATGCTAAGAGAAATTGGAAAGAGAAACCAGGAAGTCTTGGAAATTTTCTTAAAAGAAAGATACAAACAAATGCCAAGAACAATGTTAAGATATGCTGTTGAAAAGTTTCCAGAGGGAAGGAGAAAGAAATATCTAAAAGGAGAAATATAATTGATAAAGCAAAAAGTTTATAAACTATAGCCACTATAGTTGCTATAGAATGACAAGCACAATTCAATTAAGCAATGAAACAAAAGAATTGATAAGTTCTTTTGGAACAAAAAAAGAAACTTACGAAGATATTATTAAAAGAATTTACAATCTTGCTGTTAAAGAGCAATTAAGACAATTTTTAATGCCCTCTGATAGGTTTATTTCATTGGATGAATTTAAGAAAGAGGTTGAAAAGAAATGGCCAAAATCGAAATAATCGATTCATTGGCAAAAGAAATTCAAAAAAAGTTCAAAGGAGAATCTCATAATATTATTGCTTTGTTAAAAACTTTAGAGAAAAATCCAAAAAAAGGAAAATTTCTTGGCCAATTTGCAGGTTTTGCGGTTAAAGAATTAAAATATAAGAATTTTAGATTTTATTTTATTGCAGATGGATATAAATTAAATGTTTTATCAGAGGAAGAATTAATAAATTTATTAATGAAATTTGTAAGAATGTCGGACAAAAAGACTCAACAGAAAACAATTGATGAAATAAGAAAAATCCTTATAAAAATTGGTCCTCAAGGATTTGATTAAAAGTAATATTCTCCAAAATATATATTATAATGCACACATCTAAATTATAGATTAATCTTTTAAAGAAGCAATTTTTAAGTCTTTTATGGATATTGAAAAAATTAAATCAGAAAAAACAATTCACGAATTGCTTGAGTTTGGAATAATTAATATAGACAAGCCTTCTGGACCAACAAGTTTTAGTGTTTCTGATTTTGTATATAGCACATTAAGATTGAGAAAAACCTCTCATTTTGGAACTCTTGATCCAAAAGTAACTGGGGTCCTACCTGTCGCATTAAATAGAGCTTGTAAACTAACAGGATATTTCTTAGGGGAAGATAAAGAATATGTTGGAGTTATGAGAATACATGAAGAAGTTGATATTGAAAAGATTAGAGAGATAATCAAGGAAAAATTTATTGGAAAGATAATTCAAATGCCCCCTGTAAAATCAAGAGTTAAAAGGCAGGATAGAGAAAGGGAAATTTACTTATTTGAATTGTTGGAAAAAATGGACAAAGACATATTATTCAGAGTTAAATGTGAAGGGGGAACTTACATAAGGAAGTTAATTGATGATTTGGGAAAAGAAATGGGAATCGGAGCACACATGCTTGAATTAAGAAGAACAAATGCTGGAATATTTGATGAAGTGGATAAAGAATATCCTTCTGTTAAATTATATGATTTTGAAAGAGCAATTTATGAATATGAGAGAGGAAATGATGAACCCTTAAGAAAAATAATAATTCCTGGAGAAGTGGTTGCAAAAGTTTATCCTGCTCTTGAAATTAAAGACGAAAATTTGGGGCAGATTCTTACTGGAAAACCGATTCATAAAAGAGATATTTTGAAAGATGAAGGATGGAAAGTAGATTCAATTATAAGCTGTTTTTGCAATAATAAATTTATAGGAATGTATAGAATATTCAGAGGAAAAGAAATATTCGCAAGATCTGAATTTGTTATGCAGGGGATGAGAGGATAAAATCTTTAGTTATCTGTAACAGTTAGGTTATCATTATAAAATTAATAGTTGAGCAAGGTTATGGGCTTAGGCGATAATTATATTCTTTCACATTTGTGAGATTAATCCAAAACAATAAACTTATAACTTTTAATTTATTAAAATTAATATGGAAAAAGAAAAGAATAAGAAAATTAAATGGAATATGAAAGAAAGATTCAATTTATTCACAGGAGTATTCTTAATTGCAAGCGGAATGATACTCTCGGGGCCTTCAATTACTGGTTTCTCTGTATTTAGTGGAAATACCCCCCTTCCAAATATACTTTCTATTGCATTGATATTTATAGGAATTTTTGAGTTATTTGTTTTCTTCAGAGAAATAGAATCAAAATGAGACACTTCATTTATTTTTCAAACTCAGCTGTAACATCTGGGAATGCTTTATCAAAATATTCCTATTCGGAGGGAAATTTAATGAAAGCCGGAAGAATGGATATTGCAATTCACAGCTTTATTCAGGGCATGTTTTTATCTCATGCTCTTAGAGAGAATGTTGTTTTTCATTTTGTTTTTTATGGAATGCCTGACCCTCCAAAGCACATTGAAATTAGAGCCAAAACAAACAAAGGAATTCCAGAAACAGGGCAAGAAGTTGGGAGTTTGGATATCTCAAAAAAAGATGTTGGAAATTTAATTAAGAAAATTTTATATAAATATAAAGAAGGAAAGAAGACAGAAGTTTTTCCTGGTTGTTTTGTTGAGAAAAAAAGCCTGTTTAATGTTATTGACGAATTAATAAAAGATAAAAATGAAATATTTATTCTTGATAAAAAAGGGGAGGATATAAGAAAAGTTAAAATATCTGAAAATTGCGTTTTTATTCTGGGGGACCACGATGGTTTGCCTAAAAAAGAGCTGAAAAGGCTAAAAAGTTATTGCAAATCTGTATCAGTTGGAAATTTAATGTATTTTGCTTCTCAGACTGTTGCTGTTGTAAATAATGAACTTGATTACAGAGGATTATAGTATAGGAAGATTATTTAAAAAACAAGTTATCTTAGTAAAATCATATCGAGTAAGAGTTCATCCAGATAATATTTCATAGTTAACTGCTTTTCTGCAATATAATTTTTATATTAAAATTTAAAAATATAAAAAGCCATCGTAGTTGTATATAATATGAAAAAAGCTATAAGAATGTATATTGATGGGGTGGTGCAAGATGTTTTTTTCAGGGGATTTATAAAAGAAAATGCAGAAAGACATAATATTAAAGGATTTGTAAGAAACCTTGAGGATGGGCGCGTGGAAATTTTCCTTGAGGGAAATAATGAAGATGTTGATAAAGTTATAGAATTATGCAAAAAAGGCCCTAAACATTCTCAAATAAAAGGCATAGAGATGAGAGATGAAAAATTTCAGGATTTTAAGACATTTAAGATATTGCATATCTAAATATAATAATTTTTATAAACAATTAACTTATCACAAATAAATGGATTTAAAATACACTCTTTTTAGAGAGGAAGTGAATTCTCTATTAATGTCAAGGGTTATAGAGGAGATTATGAATTCGAAAGAGATTGAAATTGCAGATGAATTGGAAAGTGGGCAGTTAAGTCATGTTGTTATTAAAAGGAACTAAAACTCCTATAGATTATATTGGAGAGGATAATTTAGAATTTGTTAATTATAACAATGAAGCATTAAAAAAATATCATGAACTTTTTATTGACATCTATAATAAATCCTTTTTAATTTATATTACTCTTAATTAAATTGTCCTCGCTTCCCAATCAAACATTAATTATTTAATCCCTCTAAATTTTACATAAGTATGATCTATACAAATTCTGATGGAGGAGCACGTGGAAATCCCGGACCGGGAGCAGTCGCTGCTATTGTAAGAAAAGATGGAGAGATACTCACAAAATCAAGCATGTTTATAGGTGAAAGAGTTACAAATAATATTGCAGAATATGAAGGATTAATCCATGCACTTGAATTAGCATCAAGAGTCACTCAAGATGAAATAACCTGCTGTTTGGATTCTGAATTGGTTGTAAAACAACTTATGGGGGAATATAAAGTAAGAAATCCAAGCATGCTCATATTATTTCTGAAAGTTCAGAAATTACAAAATAAATTCAAGAGCATAAAATACAAACACGTTTCAAGAGAAGATAATTTTCAAATAATTGTTGATGAATTGCTTAATGATGAGTTGGATAATCAGGGATATAAAAGGAAGTTTG
>JBBTAN010000100.1:9126-16655 GCA_038044205.1 Nanobdellota archaeon
GAAGTTAATGATTAAATATAAAAACTAAACTTCTTTTTAATAAACATGGGACGTGAAGAACAGATAATAAGTGAAAGACTGAAGAAATTAGAAGAATTGAAAAAACAGGGGATAAATCCTTATCCACACAAATTTGACAAGAAGAATTCTATTTCTGAATGTGTGAATGAGAAGGTAAATGCAAGTGTAAAGACTGCAGGAAGAATAATGAGCAAAAGAGATTTAGGAAGAATAATTTTTTCTAATTTAAGAGATGGAACAGGAGAAATACAAATTGTTCTTCAGGAAAAAGAAACTCCTGAAAAAATAAAAGATTTTTTTAAGAAGTATCTTGATATTGGAGATTTTGCAGGAATTGAAGGAAAAATATTCAAAACAAAAACAGGACAGAAATCAATATTAGTAAAAAAAATAGAAGTTCTTTCAAAAGCAATATTGCCTCTACCTGAAAAGTGGCATGGATTACAGGATAAAGAAGAGAGATACAGAAAAAGATATCTTGATATGATTATGAACCCCGAGGTTAAAAAAATATTTGAAAAGAGAGAGAAAATAATTGATACTATTAGGGAATTTTTAAAGAAAAGAGAATTTGTAGAAGTGGAGATACCTACATTGCAAAGTGTATATGGGGGGGCTTCTGCAACCCCTTTTATAACCCACTTAAATGCTCTTGATATAGATCTTTTTTTATCTATCTCCCCAGAATTATATCTTAAAAGACTTATAGTTGGAGGATTTGACAAAGTTTTTACAATAGGGAAAAGTTTTAGAAACGAGGGAATTGATGCATTTCACAATCCTGAGTTCACAATGATGGAATATTATGCTGCTTATCAAGACTATGAATACCACATTGAATTTACAGAACAACTTTTTAATGAACTGAAGAAAGAATTGCATTTAAAAGACATGGTGGAATTCCAAGGAAAAAAAATTAATCTTAAAACCCCTTTTAAAAGAATAAAGTTTAGAGATTTAATGCTAAAGGAAATAAAAATAGATATTGATAAAGAAAATAATTTTGATAAATTAAAAAAAGCTATAATTAATAAAAATTTAAAAGAAGTTGACATAAAAGGGTGTACACATTATGGGGCTCTGCTAGATGAATTATATAAAAGAGTTGTAAGACAAAGTATAACTCAGCCAACTTTTTTAACGCATTATCCTGTAGAGATGATTGCTCTTGCTAAAAGAAATGAAAAGGACCCTACTAAAATTAATTCAGTTCAATTATTGATTGATGGAGTTGAGATTGTAAAAGCATACGATGAGCTAAATGACCCAGTTGACCAAGATAATCGATTAAAAGAACAAGCAAGACTTCTTCATGGAGGAGACGAAGAAGCAATGCCTATGGATGAGGATTTTGTGAATGCATTAAAAATAGGAATGCCCCCAACTGCAGGTTATGGTCTTGGAATCGATAGATTGATAATGATTTTAACAAACCAACCTTCAATAAGAGATGTAATTTTATTCCCATTTATGAAACCTTTAGAAGAAAACGGAGAATAAAAATAATTAATTATAAATCACTTCTTTTTATCTAACATCTTTTGTTTTCTTTCCAAGGCTTCCTGTTTTGATTCAATTTCTTTTTTATAATATTCTACCAATTCCTCTTTTTTATCTTTCTCAGCTATTCTCTTTTTATCTTCATGCAAAGATATTTGCTCGCTCAAGGAATTTATTCCTTTCTTTAATCTTTTCTTTCTATTTGTCACTTTATTTTCTTCTTTAAATTATTTAATTCTGATTTTAAAAGATTTATTAATATTTCCCCCTGTTCCAATGGAACAATCTCCTTTCCCTTTTGATTATCTCTTATCTTTCTATAAATCTCATAAACCAAATTAAAATCTACTTTGTGTGATTTTATCCATTTATTAAATTTAAAATTTGAGAAATCTTCATTAGATAAAAGAGCATTTATTATAAATATTCCTCTTAATCTTAATATTAGAGAATAAATAACACTATTTGAAACATATTTCCCTGTTTTCTTATCCAATTCGAAGACGCGTTCACTTAATTTCATTGAGTCTGAGGTTTGCTTTAAAAAGGGTTTAAAATCATTTTTATTTATCTTAATCTCTTTAAGCTTAGATAATAAACCTTCATTTATTATGGGTTTTGCCTCTTTAAATATAGAATATAGTAAGATAGGATTTATTTTTATTGAATTATTAATATTATTTTCATTAATCACAATTAAATCCATTCCCGCCCTTTTCTCAACATTAAATTTCTCTTTTGCAATAACTAATACATCCACATCTGAATCTTCAGAAGATTCTCCGCGGGCATGAGAACCATAAAGAAACACACCAGTTACCTTCTCTAAATTATGTGAGAGCGATTTTAAAATTTCTTCTTTAATTGTCTTTTTCTCTATTCTTATTATTAAAACATCCTCATTAGCCCATTCTTTTGGTGCAAAAATATGCGCCCCATTTCCAAAAGCAGATACTTTTCTTATTAACTGTTCCTGCTCATCTATCATAGGTATATACAAAGTATATACTATTTAAATATTTGGTTTTTAGTCTTCTCTTAACAAAACCTTAATAAATTCTTTTTCCTTAAGTTAATCATGGCACTTATAATAAAGTCAAACATAAGAAAAGCTGTGAAGGATTTGGATAAGGAAAATTCAATTTCATCTGTTGCAGAGGAGGTTGAAATTGCTCTTGAAAGAAAAGTGGAAGATATTTTAATTGAAGGAATAAAGAGAGCCAGAGCAAACGGAAGAAGAACTCTTCAGGCAAGGGATTTGTAATTAGATTTTTATACTTCTAAGAATTTCTTTATTTTATGAAAGAAGAAAAAAAGAAGAAAAAAACAAATTATTCAAAGCAGGGAAAGTTAAATAGAGCTGCTGGAAGAAGATTTGAAGCAAAAGTTAGACAGAATCTAGAAAATATGGGGTGGGTTGTAGCCAAATGGATGAATACTATTGATTATACAAAAAATAAAATTGTTCCTGCTAAAAGAAAATATAATCCTTTCTTGAAAGTTCTTTCAATAGGCAATGGATTTCCAGATTTTATTTGTTTTAAATGTTCGGATAAAAAAAATTTTGATATTATAGGTTTAGAAGTTAAAAGCAACGGGTATTTGGATAAAATTGAAAAAGATATGTGTATCTGGTTACTTGAAAATAAAATATTTTCAAAAATTTTAATTGCAAAGGCTATTAAGAATGGAAGAAAAATAGAAATAGAATATATTAATTTTTTAGATAAATACAAAAAGGATATTCCAATACAATAATGCTTAAAATAATAAACATTTATTTATACGGATGAAAAAAGTTTTATTGCTTCTTTTTATCATTCTTATTTCTAATATTTATGCCTTATGTGAAGAAGGACAAATTAATATTAATAGTGCTTCATTAGAAGAACTTGATAAATTAGATGGAATAGGACCTGTAAAAGCACAGGCAATTATAGATGGGAGGCCTTTCGGTTCTGTTGATGATTTAATAAATGTATCTGGGATAGGAGAAATAACTCTTAATAAAATAAAAAATCAGAGTCTTGCTTGTGTTAGCAATCAGGAGGAAGAACCCGAAGAAACAGAAGAAACCATCTTACAGGACGAAATTATTGAAAATATTATATCAAGCGATAGTGAAGTTGATATAGCCCATATTAGTTCAAAAGAAATTCAAGATATAACAAGCGAGGAAGTTAAAACAATTATATTAACCCCTTTAATCTCGAAAGATATAAAAAGAGAAATTGATAAAGAACAATTAAATAAAAACAAACTTGCAATTTACGGGCTTGTTACATTTTGTATTTTGCTTGTTTTTTTGTTTATGTTTAAAAAAGAAAGGGAGAGAAAAAATGAGTTTAAATAAAAAATCTATGGAAACCAAAGGAATAAGGGCAACAATAATACTTGAGATAATAGGAAAACCCCCAGAACATCTTGTTGAAACACTGGAAGAATTAGCAAAGAAAATAGACGAAGAAAAGGGTGTTAGCGTGGGTGGGAAAAAAATAAATGAACCTGTTTTAATGAAAGACAGCAAAGAATTTTATACAACTTTTGCAGAAATTGATATTGAAGTAGAAGATATTCTATATCTCGCAATAGTGATGTTCAAATATATGCCTGCACATGTTGAGGTTGTTGAACCTGAATTAATTGCACTGACAAATAATGGATGGACAGATATTTTAAGTGAACTTACAAGAAGACTTCACGGATATGATGAAATTGCTAGAGTAATGCAAATTCAGAATTCTCAGTTGCAAAAGAAGCTTAATGAATTGCTTCCAAAAAAAGAAATTAAAGAAGAATCCCCTAAAGAAGAGAAAGTTGAGAAAGTCAAGAAAGAAATTACAAAGAAAAAAGTTAAGAAGAATAAAGTTGATAAGAAGAAAGGGTAAGAATTAATTATCTTGGTAAAATCGTATTAATTATTATAATATCTAACCTTTTAATATAATAGCCCAATTAAACCTACTGTTACAGTTTTCTTAAATAATAATTATCTGTAACAGTTTATTTTATAAATATTCTAAGCCCATTTATTATAACCTATTAACTTAACTTAATCAAATTACAAGGTTATATTCAGATAACTTAACTGATTTTACTGAGATAACTGCACTTTCAAATTAAGATTGATTATTTTTTAGGACTTAGCAGGGGGTCATTCTTCTTTTTCATTCCCCTGAATTTTCTAACAAAAAACCACAAAATTATTATTAATATAAATACGAGGAGAACCCAGCCTATCGTCTTTGTGTTTATTTTCTCTTCTTTTTTCACACATCTTGAAACACAACATTTTCCATCCTTAGCATAAATAGTTGTGTTCTGGCAAATTTCCTCAGATGAACATATATCTCCTTTTATTTGCACACATGTTTTTGAGGTTGCAGATTCATTCAAAATCTCTCCATTTTTAATAGCAACTGTTTTATTTCCAATTTTCACAACTTCATAACCTACATCTGAAGCAGACTCATTAGAAGTCTGATTATTTGAAGTTTCATTTTCTTGAGTATTATTTGACAGAAGTTCATCGTTGGAGGTTTCATTTTCTTGGGTTTTATTTTGAACACTATTTTCTCCACAAGTTCCAAATAATTTTTCAAAAAAAGTGCAATCTTCTTCAATTGTTTCATTTGTTTCATTAGAATCAGCGCTAATGTTTCCTTCCGGAGCAGGAAGAGATTCAAGAATTACGTAAGAAGGAATTTTATATTTGGTATTAGATGTGCTTAAAGTGATTGTTCTTATTGTTGTTTCAGGCATATCTTCGACATTAATATATAAACTTTTTATTTGTCCAGATGATAAATTTATTGATTGTTCTGCTCTCTTTCCATTAAAAATAAATCCAAAAATGCCTTCTGAACTTCCGGAATTTAATTCAGTTTCCAAATTTATTATTATAGGCGCTGGCTGAAGGTTTTGGACTTTAATTGAAAAATTCCCATCAGTTATAACAAATCCCGGATTAACTGAAAAATCAGCTGTTTCATTTGTTATCCTGAATTTTTTTGATATTTGCTGGGTTGAAACTTGAGAGCCAACCATATAACGAGCACCGCTTATATTTATTGAATAATTGTTTTCTGCTTTGTTTATTGTTTGAAAATAAATGTAATAATTCTCTCCTATTCTGGCAACATCATAATCAAAAGAAGTTCTTACATGCCCTCTGTAAAAATAAACATTGCTCTTTGTTATAGGTTCTAAAAAATTCCCTGAAAAAGAAGCAAGTACTGTCTCTCCTTTTGAAATGTTTGAATTCATATTAATATCAATTGCAGAAATTACAGGAAAAGCCACAATTAAAAACAAAAATAAGGGAATTATTCTTTTCATGTTTTTTTCAAGTAAAAATAGTTAATAAAGTTTATTGAGAAAAAATTTAATTTTATTTTCCCATTTCTTTCAACTTTTTTAAAACATCATCCAATTCGTTTTTGGGCTTTTCTTCTGGTTTTTTATTTAGAGAATGCTGTGGAGAAAAATGCCTGTGAATTGGGGCTGATGATTGAGATGAGAAAATCCTTCGCGGCAAGATTCTTTCTTGAGGGTTTGGATGGGAAGTTGAAGGCATCTCAAACTTTCTTTGGTCTTTTTTTCCTCCAAATAGTGTTTTCAATTTGAGCAATTGAATTCTTAATTTATCCCTAAATACAATCCCCAAAGCAGAGAGCAATATTAAAATCAATAAAATCCATATCCATAAATAACTTGTTGATTTTTCTTTTGCTAAGCAACAACTTTCCCCATAATCACAATCATAATTTGAATTTTCTTCTTCATCATTTTCACAGGAAGTTCTGCATATTCCATCATTAGCTGTGCCGCAAATTGAGGTTGAAGTTATATCTTCACATGTTCCATAAACACAGCAAGTTTCCTCAAGCGCAGTATCTGAAACATCAGGGGTTGTTCCACCAATGCATTCTTCATCAGAAGTGCATATTTCTCCTCCCTCATCATCCACACATTCACCTAAAGTAATTGGCGTATCACAACAGTCAAAAATACCTGTGCAACTATAATCATAGAGTAATTCTCCATCACAATTTGCCTGCGACATGCAAGAATATCCTTCGTTCTCACAATCGAGAAGTTCATCTAAAATGCACACTCCTCCAACACAACTTTTCCCAAATTCACAATCATAACTAGTATCACATTCATCATCAGGAATTACTTCAGTACTTAAGCAATTCCCAGCATAACACTCTGAAGTGCTATTACAAGTTTTAACTTTTTTTGGTGTTTCTTTTATATCGCAAATATTACTTTCACAAATAAATTTAGAATCATTTTTCCACACTTCAGTATTATCATCAGAACAATACACCTTTTCCTCAGGAAGAACACCCTTACAATTAATAGCGGAAGTACATGCATTCTCTTCTGGCAAACAATCTTTATCGTTGGCTGTTGTGCATCCTACTACATTACAACAGCCGTCCTTAGTCATGCTACATCCAGAAAGATAATTAATACACACCCCCTCTTCACATAAAGCTCCCCCGCAGAAAGGTTGAGGACAATCACTATCAGAAGAGCATTCTGTATAAATGTTAGGAGAAGATTTTGGCCATATTGAATATAATATAAAAGCAGTGTCTCTTATATTTCCATTATTCCAGCATCCAGAGTTTTTCCCTGTATCTTCCTGATCCTCTAAAAGCCATTCTTTTGCATATTTTTTTTCAAGAGGAGATTCAGGATCTCGTGGATAATACAAAGGCCATAAAGCTAATGCAGTGTTATAATATCTACTATATTTATTTTCTGACACTTCCCAATATTCATTAAATATTTGTTTTGACAATAATTCTGATTCAAATTCTCCTGTAAGAAAATATAAAAAAGATTCTGGAAGATAAGCTTGATTTTCTGTCTCATCCATCATTGTAATCAAATACGGCATATATTTTGAAATATCATACTTCTTTGAAGCACCATTCTCAAGAGTATTCAAAACAAAAGTGGCCCACAAACTCCCTTCATATTTACATTCTCCT
>JBBTAN010000101.1:0-1816 GCA_038044205.1 Nanobdellota archaeon
TAACTGTAGGATTTTGTTAAGAGAATCATTAAGTTTTTAATTCCATATTCTCTTGATTAGTATATGGAAAATAGTGCTAAGCCGGGAGACAAGATTGAGGTTCATTTTGGCAAGATAATATATGAAGGGATTTTTCTTGAAAGCCCTGATTCTGAAAAAGGAATTATTTTATTAAAATTAGGAAATGGATATAATATAGGTTTTAATAAAAAAGAAATTCTTAAAATAAAAGTTTTAAAGAAATTTAGTGAGAAAAAAGAAAAATTTGAAATTAAGAATAATCCTTCTAAACCGAATGTAGCAGTAATAATTACTGGCGGAACGATTGCAGCTCGTTTAAATCCTAAAAAAGGAGGAGTAGACTGGCTGGATACTCCTGAGAGTTTGTTTAGATTTTATCCTGAATTATTTGGAAAAGTTAATGTTTTGAAAGTTGAAATTCCATTTATGAAAGCATCTGAAGATATGGATTTTAAAGATTGGCAGAAAATAGCAAAAACATGTGAAACCCTGCTAAATGATTCAAATATTCAGGGAATTATTATCACCCATGGAACTGATTTTTTGCATTATACTTCTGCTGCTTTGAGTTTCATGCTCGGGAAATTAAATAAACCAGTTGTTTTAACATATTCGCAGAGAAGCATTGACAGGGCTTCGAGCGATGCTAATTTAAATTTGCAATGTTCTGTTGAAGTTGCAGGATTGAGTGATATTGCAGAAGTTGTTTTAGTTGGACATGCAAATTCAGAGGATAATTTCTGTTATGTAATGCCTGGAGCAAAAGTCAGGAAGATGCATAGTTCCAAAAGAGATGCATTCAAGATTATTAATGGAAAACCTATTGCAAAAGTTTTTCCTGAAAAAATAGAAATTTTAGATGTTTTTAACAGAAGAGATAATGGGGAGAAAATTAAAGCAGATACACAATTTGAGGAAAAAGTTGCTTTAGTCAAAGTTTATCCTGGGCAGAATCCGGATATTCTTGATTATTATCTAAAAAATAAATACAAAGGGATTATATTAGAGATGTCTGGGCTTGGGCATGTTCCTACAGCTAGGGCAAGAAAGGGGTGGACGAGAAAATTAAAAGAAGTTATTGGCAAGGGGCTTGTTGTTTGTGCAGCAAGCCAGACAATTTATGGAAGATTAGATCCTTTGGTTTATTCAAATGGCAGGGAGATTTTGGAGACAGGAGTAATTTATCTTGAAGATATGCTGAGCGAAACAGCTTTAGTAAAACTTGGCTGGATTCTTGGACATAAGGACTGGAATGTTAAGGAAAAAATGCTTGAAAATATTGCAGGAGAATTTAATAAGAGGTTGGAAGAATAATTATCTTCTTTCATTTAATTTTCTTTCAATTCTCTCAAGCTGCTTTTTTATTTCTCCAATTTCTTTTTCAGATTTTCTATTTACAGAATAATCATACTCTGCAATTAATCTTTCTCTTTGAACTTCCCTGTTTTGGGACATAAGGATTATGGGTGCCTGAATTGAAGTTATTGCCGCTAATACTAGATTTAAAAGCACGAAGGGCTGTGAATCCCATTTTTGTCCAAATAAAATCCAGAAAGTATTTGCACTTATCCAGAGCATAATAAAAATAAGAAAAATTATAATAAAAGTCCAGCTTCCAATAAAAGAAGCAACAGCATCCGCAGATGTTTGTCCAAATGTCTTATTGATGTTGTGAATCGGATGATTTAATCTTTCTCTCACCATATTTTAATTAAATAAAATTACATTATAAGTTTAATGATTTATTAGTTGTAACTTATTCAGGGTAACAAATAGAAAGATTTAAATAAATTGG
>JBBTAN010000102.1:0-3425 GCA_038044205.1 Nanobdellota archaeon
AAGATTTGGATAAATTGTTTTAATCTTCATAAAAATATAATTCTAAGAATAAAAAAGGAAAAAGAAGCAGATATGCAGTTATCATGGTAAAATCATTGGGGGGATAATAGCATTGAGAAATATAGTTATCATGGTAAAATCAAATCTTGTTTAACTATTAATCAATCTTGTGATTATATAACTTAATTAAGAATAATATAACTGTTACAGATAATTAATTCTTCAATAATTTAGTTACAATTATATTTCTTTATTATCAATAATACCCATAAATCAAAAAGATTTATAAAAAAGGTTTTATTATCATGAATATGGGGTGTAAAATTATATTTGTCTTTATATTTACAGTGTTATTGCTTGGCATAGCCTCTGCAGATTTTATTTTTTCAGATGTTGGCAGTTCAATAACTACAGAATATGATATTTCTGATTATCTAAAAGCAAAAATAAATATAAGTTTTCAAAATGAGCCTCTTAATTCTTCATTCAAAGATTCTTTTGGAAATTCAATAAATATAAGTGATTTATTAAAAAAAATACCTGCATTTGGTTATAATTCAGCACCTTCTGTTTTTTATAAAGATAGTTCTTGGTATATTATAAGTGGAAAAGGCAATGGTGGTTTTTATGGATTTAAATGGAGTGAGACTGCATGGGCTTCTGACATAACAATAAATAAGAGTTTGCCTGATATTGGTGATAATTCAACTCCTTATGTTTTTTATAAAGATGAATCTTGGTATTTGTTAGCAGGGGAATCTAATGGATATTTTAAGGGATTTGCTTGGGATGCTTCTACATCATCGTGGGCTCCAAATTCAACAATAAATAATAGTCTGCCTGATATTGGAGATAATTCAGTACCTTTTGTATTTTACAAAGATAGTTCTTGGTATTTGATAAGTGGAAGTGGGGATGGGAAATTTTATGGATTTAACTGGAGTGGAACAAACTGGTTGCTAAATTCAACAATAAATAAGAGTTTGCCTGATGTTGGAGATAATTCAGCGCCTTCTGTTTTTTATAAAGATAGTTCTTGGTATTTAATAAGTGGAAAGGGAGACGGGAAATTTTATGGTTACACTTGGAATGGAGGAACGTGGACAAAGAATTTAACAATAAATTCAAGTCTGCCTGATGTTGGAGATAATTCAGCTCCTTCTGTTTTTAATATGACTCCAACAAATTGGTATTTAATTAGTGGAAAGGGAGGCAACGGCGGTTTTTATGGATTTAAATGGGGTGGAACTGCATGGGCTTCTGACATAACAATAAATGCAAGTTTGCCTGATATTGGTTATACAATAAATCCAGTTCTCAAAACAATCAGCTCTGATTTTTATGTAATTCCATTTGAAAATGCCCGTTTCACTCTTCCAAATAGCGCAGGAACATTCCCATATCAATTGAATTTAACAAAAAGGGATAGCCCTCCTCTAATAACAAAACAAATTTTTAAGAAACAGGTAAAAATGATTTCTTCCAGCAGCGCAATAGAAAATGAAATTGACAGAAAAAATGAGATGCTAACAGAATCAAAAAAACAAATAAATGAATTTGATATTCTCACTCAAAAAATCTTAAATGGGTTTCTTAATATAACTTCTATTGAAAATGATTTAAATAAAATTGAGATACAGTATGAAAATGCTTATAGTGATGAAGAATATGCAGAGGTTTTAGAAAATCTCTCTTCTATAAAAGTTCCGGAGGAAATAAGTGAGACTGCAGAAACTAATTCAATAACTTTTTATCCAGACAGAGAAATAATCAATCTGGACATTTTAAAGAGCATAGGGGGGGGAGATTATGAAGAGAATGAAGAAGAATATATTGATTCAATATATTTCTGGAATGAGGACAATTTGAAAACTAAAATAACTTTTAAGGAAATTCTTATACTCTATGGATTAAATGAAGAGGCTGCATTGAGAATATTTCAATTTGAATTTGACAAAGAAAATATGGAAGGGGATGCATATTTTATTGTTGAAAAAATAGATAATTTAAAATTTGGAGAAAATTATTCCAAAATGGAAGATGAAGAACCGGGATATTTTTACATAAATCTCAATGATATCTCTGACAAAATTATTTTTTCCACTACAGAAGATGTTGATTTTCTTAGCGTGCCTGTTTTTATCTCGCCTGTTCTTGATAATTTAAATCTTATAGAAGCTGGAGATTATATAGACAGTCAACAAGAAAATAAATTATCAAAATGGCTGCTTTTTGGACTTATAATTTTTCTTCTCCTATTAGTTTCTATTATTGCATATGTAATACTTCAGACCTGGTATAGGAGAAAGTACGAGAATTATCTTTTCAAGAATAGAAATAACTTGTATAATATAATGACTTATATACAAAATGCCAAGAAAAAGGGGATGGAAAGAGGGGAAATAATTAAAAATCTCAAAAAAGCTGATTGGACTGGAGAACAAATAAATTATGCTCTTAGAAAATATGAAGGGAAGAAAATAATAGGAATAATAGAAAAACCATTTAAAAAAGTTATAGAAGAAATAGAAAAAAAACCTTAAACAGATTATAACACAAAAGTTTAATAAACCTATTTTGACAAAAAATAAAATGAAAAACAGAAATTTTTCAGCACCAAGGAGGTGCGAGAACCTCTTCGAGGCTTCGGCAGGTGGAATTCGTAGATGGAAATAAAAATATTTAAGAATTTTTTTAAGAAAATATTTGTAAATTTATTTAAGAACAAAAGAGAAATAAGACTTGGCTTTTATGGCCCTCCAAATGCAGGTAAAACAAGCTTGGCAAACAGGATATGCAAGGATTTTACAGGACAAGAAATAGGAACTGTCAGCAAGGTTCCGCACGAAACAAGAAATGTTCAGTTTAAAGAGAAAGTTGAAATAAAATATAAGGGAAAAACTTTGATGTTCAAAATGATAGATACTCCCGGAATAGCCACAAAAATAGATTATGAAGATTTTCTTAAATATAATATGAAGAAAAAAGATGCAAAAGAAAGAGCAAAAGAGGCTACACAAGGGGTTATTGAAAGCATAAAATGGCTGGATGATATGGATGTTGTTGTTATTGTGATGGACGCAACAGAAAATCCCTATAATCAGGTGAATATAACAATAATAGGGAATCTTGTTGCAAGGAAAATCCCTATTCTTATTGTCGGGAATAAAATAGATTTAAAAAAAGCAGACCTTAAAAAAATAGAATCTGCTTTCCCAGAATATGATGTTGTTGGGGTAAGTGCAAGAAGCGGAGAAAACTTTGAAGAGTTTTATGAATCAGTATTTAAGCTCTCAAAAAATATTTAAAAAGTATTTTCAATTTATAATAAATGGGGTTCTTAAAAAGAACCTACAATGGTAGAAAAGAAAAACAAAATGAATAACCCCGCCCTAAAGGGCGAGGTATCAAGGATAAAAACAAAA
>JBBTAN010000103.1:0-6335 GCA_038044205.1 Nanobdellota archaeon
TAGAAGATTTTCAAGAATTTGGGGAGACATTAAAATTTGAGGGCACTAATCTGAATTTTAAAAATGAGTTAGATGTAAATGGAAAATTGGAGTTAAATAAATATGGATACATTATAAATGATGGAGAAGCAGTCTATGAAGGTATGAAGATAAAAGCAAATGGTATTCAGGGGGATAAGAGAACTATTATACTTAAAAATTATCTTGATGAATTTAATTATGGAGAGGATAATGAATTAAATTGGATAAAAAAAACTGATGAGGGCATTGAATTAGGGAGTTTTTTAGAAGGATCATTAAATGTGGAGTTTGTTAATGGAAACGAAATTTTGAATGTAGGAGAACACGGAGATTTAAATATGCTTATATCCAATGGAGATAAGATAAATATACAAAAAGATACAAATTTTATACCTAAGATTATTCATACCAATTCAATTAATGGTGCTACTTATATAAAAAATGACGGACTTTCTTTAAGTTTAATTACAGATGATAAAGGCATGCTTACAAAAAATGTTGATGTTGCTTCAATAACATTTAAGAAGTTTTCTTCTGGAGATTATCAAGCTGTTCCATTTGTCTTAGAATCAGAAAAGATTGAGGAGAAGATAAAGATTGATTCAGACGGAAAGCTATCAGGAGTTTTAATTAAATTTGATGAAAATAAAAATAAAATTGAAGAAAAAACTATTTATGAAGTAAGAAATTCTGTATTAGATTTAAATAATGAGCAATTGGAATCATTAATTGGGACAATTAAAGAGAACATAAAATCCAATGAAGAAAGAGAAGATTACGTTTTTGTAGAAACACAGGAGTTTTTTAAAGCAACTAAGGACAATGGATATAGCAATCAAGAGAGTTTAGATTTGGCTACAAAAATAATACAAAAAACAGGTGAGAATTCAGACTTGGCTTTGAGCAATACTAAATTTGGATTAGAGGCATTAAATAAATTGGAAGATAAAATTAATATTCAAGAATTCTCAGATTTTACCTTGGGCAATTTGGAGATAATTGAGAATGATCCCAACTTCCATAGTCTTCAAGCATCTTATATTATTTTAGAAGAAGGATTAAAGGAAAAAAAGAATTTAGATATAATAAAGGATCTTTCTCGTGAAGTGATTATGTCAAAAGAGATCTCAACAAATAAAGTTTATTTTTTTAGTGATGCTATAGGACAATATGATAGGACTAATTTTGAGGATATACGTGCTGGAATTGATATATTAGACAAATATGGTGTACATTCTTATGAAGTTACTAGTTTCTTAGATATAAATTACTTGAATATAAGGGATACACAAACTTTAGCAAAAGAATATGCATATGCTCTCAATAAATATTATGGAAGTTCAAATGTAGATAGAACCTCCTCCCAAATAGCTTCAATGAATCTTGATAATATACATGATATTGAATTATCTTTAGATAAAACGGATAATATTAGAAAAGCTGTATTAGAAGATTTGGGATCTAAAGCAAAAATATTAATGATTGCTAATTCTGAAGGAACAGACGATCTTTATCCCTCTACATTTGAAGGAATTTATAACAGTCTTGGTAAAGATAATTTAGTTGAAGAAATTAAAAAATTGAATAATGAGGAAAAATATAGGGTAATTAAAGCATTTGGTGCAAGAAGTAAATTATCTGAAGTATATAGTACAGACCAAACGTTTTATAGAGAAATTATAGAAGAAGCATTAAGTTCAAATGATAATAATATTCTTCTTGAGAACTCTATAATCATGTCTGATACTTTATCTGAAATATACTTACATTCAGAAAATTATCCAGGAGAAAAGGAAAAGTTTGAAAGGTTTTTTATTGAAAAATACAAAAATTCAGAAGATATTCAGCAAAAAGCAACCTATGCATATCTTTTAAAGATGAACAAAAATCCAGTAAATACAGATACAGATAAGATATTAAATGAAATACCAGAAATTAAAGGACTTTCTATTTCAAAGGAAATATATGGAGGAGATACAATTTATATTAAGAAAAACCATTTTGATGATGAAGGTTGGGATAAAATTTCTAAAGATTTCTTTAATAAAACATATGGTATGAAGATAGAATGGGAAAAGAATGATTTAGTAAGATTATCTAAAAAGATTGAAGATAAAAAAATAGTAATAGATATTCAAACTAATTCTGCTAATGGGGGATTAGTTGAATCTTCAAAAGAGGATTTAAAAGGTCAGATTTATGATTTGATTGTTATGAGTGGTCATTGCACCCATAGTAATCAGGTATTTTATGAGGAGACATCAACCGACTCCGCTAAAATAATTTATGATGGTGGTTGTTCTAGTTATACCCATGAACCTTATTTGCAAAAATTTTATCCTAATTCGATTGTTATAACTAATAAAGGAGCCGGATATGGAGCGATTACAAATAAATTAATTACTATTTTAGGAGATGGAATTGCTAGCGAAGAAGATTGGAGTGAGATACAGGAGAAACTTGGTGAAATAGGCAATTTTAATCTTCAATCTAGAGAATCTTTAAGCAGTTATGTTTCTAGATATGCATTAAAAAGATAAATTATTTAACTCTTAAAGATAAGTTTCTTGAAGTCACTTTTACTATTGTGACTTTGTCACCTTTTTTTACACTGGAGAAAATTTTATCCATATCTTTATTATACAAAGAGACACATCCGGCAGTCCAATCATATCCTTTTCCACCAAAACCATGAATTTCAATCAAGCCCCCTGTTTTTCCTTTTGCTTTATCCTCTTTATTTGGATAATTAATTAAAAGTGCTTTATAGAAATTTGTTTCCCCAAAAGGAATTTTTTTTTCTATAGAATATCTTCCCTCTGGAGTGCAACAATCACCTTCTTTTTGTTTATCTTCATAAGGATTATGTCCCAATTCAATAGTATATTTTGAATCAACCTTTCCTTCTTTTATTAGATAAAGTAATCTTGAAGATTTATCAACTAAAATACAATTTTTGTTCTCTTTTGCAGATTCATTAATTGTAGAATCTATCCAGGAATTAAATCTATTTAAATCTTCTTCTGAAAAATTATAAAGTTTATTAAGATTCCTGACACGTGAGTAGGTTATCTTTTCTGTAAGCTCTTCTAAAGACATATTTTCTTTATAAATTTGGGAGTTATTTATTTTATTGGTATACGAAAGAGTTCCTCCTAAAAACAATCCAGTAAGCAAAAATTTTTTCCACAATATCATAAAATTTCTTATTATAATTCATATATAAAACTTTCTATAATGTTGATTTAAGAAAGAGATATAGTTATCTGTAACAGTTATTTTAATTAAGTTGTAATATCAACAAGATTGAAAATTTAATTATCACCTAAGCCCACAATATTGCTTGACTATTAATAAACCTCAATAAGGACATAGTTATCTGTAACAGTTGAGTTATTATGATTAATCTTGGAAAGAATATAATTATCTTGGTAAAATCCTGTAGTTATCATAGTAAAATCATATTATTTGATAGTATAATTAACCTTGTTAATATTATAGCCTAATTAAAAAACTGTGATAGATAATTAATAAATAAAAAAATAAAATAAATTTATCTTAATTTGAAAGTTGCAGTTACTGTTGCAGTTATATCTTTTTCACTTGGATTTATATTTGTTGCAGCTTCTTTCGCTAAAGCAATATCACCAGAGGCTCTTCCTCCTTCACTCATTGCACTATAAACATTCCAAGGATAATATCCGAAGTTTGATACCTGAACTGACAATAGTTTTCCAGCTTCCTTACCAAATCCCGAAGCAATAGCATTTGCTTTTATTGTCGCATCTTCTGAAGCTAATTTAAGAGCTTGTGCTTTGTATATATTTTGGGCTTTTTGACTTAGTTCAAAGTTTATGTAACTTATTCCTGCACCTGCATCAACTCCAGCATCAATAGCAGGAGAGAGCTTGTTAGCTTTATCAGAAGAGAGTTCTAATTTTAAATAACGACTTGCTTTATAACCATCTGTCTTTGTTTTTCCATTTTCCCAGTAAGTATTTTCATATATATTGTAGCTTTCTGTTTTTATGTCAGTTTCTTCAAAACCTTCTGAAATAAGCGCTTCAACTAATTTATCATAGATTAATGTGTTGGCATCTTTTGCTTCAACACTTGTCTTTCCTTTTGTTTCAATAGTAAAATATACTGAAATTACATCAGGCAGTGCTTTTAGCGTTGATATTCCTTCAACTGTTACAACATTCTTTGTTAATGAATAACCCGGATTAAATATAATCAGAGCAAGAACTGCAATTATTAATACAGCTCCAGTGATTATAGAGGTTATAACAATTGAATTATTTACTTTTTGCATTTTTTATAGAATATTTTTTGGTTTATAAATTTTGTTAAATAATAATTTTTTATTTCTTCTTTCTCTCACCCCACTTTATCCACATTCCAATGTATATAATTTCCAGTATCCAGATTATCATGAAACGCTTCAAAAAGCCTTCATATTGAATTATTGCTGGAATGCCAATTATGCTTATGAAGATTGTAGCAAAAGTGATAGACCAAAATACTTCTTTCCTGTTTCCAAATGATATAAATTCTTTTTCAGTTTTCTTCAACTCTTTAGTGTTTTTCTTGCTATTCCCCCTCTTCTTTTTCATATTATAATTAATTGGAGTTATTATTTAAATCTGTCCTGTCTCATTAAACTTGTTCATGAGCTTCTCAACTATTACTTGTGGAGCAAAGCCTTTTCTACTGCAGTTCTTTGCAAAATCATCATAGACTTTTCTATCAATAGTGTAATCCACTTTCATCTTTTGAGCTCCAGGGGGTGTTGATGCCATGAATAATTAAAATAATATTGGCATATAAATCTGCCTTTTCAATTAGCTTAGTAAAATCATATTAGTTATCTATAACAGTCTTTTTAATTAAGCTGTAATATAATATAAAATATTATTAACTATTTATGATAAGATAATTATCTTAGTAAAATCATATATTGCTACTATATTATTCAGGTTGATTAATATTATTATCTGATTGGGGTTAATTAATAATCGAACAGCATAATTATCTTAGTAAAATCATATCTTGTGATTATATTATTAAAATTAATTAATCATAATAGCCTAACTGTTACATTAATTGTATATCTTCCTTAATCTTCCAAATCAACATCCAACAAATCCAATTCATCTTTAATTAGCTTGAGAATTTCATTCTGAGAAATCTTTAGTTTCTCATTCTTCTTTTCTGCCCAGCCTATTTCATTCATAAAACCCTGGACCTCTTGGTTTATTTTATCTAATTCAGATGAAAGAGTTTGTGTTTCATCTTTTTTTAAAGTATTTTTGTTATGTTCTATTTCTTCTTCTTTGTCCTGTATTTGTTTTATCTTATCATAGATTTGTTCGGTGTTTAGCTTTGATTCATTGAGCAAATTCAATAAGCGACTTCCCTTATCTGATTTAAATTCAAAAAGAAAATTATCTCTGTAAAGCTTAACAATTGCCATTCTATCTTCAAATATATGAAAGAAATTAGAAAGGGCTTTAAAATCAATGAGCTGTTTTAAATTGAGCATTTCTGTTTCAAGTTGTTCTTCCTGAAGCTTTATTGCCTTTTCTTTCTCAATATTTTCAATATATTCAGACCTGTTTTTTATCTTATCTATATTATTTGAAATTTCCTTGCTTTCTTTTTCTTTTTCAAGAGATTTATTAGTAAGGGCGAGGATTTCTGCACTGATTTTTTGAGATTTTCCTCTTGCTTCTTTTACTTCACTGACTTTTGATTCAATTAAAGAAAGTCTTTTGGAGATTATTATAACTTCTTTATTTTCATTGAAGAGTGTTATAAGTTCAGTTGAAAAATTCTTTAGAGTTTCTCTTATATCCCCCATTTCCTTTCCAATGAGAATTGTTGCTCTTTCATAACTTTTAGAAGAGCTTTCATTAAAACGTGTAAAAGCCAAATTTATATTTTCAGTAATCTTTTCAAGCTTAGTTTCTTCAAGAGATTCAAGAGTGTCAATAAACCTCTCAAGAAATTCAATATATTTTTTCCTTCCTTCGTTTGTTGCAGATTTTATTTTGTCATTTTTCTCTTTTGAATCAATATCAACTTTATGCACAAGTTTTATTTTCTCTTTAAGCTCACTCGCAAAAGCAGTTATTTTCTCTTTAATTAAAGAAATAGCTCCTTTTTCTTTGGCATTTGTTTCATCTATTTTATTTTTTATGAAATTTTCAATATCAGAAAAAGCTATTTTCTCTCTGATAGGCTCTGTTTTTTCAGGCTCACTAAATATTTTTTTAAGAAAACTGAATATTCCCATTTTATTCTATTTCTAT
>JBBTAN010000103.1:6435-8108 GCA_038044205.1 Nanobdellota archaeon
TGCCTAACCATGACTGATTAAGTGGATAAGCGTAGACTCCTGTTATGATAACTTTAAAGTTATTGCTGATTAGCTTATTCAAGTATTCTATTTCATTTATCTGCCATAATGGATTTATGCATTTTATATTCAATTTATTGCATATATCCTGAATTCGTGAGGCTTGATAAACAGATTTTATTGCTCCTGTCACAATTCCTTCAATTTTGTATTTTTTTATTGCTATTTTGATTGCTTCTTCCAAATCCTTTAATTCTTCTTCTTTTTCACCTTTTGTCTTGTGAATTATTAATGGAATTCTCATAACTTTAGCTTGGTGTTTTGTTTTTTCTATGCTTGGAGTGTGAAACATGTAAGATTCTTTATTTTCTGAGAGAATTGTTATTAAGCATTCGAGTTCATGCCCTTGTTTTTGCACAGCGTAGGCTGAAAAGACGGAATCTTTTCCGCCTGAAAAGAGTGATGCTAATTTCATTATTTTTGATATATTTTAGGGTATATAAGTTTGCTCATAAGCAATAGAAATAATCATTTATCCAGAATAAATTATCTGTAACAGCGGGGTTTTATCAATATCAACAATTACATCCTTTAAATGATATGATTTTACTGAGATAATTAAACTATTCTTCTTCATTATTTTTATCATAACTAACTTTATCATTACTTTCTTTTCCATACTTTGCTTCTTCTTCATCAAATTCATTTTCAGCGAATTTATTGAATTCTTCATCTGAAATGGATTCTATATAAGTTCCGTCTTTAAGCTCTGTTATTAAATCTTTGAAAGGATTTTCATTGTGTTTCCAATAACTTTCTTTTTCCCATATATGAATTTCTTCAAAATGATTTGGTTGTTCAAGCCATATTTTTTTCTGATTATCAAGATGCAGAAGAGGAGAAAAATTTTCAATTCTCTTTTCTCTGTTCTGCCCTACAAAGTCTGTAAATGAAATCTTTTTGTGGGTTTCCTGAGATTTAAAATGCCTTGTAAGTCTTTCAGTAATCTCTTTTATTTTATCTTTTATACTAAAATTTCTTTTAGGAAGGGAGAGTGAGCTCTCACGAAGAGCATTTTTGTTTACAATTTCTTTTTTTATTCTTCTATTTTCAGTTGTTATTGCTTTATTCAAAGAGTCTAAAAGTTCTTTGAGAGTTACTTTTTTAAATCTTGGAAAAGGGCTTCTTGGAATTAAATCAGGAATATCCTCATCAAGCTCAATTCGTTCAAAAGCATATTTTTTTGGTTCTTCTTTCCTTCCGAAGAGTATATCATCTATGCTTTTTATGTATTTATTAAGGAGAATTTCTGATTTTATTCTTAATAAAAAAGAGGCAGCTAAGAGAACTTTGCTTGATATGAAAAAATCCCCTTCTTCCATCTCCTCTATTTTTTTAAAATATTTCTCTGTGAGAACAATTAAATCAATATCCCACGGATCTAATTGCTCAGTATTTATCAAATCGTATATAATTTCCTGCCAATCTATTTCTCTGCTAAAGAGCAAGTCGTGAATTTCTTCCTGTTTTGCATTTATTTTTGCAGAAGAAGAAATCTCACCCAAATTTCCCATTGTTCTTTAAGTAGAATGTATTTTATAAAATTAATGTAGTTGCTAGCTATGTGTAAATCCTAAGCCATAAACTTTGGATTTATTTTCCATTCATATTTA
>JBBTAN010000104.1:0-4813 GCA_038044205.1 Nanobdellota archaeon
TTAAATCGTTGAAAATTTCAAGAATAGCTGGATCCTTTTCATTCAAAGCAGAAAGAATAATATGATCAGCGTTTATTTTTTCATCATTTAGTTCACTTGCTTCATCTAATGATTTTGCTAATATAATATTTGTCTTTTCATTTATAGAATCACCCCTATCCTTTTTCATTTTCATTACTTTTTGGATAGCTATGCGGAGTGGATGCTTTGCAGTGCTAAAATCTTTCAACAGAATCAAAGGAATAAAATAATTACTCTTTGAATTGACAGCCTCTAAAAAAATAAGAGGGACGAAATCCTTTTTTTCTTTTAATGATTTTTCAATAACATTGGCGATTTGAGCGGAAAATGTAAGTTTCTTTGACATAGGACTCCTTATTAGTTGATAGTTGTAAACTCCCCGTCGTAGTACCAGCTACCTCCACGATTTAAAATATAATAGCATCTCCAGGGCGACCACTGTAGGAATTGTACATGGGAAGTCCTGCCTTCGTCACTGGGATTTCCCGTGGGAGGGATAAAAGAAAGAAAAGACATCAAAAAAGGAGAGTCCTGTTGAGAAGAATAATACTCTACAAATGCTTCTACGTTGATTGTAAAATTACTACAAGTTGTTTCTGTAATCGTCATGGTTGAATCATTATATTTCCAAGTTGCGTATGGAATATGCCCCCTTACACAATAATTTAAAGTTGATGTTAATGAGTCTTCTAATGAAATGTCGCAGCTAACTAAATATAATTTATTTGGAATGAAAGTCCCAACTAAATCTTTAAATTGATCAATCGTCATCGTTATATCCCTTTTTACCCTTTTTATATTTTTTCTTTTTTGTTTTTATCAAATTATATTTATATTTACTTAATGGTTCCTGTTCTTTAAAACTTAATCTATAAGCTGCTTTTGCAGCAGCTATTAATTCCCTAATAGTTCTTCTAAAATATTTTCCTTGTACAATTTTAGCTTTTTTAAATTCCGCCCAATGCTCTCTTGATTTTCTTGACCAAATTTCAATGCCTATTAATGCCTCAAATGTATTTTTGTAATTTTCTTCTTCTTTTTCTTTCCTCTTTTTTAAATAATCATTAGTATATTTGTTTTGATCTTCTCTTGTTTTTTTATATTTTTGTATTTTTTCTTTTGCTATACGTTTTCTTTCAGCATCTACTTCTTCCCATGTTTTTTCTTTTTCATTTTCTTTATTTTCTTCAGACATTATTCTTGCTCCTTCTTTGCAATATCTGATATTTTATTAAAAAATTCAATAAGAAAAGGAATAGGTATCTCTAATTCAGAAGCCATTCTATTAATATCTACACTATTACTGTCAGGTAAAATATTAATATATCTTCTTATTTTTTCTATATATAATTCTATTTCTTTTGTTTCTGGATATTCTTTACATAATAATACACCTTTACTTGGGAACCCATTCTTTTCATCAACATTAGTAATAGAAACAGGCGACTTATCCTCTAAACTAATAAATACCCCAACTTCTGTTATATGTATTTTTTGCCCCAAATCACATAACAGATTATATATATTATTTAGTTTGTCCGATAAATCGCCTGTCGTAACAGAGGACGCCTCTGATAATAATTTAACAATGTCCTCTGATATTTGTATACTTACTGGCATACTTAAGCCTTATGAATAAATCTACCAATATCATTATTATGGGTAACGACCCAATCAACGAAAATAGGAATAACAGAATCAAGAATAAAATCTTCTACCCATGTTTCAAGTGGTTCAGGAACGTATGGAATATTTGGATCCCAGAGTTTATATGCTTCTTTAATTGATTTTACTGCTACTTCTTTCTTATCTTCAGATGAAATTGTTCCTTTAATTTCTTCTACTATATCTACAATATCAGAAGATACAGTATATATAGCACTAACAATACCAGCAATACCTGGAGTTGCATCCATAATCTTTTTTGCTTTGGCAACCGCTTCCTTTGTTTTATATTCAATCGCTTTCAGATGATCATCAACTACAGTAGACATCTCTTTTCTCCTTTAAATCTCAAGTGCCAACTCATTTACTTTTGCAGAAGCAATTTTTGAAAAACTTATTCCAAAAGTTCTGCAAATATCACAAACGGGAACTCCGTTAATAAAATTATCTCTATACGAACTATATTCTTCTGCAACTTCTCCAAATAATTTTCCATCTATAATAAAAAAAGAAGAAATAAAAGAAACAGATTCTTTTTTATCTACAAGTGGACTGTTGTAATCTGTGTCCATCCAAACAACTTCCAAGGATATTATATCAGGTGGAATGGGTTTATTCAAATCAATTTCTTCTTTTTTTGTTACCTTGTTTGCTGAAGACAATCTTTTCTGTGCGGACTCTGGCCAGAGTAATTCAATATCATCTAAATCTTCTAATTTTAATGTTTTATGAATAGGAGCTTTATCTTCATCAAATTCATAACTTAATAAATTAATAAAAATAAATATATTATTACTTGTAAGTGGCAATATGATTATTTCTTTATTTTCGGGTTTTATTGAATGGACAATGGCGTAATAATTATCTTTTTTATTTTTTATTATATCGCCCTTTTTTATTAAATAAATAAGGGCAGAATGAAAATCTATTTTATCCATATCATTTGTTTTTATTGAGTTATATTGGCATTCCATATAGGATTAGCTAATCCTTTAATATTGCCCAATGCACCTTTAGTTCTGTCCCATATTGTCTTTTTTAATTGAGCATTGTAATTTTTCATAGCATTATCAAATTCTATTTTTACAGTTTGTTTTTCTGGAGCATCTAATTGCTCCCATGTTTTCCCTGCTGGAAGAAAATTTTTAAAATCAGGTTTATTTTTAACTCCTACTGCGGCTTCCCATCCTTTTTGTAATATTCCAGGATGTTCTCGTTGATATTGTAAATTATATCCTTTTTGTTTTTCTATATTTGTTTTAAATTGATTGTACACTTCATCTATTTTTGATTTTATAGTATTTCTTATTAAAGCCTTTTGTCTATCATCTAATCCCGATAATACTTCACCTAATACAGGACCGAAAGTTTTATTGAAAGATTCTATATGGTATTCTAGTAAATTTTCTACTAATTGTCTTTTATCTATTTTATAATTATTCATTATTTGACCATATAATATATTTTTATCTGGGAAAAGATCTAATTTGCTTTGTACTTCATTCGGTAATCTTTCAGTTATATATGATTTATTTTGTTGAGGTTGAACCTGTTGTTGAGGTGGAATTGGTTGTTGTGGTTGAACTGGTGGAACTTGCTGCGTAGGAGCCTGCTGAACAGGCATATAAGCCTCTACTATTCTTTTATTCTTCATTGCACTCGCAGAAATAATTATTATTTTTTTAGCCATGAAATTTTTCCCAAATAAAAAGAAGGAATATTTATTTTAGTTTACGAATATAAATCCAATCCTATATGTATATTATAGGAGAGAAGAAAAAATTCCTTGTGTGAAAAGGAATTTTATTAGTAGTTGTGGAATAAAAAGTTGTTGTTAATTTTTGTTTTTTGTTTTTAAGGAGACTTTAAAATGGCAAACAGACTTTTCAAGATGCGTCAGTTCCGTTCAGATGCTAATGTTATTGGTGAAGATCCAGGCGCAGATCCTAGCCAAAAGCTTTCTTCTATTGCTTTTGGTACTGGTTCTAGCGTAGCGTTTGATAAGAGTGATCAGTGCTTCATCGCCGATAAAGTAAATCACGTTATTTACAGGATGAAACAAGGTCAGAGTGCCAATGTTGTTGCTGGAAGCTATGGCGTTTCTGGTGATGCTATTGGTGAAGGTTCTGTAGCTCGTTTCAATGCTCCTACTGCCATTTGCGTTGACAATAAGGGCGTTATTTATATTGTTGACTCTGGTAACGATACAATTAAACGCATGGATGAGAATGGTAAGGTTACTGGGTTTGCTCCTCTCACTACTGGCACAATTGCTGGCGGTATCTCTGTTGACTCCAAAGGTGATGTTTATATTGTTGACGCCATCTAATTTAGAGGTCAGTAATGTGGTATTCTACGTTTGTCGATACTAAAGAAGCTACTCCATCTGGCGTAGCGCCCTGTTTGATTCTAATATCGCCCAAGACTTCAAACTCGAAAGAGCCAGAAGTCTTGGGTGGTAAATCTTTAGAAGATTTACAAAGAGAAATATCAAATATATTTCCAAAGGGAATTCGTTCTGTTTCTAAATCAAAAAAATATATTGTTTTATCTGGTTCTGTTTTATTAGACAAATCAGGTAAAGTAATAGGGGATGCCCGTAGTGGTGGTCCTGCATTTAAGGAACGGGATGAATTAGATAAAAAAATTGGAATGGATTTATTAGATATTCAAATTGTATCTTCTAAGGGCCGTATGGAGAGGATAAAAATAGGCGATAAGCCAGGATAGGAGTTTTTTATGACTGTTAAACAAATTGCAAATAGTAGTGCTATATGTCCATGTTTTGGCGGTGGTGGAGGTAGTAAAGAAAGAACTAGGAAGCCCATTGATGATATTCTTGATAATCTTCTAAATATGAAGGTTGTTAATGTAGATGGAGCGCCAACAGATACAGCGTTAGATACTTTTCAAAATGGTATTAGTGATCAATTAGCTGCTCCTGTTGTTGATATTGATCATTCTACAGAAATAACCTCAAAAGGTAAAAGTGTAAATAAAACAATTAAATTTAATGACGAGAATGGTAAGAAGACTACTACTGTAACAGTTAATAAAAATGATGGACCTGAAGAAGTTCAAACATTTGATGGTGATGATGGATTTAAAGATGCTATTAAATATTTTA
>JBBTAN010000105.1:0-2573 GCA_038044205.1 Nanobdellota archaeon
TTCTTGAGCAAATCTATGAATTCTCTTTCTTTTCCTCTGCTTATTATGCATCCTGCAGCATGTTCATGCCCGCCTATTTCTCCACCTGTTAAATTAACTATTCTTTCCAATATTTCTTTTATGTTTCTTCCATTTCTCCCAACAATTCTTGCAGAAACTTTGATTTTATCTTCATAATAAGCCAGAGTTGCAATTATAGTTCCTTCCTCATAAAGCTGGGAATTTGAAATTATGCTTGTGATTGTTCCTATCATTGTATCTTTAATATTACTCTGTGCATTTATTATAACAAAACCTTTTCCTTCTATTTTTTCTGTTTCAGAAACAAAATTTAATCCAGTAATTAGATTTTGTTTGTATTTTATATGGGTTAATTCAGCCTCCTTTTTTGCAGAGGGGATTTCGAGGCAATATTGAACCGCAAGTTCTGGTTTTCCTGAACGAGAGCAGGCATTTATTATTGCGCTCAAATCTCTTGCATCTTCTGTTTTATTAAACATCTTCAGAAGAAAAATATCCCCAATAAGGTCTTTATTTTTTATTTTAGGGTTTCTAAGAAGTATGGCTGTTGTTAGATTTTTCATTTCTTTTTCATCAAGTTCGATTAAACTTTTGTATTTTCCTTTTTCAGGATTTAATCCAATTTCTCTTAGTAATTCTAATACTCCTGTCATATTTCCTGTTACTTCAGGAATATAGGGATTTGAAGAATATTCAAGAACTCTATTTATTGGGCGTGTTGAAGGATAAATAAGAAGCCCCCTTTTTCTTTGAACTCCGCTTTCTTCAAGTATCCCGTTATTCAAAGAATCAATTTCTTTTTCAAGACAATCTCCTATCATTCCAAGTATAGCCAGTTTTGAGAGTTCTTTTATTTCGGGATTTATTTCTTTACAAAAAAGATAAGTTAATCCAGAACCACTTATTTTCTGTTTATTTATCAAATGGGGGTTTATTATTTTAATATCTTCAGGTATTTTCTGGGTTATTTCGTGATGGTCTATTATAAAAACATTGTTTAAATTTGCGTCTTTTATATGAGTGAGACTTCCAGAAGCTAAATCGAGAAAAAGTATCACCTTATCTTTTGGAAGTTCATTTATAAATTCTTTATTCAAACTCTTTACTATCTTTAAAGAAAATTTCTTATCTAGCTTTTTAAGAGTTTGAATCATTATACTTGCAGAAGTTATGCCATCTGTATCAAAATGGCTTATTATGCAGACTTCTTGTTCATTAAGTTTTTTCATAAATTCTTCTACAACCAACTTAACTTCTTTTTCTAAAATTTCATCCCCTTTTTTCATTTTAATTTTAAGAATTTATTATTCAATTTTGTTATATTTCTTAATCTTTCTAATTTGGGAAAATACTCTGCTTCTTTCCCTTTTCGCCTTCTTATCCTGTTTATTTTTTTCCATATGCTTTTCAATTTTTCTTAATTTTTCTTCAGTATTCTTTAAATCAGGATTAATATATTTCTTTCCAAGAATTTTTGATATTTTTTTATTATACTCCATTGAATATATTCCGTGCTTTTTTAATTCTTCCCCTATTTTTTCAGAAGTCAATCCCTTATCTGCAAGCTCAATAACTTTTTTTTCATATTCTTCCAAAATCAATTTTTTTGATTTTTCTTCACTTTTTTCGTCTGCTTTTTTGGGCATCTTACTATTTCGTAAAAGGCTTTTTTAAAGCTTGCTGTAATGAATTTATAAATTATTTTCTGTTTTTGGCAAATTAATAAGTTATTTAAATCAATATATATTTTAGAATATACATGGGTGTGTCTATTGGAATTTTTTCATTAAAAGGAGGAGTTGGAAAAACAACAGCAGTTATTTCTCTTGGTTCTGCTATTGCTAGTTTCGGGAAGAAAGTTTTATTGATTGATGGAAATATCTCCTCTCCAAATTTAGGGCTTCATTTAGAAGTTGTTGAACCCGAATTCTCTTTACAGGATGTTCTTGAAAAAAAAGCAATGCCTCCGCAGGCAATTCTCAGAATGAATAATTTTGATATTCTTCCTGCTTCAATTTTCAGCAATCTTAAAGTTAATCCTCTGCTACTTAAAGAAAAAATAAAGAATTTGAAAAGAAGCTATGATTATATTATAATTGATTCTTCACCCGCCCTTAATGATGAAACTCTTGGGGCTATGTTAGCATCTGATGAAATTCTTGTTGTAACAACTCCAGACCATCCTACTTTAAGCACAACCTTGAAAGCACTTAAATTAGCAAGACAGAGGGGCACTCCAATTTCTGGATTAATTTTAAATAAAGTTCATAACAGGGATTTTGAAATTTCCCCTGAACATATAGAAACAACCCTTGAAATACCCATTATGGCAGTTATACCTCATGATATTAATTTTTTAAGAGCATTGTCTAATTTCAAATCTTCAGTAGAATTTAGTCCTCATTCTGAAGCAAGTGAAGAATACAAAAAATTAGCTGCAACTCTTATAGGTGAAAAATATGAGCCCATTAAATTAAGGCATTTTTTAAGATGGATGAATCCAAAAAAACAGGATATTAACAGAACTATTTTTTACGAAAGAGTTTTTGGAT
>JBBTAN010000105.1:2673-4220 GCA_038044205.1 Nanobdellota archaeon
AAATTAGGAATAAATTGTTCTAATATAAGTAAATATGACGTGTATATAACTAAAAAAAGTGAGTTAAGAAAGTTTTTAAAACTCATCGGTTTCAGTAATCATAGGCACATTGACAAAGTTAATATGTGGAAACTTGATAGCCCCATGGTCTAGCGGTCAAAGATCCAGCCCTTTGGAGGCTGTGACCCAGGTTCGAATCCTGGTGGGGCTATTATTCAATAAAATTTATATATCCTTTAATATTTAATTTAAAATGGTAATTAAAAAGAAAGAGACCAAAGAGAAAGAAACCAAAAGCAAAGAAGTTCCTGTTGGAGTAGTTTCCAATTACTTTGACCATGTTGGTGTTGCTGCAATTAAATTGAAAACAGGCTTGAAAAAAGGAGACAAGATAAGAGTTGTTGGAGGCAATGTTGATTTTGAGCAAGCAGTTGAGAGCATGCAAATACAGCACAAACCGGTTTTAGAAGCAAAAAAAGGAGACGAAATAGGAATTAAATTGAAAGAAAAAGTAAGAAAAGATTATAAAATTTTCAAGAAGTAATTAACTATCTTACTTTTATTCTTCTGAAGAAAAAAAACATAATAATAGATATGCCCAGCATTATTGCTAGAATTCCAATCCATATATTTGGATTATTTTCAAGAGGAAGTCTCACATTCATTCCGTAAAATCCTGTAACAATTGTAACAGGCATCATTATCGCCATAATCATAGTTAATATTTTCATTGTTTCATTTAGCCTGTTTGAGGTAATTGTTTGATAGGCATTTCTCATACCGTTTATTCTCCCAAGCATGCTTCTAAGAGATTCAGTTGTTTTGAAAGAATGGTCATAAATATCCCTAAAATATGGAAGAAGTTCATTATCGAGGTAATTGTCTGTTGGCTTTGTAAGATTTAAGCACAAATCTGTTAGAGATTCCATAACCTGTCTCATATCAAGAAGTGTAAGTTCTTTTTCAAAAAGCTCTCCAAGGACATCCTTTCCTAAGTTATTTATGAAATTTTTTTCAAGCTGCTTAAATTCCTCAAATAGAATTGCTTTTATTTGCATGCATTTATCTATTTCTTTGTCAAGGAGATAATGAAAAATATAACCCACCCCCTTTTTCATCAGATTTTCAAGTCTTTTATGGTTGTTAATAAGAAAACCAATATTTTCATTGTTCTCGAGATGAGAGGTTATAAGGTAATTTTCTCCTAGTATAAATGAAAGATTGTAAGTTTTTATGTTAACAGCTTCAAGCCCTTTTATCCCGTGGAAGATTATCGCAGTATTATCTTCAAATTCTTCATATTTTGTTCGTGTCTGGTTTGAAAGAATATCTTCTTCTGTTGTTGGATGAATGTTAAAACTTTCTCTTATGAGTTTTATTTCTTCAACATTCGAACAGGCTAAATCAATCCAATAATGAACTTTTTTATCTTTGCTTATTTCTTCAGGTGTTATTTCTTTTAATTTGTTTTTTGAGAACGAAAAAATTTTAATCATAAAAGAATGATTTATTTAGGTTATTTAAATATTTTTGAGATGGATTGATAT
>JBBTAN010000105.1:4320-7639 GCA_038044205.1 Nanobdellota archaeon
TGCCTATAACGCCCTCTTCTTTCAACAGCAGTTATTCTTTCAAATATTTGCTTAGAATCTGGATAATTTTTTGAATATGCTTTTTGAAATTCTTCGAATAAAACTTTCCAGTGTTGAAAATGCTTTGCTTCTAAAGCTTGTTTTAATAAATGTAAATCAACTGCCTTATCTTCTACTTTTTTTGAGATGTAGCCCAAACCGAAATCTATGAAATAGACTGAGAAGTCATCCCACCCCTCCCGCCCACAATCAGGAGCATTTGCACTCACTTCGTGTCGTGAAATCTCTTTAGAATTAATTATCTTAACTTGGCTATTATTATCTCCTTTAACATTATCATCATCAGCCTTATTGTTTTCGTGATAATTGTTATTCCTATTATCCTTACTGTTACAGTTAATTATATTTCCTTTTTTACTCCCATAAACCAGAATCATATTTGATGTTGTCAAATCCCCGTGAATTATATCTTCCTTGTGAAGTTTTGAAACAGACTCCCCTATTTTTATCATAATCTGCTTTTGTTTTTCTAAAGAAAAATCATTAAGAGAGTCTGAGAGTTTTTCTCCATCAATAAAGGGCATATTTATTATATTAATTTCTTTAAGTGGAAAAGGGTCAGGTGCATTTATTATTTTGGATGCTTTTTCTAAAAGTTTCTTTTCTGCTTTTGTTCTTTGTTTTGTCAATTTATTATCTAATGCAGGTAATCTGTAAGACTTGGAAACTCTATCTTTTATTATTAAATTGCTTTTTTCATCAAGAAAAATCTTGGCTTCTGCACCATGCTGGATTAGTTTGAGATTTGAAAGGTTCATAAAAGAATAGTAAATCCACAATTTATATTATTTGTGCTTTAAGTTAAATATTAAGTTATCAAGGTAAAATCTTATATTGCGACTATATTGCTAGGATTAATTATTGAACAATGTTGAGTTACAGATAATTAAATTTTTCAAGAGAGAGCGAACTAAATCATAACTATATTTTCATATAAAACCTTTTATATCTAAATTTTTACTTGTCTTTATGAAACTCAGGGAAATTGTTCTCGCGGGCGCAATTTTTTTATCAGGTGCTGTGTTTTCTCAAGATAAGCTTCACTTTGATGTTTATAGCAGAGAAGAAGGATTTTTAAATTTATTAAAGAGCAGCTTTCTTAGAGTAAGTTCAAAAGAAGTGGATTTTTCTTTTTTGTTTGGTATTTATTCAATGAGTTTTAAGAAGATAAATGATTCAATTTATCAGGAAGTTGTTAAAGATAATTGGGCGTTAAGGGAAGAATTTTTTGATTATTCATTGGAAGATTCTTGTTATACTCTTATTAGATATTCTGCAAAAAGAGGAAAGCCAAGACAAGAAAAAAAAGCATTAGAAGAAAGGATTTTTGACAAAAAATATAGGGTTCTTCCCGAATTATTCAGCAATTTTAAGAATGGGCTTTTAGGAGATAGTCTTCATTTTATTGTTAATGGGATGCCTTATTCAGTTAAGATTAATAGCAGAGAGAATGGAGAGAGCATAATCTATTCATGCAATCTTGGAGAGCTCATTAAAAGAGAACCAGGAGACAATATTCTTTTCCCTTATCCTATTGAGGTTTATGCAATAAAGAAAAATGGAGAATTGCTTCCTCTCGGATTTTCTACAGAATTTCTGAAAGTCAGAAGCGGAAAGAAAGTTCCTATTAAAGGAAAATTAAAAGAAAATTAGAATTACTTTTCTTTCCAAAACAAGACTATTCCCAAACTTATTAATGTTGCACTATCAATAACCATGCAATATTTGCAAACTGCATTAAGAGCAAAAAACTGAATATAAAGAAGATAAATTGCTACTATTGATGCAAAAACAACCCCTCCCGTTATCAAATCTTTTCTTTCTTTATTTGGATTTTTGATTTGAAGAAAAGCCAAAAATCCTATTAATAAAAATGCAACTAACCCTGCATATGCATTTTTTATTCCTAATGTTGTTTCATACTGAGAAGTTTGAACAACATAACAGGTTGTTTGCACTCCTCCGCAAGCTTGTTCTAATGAAACGAAAGCTAATATTGCAGATGCTATGAATGCAATTGTAAATAATCCCAAAAGGATTTTGTATTTTAGTTTGGACATGAATTTAATTGAAAGAAGGGATATAAAAGCCTTTCTCTGATTTGAAACAGGCAAAACATTTTCTTGAAAATGTTTAAAGGGTTTTGGGGGAAGTGGTTACAATCTAGCTTATCTGTCCGAAGAGAAGAGAAATTAATTATCTGTAACAGTTTTTATATTTAATATTAGTTTCCCGAGATTTAGAGCATTATAATAACCCCTGATTTTACCAAGATAACTACTTTCTTATTTTTTATCCGAAAACTTCTTCTCTGGTTAATTCAGAATCTTTTGCAGTTGCAGTATAAGAGGCATTATCACGATGTACTTTTTATTACACTATTTTTTTTAACCTAAATCACAAAAAAAGAAAGATTTATATATAAGTATAACTGTTATACTTCATGGAAAATAAATGCATTAAAAATGTTGACGAAGATACTTGGAAAGACTTCAAAACTTTAGCATTAAAAAATAGTATGAAAATGTCAATTTTATTAAAAATAATGGTTAATGAATTTGAAAAAAATTCAAAAGATTTATGGAAAGAGATATTATCAAGAAAAAAGTCATTAACTAATGAAGAAGCAAATGATATCGAGAAAATTGTTAAGAGTATGAGAAAGGAAAGAGGATTTAGAGATGAGTTTAGTCTTTGATACTTCTATATTAATAGATATTGAAAGGGGAAATAAAAAAACAATAAACAGACTTGAAAATTTATATAAATCTTATCAATCTTCCCCTCAATTAACCTTTATCTCTTTTTTTGAATATTTAATAGGCTTAAAAATTAGAAAGAGTAAATCTTTTCAAACAAATTTAATATTTTTAAAAAAATTTAATGTTCTTCATACTACAATTTCATCTGCAGAAATTCTCTCTGATTTAAAAATTAAATATGATAGGAAAGGTATTTCTTTGTCATTAGCGGATTTATTGTCTGCTTCAATTGCGATAGATAATAGTCTTACTCTTGTAACTAAAGACAAAGACTTTGAGAAAATAGAAGAATTAAAAAAAATTATCTTGTAATATTTACATTTATTTTATTATATTTTCATCCCTGGTCTTTTTGAAAGCATTTTTGCAAGTTTTGGATTCTAAAAATCTGAGGAATTTCCATTATATTTTTATTTTTTCAATTTCGAAATTTTTAAAGACAAGAAGTTCATTTGGGTCTGGTTCAAGCCATAATGCCATAGCTTCTCTTATATTTT
>JBBTAN010000106.1:0-1438 GCA_038044205.1 Nanobdellota archaeon
CACCAAAAGTTGCAATAATAATCTCTACATACAATCAGAAGAAACTTCTTGAAGAGAGTCTTGAATCTCTCAAAAAGAATACTAATTACAAAGACTATAGGGTTTATGTTGTTGATGATTCTGGAAAAGGGGAAATTGGCAAAGAAATTAAGAAAAAATTTAAATGGGTCGATATTACAATCAATAAAGAAAATAAAGGTTTTTCTGGAGCAAACAATATTGGGATAAAAAGAGCGAGGACATATTACAAACCAGATTATTTTCTCTTGCTTAATGATGATGTTGAAATTCTTCAAAAAGATTGGTTAAAAAAAATGATTGAAGTTGGCGAAAGTGATGAGAAGACAGGAATTTTAGGATGCAAAATATTATATCCTAACGGAAGTTTGCAAAATCTTGGGGGATATGTAAGGGGCTGGAAAATAGAATTAGAACTTAATGAGAATAAGAAAGACACATTTGAAGTAGACCATGTAATGGGAGCATGCATCTTCATAAAGAAAGAGATAATTGAAAAAATCGGCTTGCTGGATGAAATTTACAGCCCATATCTTCTAGAAGATACAGATTATTGCCTAAGAGCCAAAGAAAAAGGCTGGAAGATTGTGAGTGTGCCTTATGTTAAAATAATTCATAAGAAAGGTAAAAGCATTGATTCATTAGAAGATAAAAAAAGATTATTAGTCAGATTTAAGAATGATATAATTTTCTCAAAAAGACATCTGAAGGGATATAATAAATTCTTTAGAATTTTTATATATCTTCCTTTAGTTGCAATATTTAAGAAAAAAAAGGATACAGATAATCTAAAATTAAGCAAATTTATATTAAGAAAGAAATTTTTGAGAAATTTAGGATTATGGTTTATTTCATTTTTCCCAAAAATCTATAAAAATAAATTAAAATGATATCAAAAATATTGAGCAAAATCAGAGGAAATCGCATTGGATATAACATAGGAAGAAAAATACTCTCCACTCCATTATTTGTAAATAATAAACTCTATAATTCCCTCTATGATAAAAAAATTAAAAAATCTATAGAAAGATTGAATAAAGAATATCCCTGGGGTGTTGATATTGGCACAACAAATTTATGCAATGCTGCGTGCATAATGTGTCCCCATTCAAAATTAAAAAAAATGGGGACTATGGATATGAACCTTTATAAAAAAATTATAGATAATTGTTCTAAATTAAATATAAGGATAATTACTCTTTCCTTTTTTGGAGAACCCTTTTTAGATAAACAATTAATTGAAAAAATAAAATATGCAAAAGAAAAGGGGATGTTTGTTGCATTTTATTCAAATGCCTCATTAATAACAAAGGAATTGGCAAAGGATATTATTGATTCTGGCTTGGATGGGATAACAATTAGCTTTGATGGATATTCTAAAGAAACCTATGAAAAGATAAGGAAAAAGTTAAAATTTGAT
>JBBTAN010000107.1:0-5382 GCA_038044205.1 Nanobdellota archaeon
CTGTCCCGTTAAATTCCCAGGCAGAAACGACACTCATAAAACTCAAAATAAACAAAACTGCAAAAACTAATTTTACTTTCATTTTCACCTCTTCTTTATATTTTTATATAATATAATCCAATTTATAAATCTTCTTAAAATTTATTTATCTGTTGATAATGTGATTTGCAAAGAATTCCACAAAGATAAATAATGCTAAATTAAGTAATATCCTCTCCATCTCTTATTATTAAAATTACAGGGGGTCTAATAAATTTCTCTTTTCACCTTTTATTTCTTAGAAACTTTTTCTTCTTTAAAAAAGATTTTGCAATCATAAATATAACAAATCAAAATATAACAAAAATTTAAATATAACTTATTCATAATATAATTATGAAAAAGAGGGAGATAGTATATTCAGTTCTACTAATTTTCTTATTTTTTATTTTGCTTTTAAATTTTATTTTTGCACAAGATGAAACAATAAAATGCTATAGTCATAAAGATTGTCCGACAAATTTGTCTTATTCATTACAATACTGGTGTGACGGAAACACTGCTTGCCAAAAATTAGCTCAATGTTTAAATCCAGGAACACCACAATCAGAATGTACTGTTATAGATGAATGCATAAACTGCATAAATATAGGATATTTAGGCTGTAAAGAAGGACAATGTCAAAAAATAAATTGTTATAAAAATGAAGATTGTGGGGAATCATTTACAAAAAAATATTGCAGTGGTTCTCAAGCATGTCTGCATACATCAATAAATTCTTGTTATAATCCAGGAACAATAGATTCATATTGCTTAGGTAAAGGAGGACTTGGATGTACACCTTGCACTTATGGATGTAAGGAGGGTGTTTGTGCTCCTGAAGGAACAAGTCAAACAACAAATCAAGCATATCCTTGCGGGAAGGGCACAGATGAACAACCTTGTTCTTGTCTTTCTCCCTCTGCACAAAAACCAGATTGCAATTATCCTCCACTATATAGTTCTAATGGATGTATAATTGGATATAAGGAAGTTTGTGAATCAACAACTTGCAAAGATAGTGATGGGGGAATAAATTATTATGTAAAGGGAAGTGTTATGTTTGGAAATGAAATAGCAACAACTGATTCTTGTGGGGAAAAATGTTCTGTAGATACAGGAATTTGTGAAAAAGATGGAAGTCTAAGAGAAGAAAGCTGTGTGTTAGAACCAGGTCCTAATGAAGGGACTATGATGTCTTCTATGTATAAGTGTCCTAATGGTTGCAGTGGTGGGGCATGCATAAGAGGAGAGAAGCAAAGTGAAGAAGTAAAATGTATTTTTAAAAATACAAAAACAGAACAAAAATGTTATGCTGCTGAAAAAAACTGGATGTATTGCTCAAGTTATCAGGGAACTTGCATAGTAACTAATTTGGAAGGTTATGATGGAGAAAAAATAACCTGGAAAAGTTCTTGCGGAGGATATGCTTATACAACATTAGATGGTAATGATGAATATGCAGAATTTGATTGTTCTAATATGGTTGATAATTTTTGTCGTTCTTTAGAATGTTTTGATGGAAGCTTAGTGGAATGTTATGTTGATGGTAGCGGATATTGTGCGTGTTCTAGTTGTTCCGAAATAATTGTGAAACCAGTTTGTGGAAATGGGATTTGTGAATCAGGAGAATGGCAAGTTTGCGAAGCAACAGCTGAAACATGTCAGGCAGGAGAAGAGTGTGAGATTCCTAAAGCAAAATGTTCTTCTGGTTGTGAACCAGATTGTAAAGGGATAGAAGGAATTGAAGCAAAGTTAGATGAAAAATTTAGGTTGCAAGTAGGACAGACTGTTAAGATTATAGACTATAAAGAAATTAAAGCATTATTTAGGGATTTATTAACCCCTTCGTGCGAAGCATCTACAACAAATACAGAAGAAGTTAAACAAAAATTAACAGCTTATGTTATTGAAGGAACACCTGTAGAAACAACTCCTGTTGAAATAATAAAATGTTCTGAAGTAGGCCCAATGGCTCAACTCGAGATTGTAAATCCTGAAGAAATGGGGAATAAGATTTTAACTCTAAAAAAAGGGGAAGCAAAAAATATTTATGGTGTTAGTGTAAGCTTTTTAGAGTATGATTTTGCCTCAAGAACAGGCGTCTTTGTTATAAACAGCAAACCAATAATTTGCCCTGAAAATTGCAAATGTGATAGTGAGAATTATGTTTTAGAATGTAAAACAGAAGAAAAATGTGAAATAGGCAAGATGCTGTGTCCAAATAATAAATGTGAAGAAAAATGTGAAATAAATAGTTTAACATTTGAAGAATGCAAATCAGGATGCATATATGGAAATAAATGTTTGCCTATAGGAGTTAGAGTTAAAGGTTCATATTGTTCTGTAGATATTATATTAACTAATCAATTGGGAGCAGATGAAAAATGTGAGAATAATTTTGAGTGTAAGAGTAATATTTGTATTGATAGTAAATGTGTAAGTGAAGGAGTATGGAAAAAATTTATAAGTTGGTTTAATAGATTTTTTGGCGGGGCGGGAAAAGAAACAGAGATTATAGACTGTGGAGGAGATACTGAATGCTGGGAGAATGCATTCAAAGTATGCCAACCAGCTAAAATCAGTCAGCAAGGTGACAGCCAGGGAAGTGAATTAGGTGGAATGGTAATTGAGATTATTGGACTTGAAGATGAAAAATGTGTTGTGAAATGGACAGCAACAATAGAGGGTAGTAAAAAGTCAATGAAATGTAAATTCGAAAATTATATGCTTGGAAAAGATATGGTCTCCGGGTCTATGGAGCAGTACTGTGAGGGAGAACTTACTTATTGGCTTTCCTCTTCTTCTAATCTTGCATCTTCAAAAGAAGAAGTAGTTCAGACTCCAACTGCCTGAGAAGAAAATATAGCGAAAGAAAAAAGTTATATAGAAAAATTAATAAATCTATTTCTTGCTAATCTTTAAAAACATTTATTAATGTTTTTTTCCATCTAATCGTAATTAAAATTAGGTTCTTAAAATGAGAAAAAACTTACCTTTGAATTTGGAAATTTTTAACTCATTCGCTAAACCGGAGTTTATCAAATGACAGAAATTAATTTCCCAAATGTAGAAACATACAAAAAAGATGGAAGAATGCCTATAGTGGATGTTTATAGAAAGCTCTCGAAACTTAAAGATTCCCGCTGGATTAAAGAGACTTTATTTTGTCAAAGAATTGATTTAAAGGAAAATAAGAGAAAATCCCTCCCAATTTTAGCATTTAGAACAAGAATCAAGGGTGATGCGCTCTGGATAATATCCGGAATACATGGAGAAGAACCAGCAGGAGTAAATGCAATTGCAAAAAATATAAGATATTTCAATAAATTAGCTAAAAGAATTCCAATAGTTTTGCTTCCTTTGTGCAATCCTTCAGGATATAGAAGAGATTGGAGATATCCAACAGCTAAAAGAGAATCCAGCAAAGGGGATAAATTAGAGATTCCTACTGTAAGTGCTTCAGAGCATTTTCTTATAGACGAAAAAACAGGAAAAGCCCAGGCAAAAAAACCAATAAACAGAGAATCAGAAGAAATATCTTCTTATATTGTCCAGCATGCAGAAAATTACAAGCCTTTGTTGGTTTTGGATTTTCATGAGGATGAAAGTGCTAAAAAACAGTATATATATTCCCAGGGAAAATTAAAAAATTATGACCCAATTGCAAGAAAAATTGTAAACATATTAAAAAAGAGGGATTTTAAATTCTATGAAAAAGGCAGAACCTCTTCTAATGAAAAGATAATAAAAGGAGTTGTTTCAAATATACAAGATGGCTCTATTGATGAATTGCTTTCTGCTGAAAAGATAATTGTTAATAATCAGATAAAAGATGGTCCAGATGCAAAGAGTGTTGTAGTCATAGAAACAAGGACAATTGATGTTCCATTAAAGAAAAGAGTGAAAGCCCATTCTTATATTCTAAAATCTTCCAAAGGAATTTATGCTCTTGCAAAAGAGATTTTTGATGAGGGATGAGATTATTTTTTATAAGAATATAATTATCTGGACAGTTATTTTTCAATTAATCTAATATCAATTTATAAGTTGAGGATACACGATTTTACTAGAATAATCATTTCTTATAGCTAATTAATTTAAGATTCATGACATCAAATAAAAACATTTAAATAGTAATATCAATTGATATTATTAATAATTTAAGGCAAAATGGAAATAAAAACAATAAACAAAAATAGAAGCTATATTGAAACGAATGAAATAGCGAGAAGTCCAACATTGCAAACTGTCTTGATGGTAGAAAAATTCATAGATAAAAATTCAGGAGAGTACAAAAAAACTGATTTGTTTAAGAATTTGCCCAAAAAAGTTATGTGGCAGACATTTCAAGTTATAATGGAATATTTAGAGAGTATAAATAAAATAGGATATGATAGAGAGGGTTATATTGTTTACATATGGAATCCAGAATTTTTCAAAAAAATAAAAGATAGACCTGATATAAAGTTATGAAATCTGAAAAAGTTGTTTTTGTTGATGAAAGTTTAGAAAAGTCTTTTGTAAGGTTAGATGAAACAGATCCATTAAAAAAGGGACTTATAAAAGCGATTAAAGAAATTCAAGAAAATTCTTTTGTGGGTAGAAATGTAAAGAAAAATTTAATACCTAAAGAAATTATAAAAAAGTATAGCCTCAATAATTTGTGGATTTACAATCTTCCAAAGGGGTGGAGAATGCTATATGTTTTAACATCATCCGAGATTAGAATTATAGCTGTTGTTCTTGACTGGATGAATCACAAAGATTATGAGAAATTATTTAAGTTCTAAAGGCAAAGATTTCATTATTAATCTTTTATAAGAAAGTAGTTATCTGTAACAGTCGGGGTATTATAATAACTAATAGTCTATCAAATATAAATTTATAATTAAAGGTTAAGTTCGAGATAACTTATTATATTTAAAAATATTTTTACATTAACTTAAGGTTTATTTCACAGCCATTAACATTGTTCAACTATTTACAACATAAGTAATATAATCACAATATATGATTTTACCAAGATAATTTATTTATTCTAAATCTCTTTTACCCCAACATTATATTCGCGCCAGCAGAAACAACGAAAGATATAAGCATCAAAGCAAAAGAATGTTTTATTCCTGCTTTAAATCCCCCCTCACCCAATTTTCCTATAGTCAATCCTGTAAAGAAACCTTGAATTAAAAGAAGATATAAGAAAGAATTTGAAATGTCTTCTTGTGCAATCACTTCTCCTCCTCCCCCAACCTTTGCGAAAGTCCCTTCTCCTATTGAACCCAGTTCCGCAATACCAGAAACCATAGGGAGAATTTGAAACTGCATAATTAAAATTATAATCATGAAAACAAAGAAAATTAT
>JBBTAN010000107.1:5392-11868 GCA_038044205.1 Nanobdellota archaeon
AATTTTCCTATAGTCAATCCTGTGAAAAAACCCTGAATTAAAAGAAGGTATAAAAAAGAATTTGAAATATCTTCCTGAGCAAGGACTTCTCCTCCCCCGCCCCCCACATTTGCGAAAGTTCCTCCCCCTATAGAACCCAATTCAGCAATTCCTGAAACCATAGGGAGAATCTGAAACTGCATAATTAAAATTATTATCATAAAAACAAAGAAAATTATGTATCCCTGAACAACAAGAGTTGAGATTGCAGCTTTTCTTTCTTTCTTCAGTTTGTCAGATGTGCTTACTGCTTCTGCAACTGCTTCAAGAATTTCTCCTATATCTCCTCCTGCTCTTTCAGCCTGTCCTATAAGAATAATTGTTCTTGATACAGTCTGATTATCAACATCTCTTGCAAAAACCTGGAGCGCTAAATTTATAGGTATTCCTAAGGAAATTTGATTTGCAAGTTTTTTTATATTTTGTCCGAGAACACCATAAGCTTTATCTTTAAGATTAATTATGCTTTTGCTTATAGGAGTGCCTGTTTTTACACTTTCAACAAGATTCCTCGTAAATTCAAGAAACATTTCCTCCTTTTCATTCTCAACTCGTGTTTCATTAATAAGAGAAATTACAAAAGGCAAGACTCCTGAGAGCACCCCTATTCCTATTATAAGAAAGAAGAGTTTTGTATCTCTAAATAAGAAAGATAACCCAATAATAATTAAAGCTGCCCCAATTCCCAAAAGGTGTATTTTTTTAAATTCCATTTTATTTTTTCAACTGCAAAAATGTCAGGAAGACAATATTTATCATAGTGACTGTAAGAACCATAATAATTGTTATCATTGATGTGCTCATGGAAATTCCCAAACCGCTTATCTTCATCATCATAAGCAAAATCATTAAAATCATAGGTGCTGCAATAACCAAGCTTATGTATATATCCATGAATGTTTCCGCAGCTTTTGTTTTCTTTTCCTGTTCAAGGCGCTCTTCAAATAAGAGTGTTTGTGATCTTTTCTCAAAAAATTCAGGAAGATATCCTCCAGAATTTATAGTTGTTGCAAGTCCATTAAATAATTCTGAAAGTTTTTTGCTGGGGCTGTTATAAGTGCTGTTTCTCAGAGCACTTACCAAATCATACCCATAAAGATTTATTTCATTTATTAATTTCTTGAATTCTTTTTCTATATAAGGATATTCGTGTGTGGATATAATAATATCAAATATTTTGCTTGGGTCAATCATTGAACCGGAAATAGCAGACATATGAATTGTAGCAAAGGGCAGTTCCTGCTCTATTCTTTTTTCTGTTGAGCTTTTTTCAAGATTAGGATAAACATACATAATTATAAAAGTTAAAATTGGAGAAAGAACCACAATAAGAAGAGATATCCATAATCTTGTTGTAATTTTGCCAGTTGCTATTGTTATTATGGGAAGAGCCGCCCCTATTTTGAAAAAGAAAAAGAATAGTGCAAGTAAAATACCGGCAAGAAATGCAACGCATGTTGTTAAAAATATAACTGAAATATAACTTCTTGGTGTAAATTGAAGATTTGCCTTTATAAGATCTCTTTCCAGGTCCTGAAAAGTTTTTTCATTTACTATCTTCTCTGAAAGGTTTGAAAACCATCTATTTGCAAATTTAATATATGTGCTCGGCTTTTTTTCTTTTTTAATCTCAATTTTCTCATTTTTCTTCTTCATCCTCTTGAGAGTTTCATTTTCAAGTCTTGTGGGTTTAAGATCCTTAAGAGAATATCTCCTTTCTATAGCAGAAGTTCCTATGCTTAGATTCACAGGTTTCTTTGCAGAACTATACTCTTCCTTAATTTTGGGATATTCTTCTTTTATCTTTTCTTGATTTAAACTTTTTATAAGATTTATCTTTTCAAGAACTTGGGGGATTTCTTCATTTGTTTTTTTAAAAGAATTTTTTATAAGTGCAATTTGCGAGAAAATCATCTTCTTCTCCCCTACATCTGCCCGTTTGATATAATTTTCAAGGGAATTAAGTTCCCTGAGCATTTTTTTCTCTTTGGAAATTATCTCCTTAAATTTTTCAAAATCTTCCATATCTTTTTTCATTTGCGTATCCCCCGAAGCTTTTTTTCTAAAAAAGTTCGCGAAATGAATTTCCTATTCATTTCGCTTCACCCCAAGCCAAAACTGAAAAAGCTTCCTGTTTCTTCATTTGCGTATTCTCCAAGCCGGAACTGAAAAAATTTCCTGTTTTTTCATTTAATTTCCTCCGATATTTTTTTTTGTATTTTGAGAATGAATTCTTTTATTGCTTTTAGTTGTTCAGGATTATCTTTTTTGTAAGCCTGTTCCAGCTTTGATTCTGCTCCTTCAAGAGTTATTATTAATTGATTAAGAAAAGAAATGCCTTCAGATGATTCCCCTCTTTTTTTCTCCTCAATATCCATAAGAGAAAAAACGTAATTTGTGTTATTAAATATTTTGATTATTCGGAGCAAATTTATAAATCAAAGAGACTAGTATAATCTATGGGATTTCCAAAGTTAAAGAACAAACACCTTTTTGAGGCTTTGTTTACTCCAGATGAGTTTGTTAAATATAAAAAGTGGGATAAAAAGAATTTCCCATCTAAGATAATTATTACTTATGATAAGAAGACAATAGAACACTTTAAGAGGAAATTTAAAGGCAAATATAAGATTATTAAAATTGCAGGTAATCCTCTTTTATTGCATAAAAATATTGGGATTATTTATCCATTCGGAATAGGTTCTCCATTTGCAGCAACACTTCTTGAAGAATTAATTGCTATGGGAGGAAAAGAATTTATTAATATGGGAACAGCCGGAGGATTAGTTGAGAATGGTATTTTCTTATGTAACAAAGCATTGAGGGATGAAGGAACAAGTCATCATTATATTGCAGACGGAATTTATTCCTATCCCAATAAAGAATTGACAAATAAATTAAAAAAATATCTTATTAAATCTGGGTTAAATTTTACAGTGGGTCCGACTTGGACTATTGATGCACCTTATAGAGAGACAAAAAAAGAAGTAGTTCATTATAGGAAAAAAGGAATATTAACAGTAGAAATGGAAGCTTCTGCTATATTTGCAGTAGCAAAGCTTAGAGGTGTAAAGATAGCTTCAGTATTTGTTGTTTCAGATGTATTGGGCAATAAAAAATGGAATCCTCAATTTCACAAATTAGATTTAACAAAAAATTTAAATAAAGTTTTAGATGTAGTTATTGATTGTCTCTTAAATTTTTGATTATTCCACCCCGAATTTCTTTAAAACTTCTGCAGGTTTTTTGTAATATTCATTAACTATATCCTGAACTTCTTCAAATTTAAAAATCTTTTTTTGATATATCTGATATAAAAGCTGAACTCTTCTCCTGAACTCAATTTCCAATTCCTCAGCTTTTATTCCGTATCTCTTTCTTATCTTTTCAAATATTTTGCTGTTCTTCTTTGAATAAAATTCATTTTCCATTGGATTCCACATAAATGGAGTGTTTGTAAGTGCAATTCCATCCAGAGTTACATTTATTATTTCAACAACTTCTTTTAATTTTCTTGTTTCTTCTTTATTTACAATAGCATGAGTCATTATGCATACACAATCCAAAACATTCAGCAGAGTTGGAGATAATTCTATAGGGGGTGTTTCAAGTCTTTTTATAAGAGTGTCCACTGAATCTGCATGTATTGTGCTTATTGAAGAGTGTCCCGAAGCCATTCCCTGAAATAAAACAGATGCTTCTGCACCTCTAACTTCACCAACAATAACATAATCTGGATTTTGTCTAAAGGAACTCCTAAGCAAATCAAAGAGGCTTATTTCTCCTGTAGTCCCTACTCCTGTAGCATTTCTCACGACACTTGGAAGCCAGTTATCTCGAGGTAAATTTAATTCGCGGGTATCTTCAATTGAAACTACTCTTGCTTCTGGAGGAATAAAAAATGCTATTGCATTAAGCAAAGTGGTTTTTCCTGAGGAAGTTCCTCCTGTAATGAGTATGTTCATTTTATACTGCACGAGTATCCACAAATATGCAAGAATTTCTGGGCTCAATGTTCCGAAAGAGATTAATTGAATGGGAGTCCAGGGGTTTTTTGTGAATTTTCTTATTGTAAATGTGGGGCCCTTGCTTGTTATGTCTTTTGTGTAGGTTGCATTTACTCTTGAGCCGTCTGGGAGACTTCCGTCGAGGATTGGCTTTGCGTAAGAAATATATTTTCCGCATCTCTGCGCAAGTTTCTCAACAAAACTCTGAAGTTTTTCAGCATCTTTAAATATGAGGCTGGTTTTCATATTCCTGTAAACTCTGTGAACAATATAAACAGAAGAATTTGCTCCGTTGCATTCTATATCTTCAACAAAATAATCTCTTAGCAGAGGTTCTGTTTCATTAAAGCCCACAAAGTCCCTGCAAAGATAATAAAACATTTTTTTGTAACTTTCATAAGAGATTTCTATCCCGAGTTCTATAGCCAGAAGTTTAAATCTTTTGTCAATATAATCAAGCAATTTGGACCTCTCTTTTTCAACAACTGTTTCAAAATCAATCATATTGTTCATTGCAGTAATTATTTCTTCTTTTTTCTTAATTTCTTCTTCTGTTAATATTGGTTCTTCAATTTCATAAACAAGCTCATAGATTTCTGGATTCCAGTGTATATGAACAAAAGCATAAGGTGATATAAGGCAATATCTTATGTCCACTTTTGTTTTATCTTTTATCTTTTTTAAAGGAGGGACTATTGGATTGAAATTTATCTTTGGTCTTGGATAATCTTTTATATCTGTATTAGTTTTTACCATTTTGTTTTTCCTTTTATTTTTCTACCATTGTAGGTTCTTTTTATAAAAGAACCCCATTATTCTATATCAAAATTTATAATTATTTTATTTGATAATTCTCCCTCATTTGTGAAAAATAATCTATAAGGAGTTGAAGTTTTGCTTAGAGTTTTGGAAGATTCTTCACCTTTGTAAGTAATATTATATTTGTCGCTGAAATCTCTTTCAAGTTTTATTTCATTATTTGTTCCCTTGGTTTCTGTAATCGCCTGTATATTTCCTATTTGAACAATCTCTCCGGGCTCTGTGTATAAATATCTGCTGTTCATTTCAAAAATTATTTTATCCTTTTCAGAATCAATAGTAAGAGAGCCTTTTCTTATACCGACTTCAACAAGTCTTTTGCTTCCTGGACTTCCTATTGTTACAATTAAATTGTCAATATCTTTTATTATTTCAAGTGATTGCTCTATTATTGCCTTGTCTCTCAGTTCTTCTATTTTAGGTCTTATAAAAGAAAGAACCAAGCCCATCATTACAAATGCTATTAAGAGATAAATAACAGTTTCAACCCATACTTGCCCCTTAGAATTTTTCTTTTGAAAAATTATTGGGCTTTGACCTTTAAGATTTTTTGGAAAAATGCTTTTTTTCGAACTGCCTCTTTTAATCATATAATCTTAAATAAAAATCAGTTTATAATATTTTTTATCTGATGAAATTTAACTTGCGAATAAAGAACAATCATCAACTTCATAAGTTGCATCGCTTAATCCACATTGTTTTTTTTCTATTATCGGAGCTATTTTTATCCAGTCAATTTTTGTTGCTCCTGCAAATCCACTTGCAGTGTACGTTCTTCCTTCATTTTTTCCAGGGAGTTTTACAGGATCAGTATCAATTCCTTTGTAAGGTTTTAATCCGTCAGCATCTGTGTTATCTGTATTTGTTAATATGAAACTTCTTGAATTCCCCTCAGCTAAGACAGATATAACGAGGCTGTCTATTTCAGCATCACCTATATTTATTGAAAATTGAACTTCCTCGAATGTTGAGTTATAGCAAGTATAATAATCATTCAAAGTTACTTTTTCAGAAGATTCCACTTCAAAACATGATTGGACTCCTTCAGTTCTTTCACTTACAATATTATTCACAAATGTCCATACAATTGCTGTTGCAACTGTTACAAGAAGTATGAGAAGAACAGTTGCAATTACTGTGGAAAGAGATTTCTTGTTTTTAATTATGTATAGTTTTTTCATTTTAAATAGTAATAGAAAATCCATACTGATCTTCATCGCAAACATAAGTCTTTCTTCCGCTTTGAGATTCTCCTATAAGAACAGGAATAAGAACTATTTCATTTCCATTAAATGTAAGAGAGTTATCTGAAAGAGCTCCTCCCTGATTCAACCCTGTTTCAGGCCATTGAGATGAATCCCTTAAATCCTCTGTGATATGGTTTCCTTCTCCAACAACTTTGACATTCATCCCGAATATAGGAACATTCCCTGTATTTGTTATATATAATGTATTTTCATTATATCTCGCTTCAAAAGCAACCTGTCCGCAAACTAATTGTATATTCTGGTCTCCAAATTTAGTTATTGCTTCTTGTGTCATTCCTCTAATCCAAAGAAAAACAATAAGAGCTATTACAATGACTATTGTAACCAAAAGAACAGTCGCGAT
>JBBTAN010000107.1:11968-29433 GCA_038044205.1 Nanobdellota archaeon
TTTTCATTTTAATATATGCACTTCTTTATTTTTAAATTCTTTGATTAATCGGACTTTGTAAAATAAGTGGCTCTTGTAAAATAAGTCTATTTTAATAAAATAATTAATTGAATGATTGTGAGTATATTCAAAACTATTGTTAATCTGATAATTACTTTAAAATATTTTGAGGATGCTTTGTTAAAATTATCATTTCATTAATCAATCTTCTTGTAAGTTCTGCTTTAATAATATCTTGAGCAGTTGTTTCAGAATGAGTATTTAATTTATTTTTAAAATAATTTAAATTAATTTATATATTCTTTTCAGGGTACCTAAATTTTAGGAAGACAACAGCAACATTTATCCATAGGAATAGTGCACCCAAATTGATTTCCTCCTGGTTCAAGTACTCCATCAAGATTACAGTAACTATTACATTGAGCTTGATTTTGTTGACAGCTTCCTGCACTAGGAAGTCCATTATAACCCAAGAAATCACAATAGCTACCACAACTATTAACTGAGCTAGGAAGTTTACATCCTCCAATACCATTTGATACATATCCTCCGGTACACACACAAGTAGCGGAACAGTTTGCTGGTCTTGGAGTTCCATCACACTCAACTCCTGAAGTTTCAGGAGAAATCCAAGTACCATTACAAGAGTTACAAACTCCATCAACACAATTAAAACTAGGTGTGCAAGCATTCCCACAAGTTCCACAATTTTCTGGTGTGCCTAAAGGAGCTTCACAACCATTTACATCATTTCCGTCGCTATTACACCAACCAACATTACAAGAGAGAATACAACTACCAGTGCTACAAACTGATGTTGCATGATCTACAATTGGACACGCTCCACAACTTACAGCATCACAAGTTCCATTTGGAAAAAATCCACAAATAGCACTTCCACAGACTCCTAAAAGAGTAGGATCTGGAGCAGAATCACAAATTGAGGTGGTACATTGCCCTTCTACACAAGTATATATCCCACAACCAGGTGGACAATTTACTTCCAATAAACAATTATTTATTTTAGTTCCACATACAGCAATTCCACAAGTTGTTTCTGTATTTTCAGGAATACATCCTTCTCCTGCCACATTGCATTTAATTATCTCTGTTATCTTCGTATCTTTGCAACTTACAAGAACATTTCTGTTTTTTTGTTTCTGCCATCTAATAGGGAGAATATCAACAGAATATATATTTTCTATTCCTGTTAAGTCGTATGTATCTGTTTCTTCATCATTAGGTTTTAGTGAATTTAATTCAGTTCCTATTATTCCGAATCTTATTCCCGAAGAGATTTTTGCATTAATATCAGTATTATTTTTTGATAAATCAATTGTTGCAAGCTCTTCTTCAGGAGAATCTGTTGCATGAATAAAGTATCCTCCTATGTTAAATCTTCCATTATTTTTAAAATGGAGAACGAGAGTATTTGAAGAGCAGCTATAATCGTCTATAAAAATTGAAACTCCATCCGGGCAATTTAAATCTTCTTGAGGAACATAAGTCTTCATCCACTGATAAACAATAACTCCTATAATTACTGCAAACGTAATAAGAAGAACATAGCCAATTATAACACTAACTCCTTTTTTTGATTTAGCCTGAAAAAACATATCTTTCTCCTCCAGTTTCCTGCACAACCAAAAAATAAAAATTTTTACCTTCTTCAAGCTTAAAATTGTAAATTTTGCTGTCAAGAGCAAATTGTATATTTTTTTCTTCAGTATTTACACTTAAGCTACTGATCAAATCGCTCTTTACCCCATTAGTGTATTTGTAAGCTTTTTTATCACTCCCATCAACAATTATAAAATAAATTTCCTTATCTGTTCCTGCATAAGCAGAATAATCTCTTGCGAAATTTTCAAATTCATTCGAAGAATGAAAACTATCATAATCCATGACTTTTTCGCTCTCTATGCTTAGTTCTTTTGCAATTTCTTCTGCTTCATAAGAATTACTTTTAGTTGAATAATTAAATATTACAGCAAGTCCTATCATAAGCCCAACTATAATAATTGTTGCAATGAGATAGAACTGAGCTTTTTTATCACCTTTTTTTATATAATTTTTATTCTTCATATTCATGCCTTTAATATATATTGGGAAATAATATTTTTTGCATTTTTTCTTCTTTCTTGATGTTTTGCTAAAAATCCATTAATTTTTTCAATAGTGTATTTTTTCAATTCACCTGTCAGCATTTTTCCTGATTTATAGTCTTTTTCAATTTCTCTTAATTTATTATCATCTTCTTCAAAAAGATACTTTAAATATTGAAAAGAAACATCTATTTCTGGATTTCCCCCAGATTTTTTATGCTCTTCAATTGTTGCCCCTCCGCCTGAAAAAGCATATTTATTTATTTTATTTTTAACTTCATTAGCATTATCAGTTGAGAGAATTCCTTTAATCTCCTCTGAACTGCTCATTTTTCCATTTAATCCACCCAATGGAGGAAGAAATGAACACTGAATGCTTGCTGGTTTGTAATATCCCAATTTCGGAAGTATATCCCTTGTTAATCTAAAATGAGTATCTTGGTCAATTGCATGGGGGATTAAACAAGGCATTTTTTTCTTTTTTAAAACACAAGGTAAGAATGCTGGAACAGCCTGCATGGCTGTATAGAAAATTGAACCAACATTATTGCTCTCATTAAAACCAAAACTTGCTTTTATTGTTGAGAATGTTACTTTCTTTGCTACTTTTATTGCTTCAGGATACATTATTCCTGCATGTTTCGTGTCAATAATAAAATGGGTCTTTTTTGGATTAAAACCAACTGCAACAACATCCAGCATGTTTTCTTCTACCCATTTCTGAATTTCTTCATAAGACAAATTTTTATACAAGAATTTTTCATCATCTGTAAATTGAAAATACAATTCACAATCAAATTTATCCTGCAGCCATTTTGTAAAATACCAAACCATTAAATGTCCAATGTGTATTGGTCCAGAAGGCCCGCAACCAGTATATAGAAAAAACTTGTTTCCTTTTTCATATTCGTCCAAAACCCAGTTTAAATCTCTTCCTGCAAAAAATATTCCTCTTCTTAATGCAGGGTGAATTTCTCCAGCCCGCTTTTTTATTTTCTTAAGAATTTTATCGTCAATTTTCTCTAATCCAAACTCTTTAACAAGCCTTTCATAGTTTACTTCGCCTTCAACATTGTATGGATTTACAACCATCTCTTTTTTATTCATAATCTTAGAGAAGTGTAAAGTAATTTAATAATCTTTTCTTTTGAGGAAGAATTGATATAAAATTGTTTTAGCAAGGAGTTTTAACTTTCAATATATTCTTCGGCTCTTCTTCTAAAACATTCGATTTGGTAAGCATCCAGTCAAGTTTAATCAGATTTTTAACAAAAGCATTTTCAATATTAAGTTTATAATAATCAGATTTTCCAATTTTTCTTGTTCTCATCAAGATTCCAGATTCAATAAAATTGTTCAAGAATACTTTAAGAGAATTATAACTCACATTACTTTCTTTTGCAATTTCAGTTACAGGATAATCAAAAAAATGATTATCAATTAAAAAGTCTAAAACTCTCAATTGAGGAGTATCTCCAAATTGCATAAGGAAAAATGATTTGTTTTCTTTTATTTTCATAATATCTTTGATATTCTGTAATTTATAAATGTTTCCATAACTCTATAATAAGTGTCAAAGATAGCAACATTTAAATATATAGAGAAATAATATATTTTATGGCTTCAGATTTAGAAAAAGCCCAAGTGATGTTTAAATTAACTCGTAAAGATAATTGGAATGCCTGTTATGATAGATTAGAACATTTTAAACGATTTAATAATTTAGATTTAATAATAAAAGAACTTGTTAAAGCAGGTTGGGTGATTTTGCATAAGAAATCAAATTATCAAGCAATTTCTTTAAACACCCATTATAAAAAAGAAATTATAGAATTTATTGAATTAAATATGCCTTATTTAAAAGGAATAATAAAATAATTTATTTCTGAACTTAGTAACAATTTAATAATAATTCAGTGTAGACCGAGTAAATTGCTCAAAGATAATTAAAGAATTAGCCTTCATTCTTTCTCGGCTCTGCAACCTGCTAAGCATTCCAATAGGTGTTTAGGGCTGCTCCGATCAAGGCCTGACCCATTTCGCATCCACGAAATCAAAACAGACAAAGCGTCAACGTCGGAACAAAGATTCTTTAACGCGCTTATCACGTTCTACTCGTAGTTTGCCATGAAGCCCGTTTGCAAACAGCGGAGGGCTAACCCGCCAACCTAGTCTACTGTAAAATAGGTTAATGATGATTTATAAAGTTTTTGAGATGAATATAGTTATCCGCTAAAATCATATCAATTAATAGTATATCAAGGTTGATTAATAGTAGAACAATGTTAATGGCTTAGGATAATTTAATTCCCCCAGATTGCTATAGATAACTCAAGATTTTACTATAATAATTATAATACTAAAAACTGTTACAGATAACTGCCAAAGATTATTCTAGCCAACAAAATTCAAATTTTAGTTTGACATTGAGAGTGCTCTGTATATTGCAATGGTTTTCTCTCTTTGATATTGAGTATATAAGTGTTCATACTCAATTAGATAGTCCAACCACATATTATTTACAATTTTCTTCTCTTCTTCTGGAACATCTAATTTATTTACTGCTTTTCGCATTTCTTTAACTAGTTTATGTTCAAGTCTTCTTCTGTCCGGAGTAAAGCTTAATGCAGGATTAATATTATCCATCTCTTCATCATCCATATAGAATAATAATCTTTTAACTATATATTTTTATCTCTTCCAGCATAATCTTTTTTTATTATGTTGCCTGAGAATATTTTATCTCTTTTTCAATAAGATAGTTATTAGAAATACAAATATAATAATCCCTGCAAGAAGTCCAATTGCAATATACAGATAATTATTTTTTGCGCTGATTGCTGCTTTTGGTTCTGCATAAACTTGTTCTTCTTCAGAACTTAAACTTACTTCCACTACTCCCTCTGCAGTTTTTTCTTTTGAACTTTTTGCATATGCAACATTCCCAGTTGAAGGTGCAGTTAAAATGGCTGGATATGTTGGTGAAGCAATTATAGGGTTTGCTGAACTTTTTATGTTTGCAGATAAATAAATTGGACTTTCTGATTGCGGTGGAATATAAGAATTATTCATGACACTAATAATCTCTGTTGTATAATTGCTTCCTCCCTTAAAAAATACTTCAACTTTAAAAGGATATTCTCCATCAACAGTCCCATATGGAATCAAAAAGTCTTTGGTTATAATTGCCTCGTCATCTTCTCCATACTCTTCTAAATCAAAAGATTCACTCATCCCTGAGATTTTTAATTGGGAGTTTGTGATTTTTATATAAGCCCCTTTTTCTTCTGAACTTCCTACATTCTTGACTTTAATATCCATGCTTGCTTTCCCATTTGGATAACTAATTTGGGGGTTAATTATTACATCTTCAATAACAATTTTGTGTTCTTCTCTTTCCAAGGATAAATCTATAATTTCATAATTGCATTGTAATTCCTCATTTCCTTTTTGATAAGCTTTTAAGAATAAGAAATAACTATCCTCTTCATTGAAATCATTTGGGACAATTATTGAAAATTCAAAATCAGCAGAGTCGTCCGCATCTATTTTTTGAGAATCACTCTCTTCTTTTTCTTCTTCATTATCCTCATCGATATTAAATAGAATTCCTTTTACCAAAACTTTTTTGTCAGCATCATTTTCATTGTTAACCTCTACCTTTATTTTTATTTCTTCTCCAGGTCCAAAGGATTCATCTTCATCTGGGCTTCCAATATCTAATGTTAAATTTCCCTGAATCCCATTTTTACAATCATTAATATCCAATTTATTTAAATCATAAATCATTCCACTTCCTTTTATTAGGAAAGAGCTAAATCCAGATACATTAAATGTAACCTCCCCGTTAGTTGTTGAGAAGGAAGTATAGTTAATCATTGTGCATTGTGCAGAAGAACATTCCTGTGTAATTGCAGAAGAAGTTGTTGTAAAACTATTTGTATAATATATTTTTGGTATTGAATTATAAGTTAGTCCATAAAGTGTAATCTTTGCTGGTTTGTTTAAAGAAGAATATATCTGTGAATTTATTGCAACAATCCCGTTTGCAATTTCCACATTATTATTTAAATCCCAGGCATTATTCAAATTAACAGGAGATAAAAATTGTATTTTCCCGTATTGGTTTTCTAAAATTAAATTTACATTGCTAAAATCACTCATCCCAGACAAATTTGTTGTATCATCTCCGCTGAATTCTGTTGCAATAGGATAATCGCTTGCTGTGAGAGTCCATTGACGAGTTACTGTATTTGGAGCATCATCAGTCACCTCAACATTTATTATAAAATTGCCTTCGCTGGTTGGAGTATGCACAAAATTATTATCTGTACTGTTTTGCTTAACATCCCCATTTACTCTCCAAACATAATTTAATGCAGTTAAGTTATCAGTATCACTTGCAATTATTTTAAATGCCTGTGATGTATTTGTTTTAATTAGCGGATTATATGTTGGAGAATATAAAGTTATAACAGGAGCATGGTCTTGCTTTACATTTATTGTTATCTTTTGGCTATCAAATCCCCCGCTTCCGTCAATTACACTCACTATTAAATCCGAAATACCATATTTATTAAAAGCAGGAGCCCCGCAGCTAATTACACTGGTACTCAAACTGCAATTTATTAATGTAGTATTTGACTGGCTCACTAATTTCCAGCTCATTTCACTTGGAACAAGATTATCAACATCTGTTGTATAGGATAAAAGGGGTATAGAGGTTGAATCAGGATTATTTTCTATCATATTTATATCAGGGGCATCTAAAATAGGATTATCATTAACAGGAGTTACATTTACTTTTAATACAAGAGAGCCTTTTTGCAAAGGAATTCCATTGTCATCAGCAAGGAATTCTACATAAGTTATTCCATACCAATCTAATTTTGTGCCTAAACTAACCTGTCCTGTTGATGGATTGACAGATACAATTAAATTAGAATTATAATCTATATACAATGGGTCATATCTATAATTTAAGCATACTTGTGCAGGATCATTAGGATTACAGGATAGTTGAAGATTAAGAGTTGTATCCTCACTAAAATTAACAGGACTTACATTGCTTGTAAGAGTTGGAGCTTCATTATCATCTGCAAGCACAGTAATCTGAACTGTATTGCTGGGTGCATTTGCTCCTACAAAATCCAATGCCTTGAATATAATTGTTCCTTGCCCATTCCAATTACTTGTTGAAGAGATAGTTGCAATGCCTGTAGCATTATTTATATTTACAGTTATTCCTCCTAGAGGATTTGGGTCTGATGTTGGTCCTGGAATAGAAACAATTGTTGCAGTATAATTTAGACTATCTTTATCCAAATCATAAAAATAAGATGATAAATTAATTGTCTTTAAACCCCCATCTTCAATCCAAGATAAATTTCCAATAGTCGAATTAAATAATGGAGCTCTGTTTTCAACTTTGAAACTATAAGCAGAACTATTTATTATATTTCCAAGATTGTCTCTTGCATAATATTTCCAGCCAACATATTCCTGATTAGTTAATTGAGTTTTATTAACAGGGTAAGCATAATTATTGCCTGTTTTTGTAGGAGTATAATTTACAGGATTTCCTGTCCAGTTTCCTTCGAGCCAGACACTAATTGGATTAGATGTCCCCTCAACTATCATTGCAGATATAGTAACATCATTATCATTATTTATTTCAATATCTGTTGTTGAATTATCTAAATTAGAGATTGCAGGTGCTTTTGTATCTATATTGAAAGAATTTGAAACAGAAGTTCCCTCGGTGTTTCCAACAATATCCCTCGCTAAAGAACTTGAAACACTTACATTATTTGTTTCTTCGTCCGCATCTGTAACAGAGAAATTTCCTGTCCATTGTTGATTTGTAGTCCACACACCCACAAAAGTGATTGCACCGGTATTATTTATAAAATTAATAAAAGGTGTATAAGAAGTATCCATTACTTCATTATAAATTAATGTAATATATCTAAATAAATTTCCACTCCATGTGGTGAAAGTGCCTGCATTTATGGTTGCATTTGGTTTTGTATTATCAACAACTACTGAACCAATAAGAATATTATTTGAATTACCTGCTCCATCAGTTAAATTTGTATAGATATCATAAGTTCCATCTGGAACATATCCTGTTCCACTGGGAGTGTAATTTCCGTCCCATACTTCTATATTTGAATTAACCCCAGAAGGTCCATTGAAATATTTTACTTCTTGAGCTGTTGAATTATATATTCTTGTTCTTCCCCAATTAACAGTTTCACTTGCATTCATTATAATTCTAACATTATCATATTTTCCATCAAGATTCTTTGGAGATATCTTATTTGTGCTTCCATATCCTCCATTTATTTGTATGGAAGTTAGAGTTGGTATTGTATTATCTGTGTTTAATTTTCCAACTAATGAATAATTGATATCGCTTGCATTATTTTCTACTTTAATGCATAACCAATCTACATGGTTTCCTGCAATTGAGAACTCAATAAGATTTGTAAAAGGATTAGAATAAATATCTAAAGAATCACAGATATTATCCGAGCTAAAAGCATATTGTGAAGATATTAAACTTAAATTAGAGTTTGATTCAGATACACTTATATTAATTATGTCTGTTTTTACTGGTCCTATTTCTGTTCCATCAATAACATTAATCACAGGAACAGCACCAATCCCCCCCAAACCAAAAACTGCAATTAAAAAAATAAGACTCAAAACTAACAACCCTTTAGCCCACCCAACCCCTTTTATCATTGCCTTAGGATGATATTTTCTATTTTAAAGATTGTTGTCCTAAATGAAATGTTTTTTGTTGTTACTTAAAATCAATAGTCTTTGCAAAATGCAATTTTAATTTTTTTCCTTAACAGCCCCACCCTCTTCAAAAACTTTCTTAACAACTTTATGAAAGATAATCTCTATTTTTTATAATTACTTATTCATCACATTTAAATGAAGAAGTTTTGCATTCAACAATTGTAACCACAGCAGCACTACAACCAGTTCCACCGCTAATTCCCACCAATTGCCATGCATAAGTTCCGGGAGTTAACTTAATCTTTTTCGTTTCTCCATCATCAATTGTGCCATAGTTAACACCATTAATCATGATTCTTTGCACAGTATTATGGCTTGCATTTTCAAGAGAAAGAGTTCCCATACCATCACAACCTAGTTCTTCACAAGAGAAACTGGCATATGTAGCAAGCCCCAATCCAGCAACCAAACTATAAGACCTCATTTTTTTTGTAAATTTTTTAAAAGAATTAAATCCACCAACACTATTTTCCAAACCCATAAAAAATAAACACCCAAGTTCTTTAAAAGGATTATTGTGTTATAATCTCTATCATTTGTTATTGCTTACTTTCAATACCCCTCGCTTCTCCATAAAACTAATTTCCCATCTGAATCTCTCAAGAACAAACTATCCCCTGTATAAGTCCAGACATAAGTCTCATCTGTCCAGTACAATTTTTCTTCTGTATTTGTTTCATTTCCAACAATTATGCTTATAAATTCAAGACTTTTGAGAGTAAAATTACTAAAAACAAATTTCTTTCTTCCCTCGTCTTTTATTGTCCATTTATTAAAAGAGCAATCAAAATTACATTTGTTATAAAAAACAACTCTCTGCTTTTCAAAATTCCAATCATAAAGTTCAATGCATGAAGAGCATTTATTCAAGGATTTTTCACACAGATTTTTATTTTCATTTAAACACTCTTCCCAAGCTTTAACAAATTCATTATAATGCTTATCTTTTCCGGACGGGAAATAATAATTAGCATAACCCTCTTTTATTATCTCTTTATTAATATTTTTATTCCCATCATATAAATAAACAAGTTCTCTGCCATATCTATCCTTGCCTTTTTTTTCTGCAGTCAAACTTATATTCATTACATTTTCTTCAAGGTATTCTTTAGATTCTGCATAAAGATATTCTCCTCTTTCTGGAGTATTTATTCCCAAGAGTCTAAAAGAACTCCCATTTACAACAACAGTGTCCCCGTCAATTACTCTTTCAACTTTAATAATCTCCTCATTTGAAAGATTTTTTATAAGGAAACTATTCAAAGAAGTGTAATTTATAGAAATAAACACAAGAATTAAAATTCCAAGTAAAATCTTATATTTCTTATTTCGCATATATTACAATATAATAATTAATATAAATGGATTTCTATTTTTTTTATTATGGAAGATGTCGTGCTGCTTGCAGATCCAAAAACTCCTGCCTGGGATTTTGCAAAGAAAATTCAGGATTATATATATAAAACAAGAGAGGAGGAAATTCATTTATGTAAACTGGAAATGACTCATTTCAGAGATAAAGAAAATTTGCCTTATGTTCCAGAGAATATAAGAAAAAAAGATGTTTATCTGATTCAATCATCAAACAAGCGCCCAAATGACTGGCTCGCTGAATTAATTTTAACTAAAGACTTATGCAGAAGTGCAGATGTAAATGATTTAATTTATGTTTTGCCTTATATTAGATATCAAAGACAGGATAGAAAAGACAAATCCAGAGTTCCTATATCAACGAGGGCAATTGCAGATGCTATTTCTCCTGGATTAAAAAGAATAATAACAATGGATTTGCATTCACCGGAAATAGAAAATGCTTATCATATTCCATTAGATAATCTTCATAGTTTTCCTCAGCTGGTGAAACATTTAAGAGAAAATCATAATTCTGATTTGGAAAACCTGGCAGTTATCTCCCCAGATAAAGGGGGGGTGGGAAGAGCAGATGCTTTAAAAAAAAGGCTGGTCAAAACAGAAAAACATTATAGTTCAGACAATTATTCTCTTGCAATGACAATTAAGTTAAGGGATAAACCGGGAAGCATAGAAGATATGTTTTTAAATGGAGATGTAAATGGTAAAAATATTATAATTGTAGATGATATTTGTGATTCTGGGGACACTCTTTTATGGTCAGCAAGATTATTAAAAGCAAACGGAGCAAAAAAATTATTAGCTTATACAACTCATGCATTATTTACAAAAGGAACTAAAGAAATTCTCGATACTTTTGATGTTTTTATAACAAGCAATACTCATTATGATTCAAAAAAGAACAGGGGAGATATTGAAGTTATTGATATGACCTCAACATTTGCAGAAGCAATATACAGGGCTCAGAAAGGTTTGTCTGTTTCCAAATTATTCGAGTAAAACTATTAAAGATATATTAAAAGATAAAAATAAAAAATAAAAGTTTATTTGAAAGCGCCGATAGCTTCTTTATTGAGAATTAAATAACATCCGATAACACCATGAACTACAACTTTTATTATATCCCCAACACCGAAATTTTTAATCATAGAATAGATTGCAGCTGCTACTCCCAATATTGCAAAGATTATAGCAAAAATTCTTGCCCATGCTTTTAATTTCCACAAGCCTCTTCCTACAAAGAAACCGAGAACTCCTATTCCTATAAAGATTATTCCAATCCCTATAAGTACTCCACCAGTTATAATTGATGCTAATTCAGGAGCAGAGGAAACTAGAAAAGAAACCAGTGCATTTGCACCTATTATAAGAAGCAATCCAAAAATAACACTCAAAACTGCACTTATATAATATAGGACAGAAATTATTTGCACTCCTACAGGAATTTTATTTAAGCTTTCAACTTTTTTTACATTAACCACTTTTTTTGATTTAACCATTCTTCACCTCCTTTCAAATACTTTAGTGTTTGAATGGAAATTTTATATTTCCTTTTCACACTCTCTTATTTATGTTTATACTATGGAATTATTGTTTATAAATATTGTTTTTATATTAAATAAACAATGCAACTTACTTTCTGTGTCTAATTATCTCTGTAAAATCGTAGGTTGTTATAATATTACTAATGTTAGTTAATAGTTGAACAATATTGCTGGTTTGCAAGATAACTACATTTTTTCTGAGAACTTGAACTTAACAAATCAGTAAGATTTATAACTAATTCTTGAATTCTTTTTCCATAGGCGGGTGTGCCGGAGTGGTCAAACGGGCTGGACTTAAGATCCAGTGGCTTAGTGCCTGCGAAGGTCCGAACCCTTTCACCCGCATATTTCGTAGAGATGTGCGACTCGAAAAGTTTATCTTTTCACCCGCATATTTTGAAAGTTAAGATGTTAGAAAAAAAGATAAATTTACTGAAAGCAATGAGTGAAAGCAAGCCAAAAGATTTTGTTAAAGAGAAATTTACTGAATATCTTGCTGCCTATTCAAAAATGAAAAATCCAAGTCAAAAACACATTAAAGATTATAATGATCTTTCTTCAAATTATAATAAATATATAGAAAGGGAGGTGATTAACGAAAAGAATCCCCTCAATATATAATGAAACTTCTTGCAATAATTGATATTATTCTAGCTATACTTTTTATTTATTTTATATTTATTCGTGGATATATTTTAGCTAAGAGAAAATTCAAATGTTTGAGATGTGGAAAGTGCTGTGGTTTTATAGTTAATTTGCCAAAAGAAGATATAGAGAAGATAAAAGAAGCAGGATATAAAGATTTTATTGAAGGGAAGAATCAATTAAAGAAAGTAAATGGCTATTGCATTTTTATGACTCTTGACAAAGGAATATGCTCATGCAAATTAGAGAATTCTGTAAAGCCACAAATATGTAAGAATTTTCCTCATAAAAGAGGACTTTTCGGAAGAAAAGCTGATTATAGATGTAGTTCTTTTTGTAAATTTAATTAAAGAAATTTAATTTTTCATTCTTAGACAACTGTTTTATATTATATTCAGCCTTGAGTGCTTTAGATTTATTTTTATAATTCCTTGAGCATATAAGATGACCAAAACCTTTTGCTTTAATATACTTGCTTCCTTTTCCAGATTTGTGAGCATTCATTCTTTTTTCAATATTATTTGTAATTCCAGTATAATAAGAACCATCAAGACATTCTAAAATATAAACACACCAATTTTTTTGTTGCATTTAATGTGTTTTATCTTTTTTAAGTATAATATCCAATTCTTCAAGCATCTTCTTCACTTTTGGCTTTTCAAAATGCTTTCTCGCTGGTTCCAAAAGTTTAATCAATGCTTCTGCAACAGAACTCTTCAAATCCATTGGATGAAGTTTCTTATCAGCAAAATCTTTTTCTAATGAACTATAAGAAGTATATATTTTATTTCCGCCAAATTTTTTATCTCTCTTAATTTCTAATTTGCATTTATCATCCCGGAAAATTAAATATTTTACCCAATCAAGAATTGGATTGAATTCTATTTCTCCTTCGTAACAGAATGCCTGGTTTATTTTTCTTTTTATTTCTTCAGGAGAATCATGTATAAACACACAACTGTCTGGTTTTGACTTGCTCATCTTCAAACTAGCCCACAAATCTTGCAACTGTTCTTTTGGAGCAGGCCATACTGGAGGTTTTCCTAATCCCAATATTAAATGATGATGAACAGCTACAGGTTTCATTTTTTTTCCTTCTTTGTCTAATAATGCATTCTCTCTTAATTTCAATGCAACTTCTCTTGCAATAACTTGTGCTTTTCTTTGATCTAACCCGGCATGAGGCAAATTTATTCCCTGAGAAAAAATATCTGCAACCTGCATTGGAGGATATATTAATTTTGCAAAGTCCACCGATTCACCTTCTTTTCTTCCCATAATAGTTATACTTCGCATCATTCTCGCAAGAGTTATATTCTTGCTTATATCAACCATAGTTACCCAATAATTATCATTATTATGATACAAATCACTACCCAAAACAAATTTTAATTTTTTAGGATCCCCCCCAACACATTTCAAGCTTGCTTCCATTCCCTCCTTGAAATATTCTACAGCAACTCTTTTTATTGTATCCCTATCTCCGCCAAGCTTGTCATTTATCCAAGTGTGCCAGTCTGCCAAAAATATAGAACAATCAATTCCAGCATCCATAAAATCTTTTACCTTGAGCATTGTCATCAATCCTGTTCCTAAATGTATTTTCCCAGAAATCTCAAATCCAATATAATGTTTTATTTTTATTCCGCTGTCAAGAAGAGCTTTCAAATCTTCATCTGTCATGACTTCTTCTGTGTTTCTTTTTATAAGTTCAAATCGTTTTTGATTATCCATATTTATCAATAAAGATTAATTATTTATAATTGTTTCTGAGGATTAATTATAGTGTTTTGGATAGGATATAGTTATCTGTCACAGCTATTCTAATTGGGTTGTATATTTACAATGTTGATTAATAATCTAACAATGTTTAGGGCTTAGGCAATAATTAAACTTTCTCCTATAATTAATTCTATAAAATATAGTTATCATAGTAAAATCATATATTGTGACTATATTACTAAGATTGATTAATAACAACCTTACTGTTACAGCTAATTTATTCCAATAGAAATATCTTTATTGTTTCTCAGAATTCGTTCTAATCTTAACACCCAATTCCTCAAGCCTCTTTATATGAGCCTGCATTACAGCTTCAATTTGCTGAATCATTTTTATCATTTCATTCCTTTCGTTAATAAGAGTATTTAAAGCACCCTGATGAAATCCAATTTCCATTTCTCTTGGCATCTCGGGAGCTTTCTTTTCCACTTTCTCATCTTTGTTTCCAAGTGCTTTTTCAAGATTATCCTTGTTAGCTTTTATTTCTGCCATATTTTGGAGAATAATTTAGGGTATATAAATCTTAATATTAGAAGCCAAAACAATCTCTGTATTTTATCATCCCGGAATATTTGAGCAATAATCTTACTTCACTTTCAGTAGTTTCCATCCCTAAATCTCCGTTAGTTTGTGCAGATTTGATTATATCGCACAAATTTGTTCCGTCTAATTGAGATATATATTTTGAATGCATTATCAAAATAATATCTGGTTGCCCTTCACTCAAAAAACCATCTTTACCAATTAGAGGGCCACCTTGCCATCTTCTCTGTCCATCCACAAAGTCATAAAATTGGAGAGCTATTGCCCCGTTATCTGGAAGATCTTTTATAAATTCACTTGATAAGATAGTTTGACTAACTATGTTTTTTTGCTCATTAGTTAGAGGATATATTTGAACTTGTGCTCCAGCATTATCGTTTATTTCAGGTTTTTTGTCTTTTATTATAATAAAAAATCCAATAATAACCAATATAATTATGCCTAAAATGACAAGTCTTTTTTTATTGAATATTTTTTTAAACTTTTTAATTTTTTTCTCTTTAATTTTCTTATTTTTTTTCATTGTCAAATTCCCTTTTTGTATATAAAAAACTGGAGAATAACATTTATTAATGTTTTCTATTTAATTATATAATGAAAGCAAATATAAAATTTGTATTTATTTGTCTTCCAAATAAATTGAATGAGGAATCCATATGAAAGATGTGATTTCAAATCTTCTTGCTAAGGCGCTTAAAAAAGAAGGAATTTCCCTCAAAAAGGAAGAAGTGGAGAAATTTATAGAAATTCCTCCTTCGCAGGAGATGGGAGATTTTGCTTTTCCGTGTTTCTTTCTAGCAGCTAAATTAAAGCAGTCTCCAGACGAAATAGCTCTTAATATAAGAGGGGAAATTGAAGATTTCCCAGATGAATTAGAAGATATACAAACTAATGGACCTTACATAAATTTCTTCCTTAACAGAAAAGCAATAGCTTTGAAATTAATAGAAGAAGTAAAATCTCTTGGAAACGAATACGGAAAATTAAATATAACAGGGAAAAAAACAATGGTGGAATTTCCCTCGCCTAATACTAACAAGCCACTCCATGTAGGGCATTTGATAAATATGACTATAGGAGAAAGCATTTCAAGAATATCTGAATTTAATGGAGAAAAAGTAATTCGAGCTAATCTTAACAACGACAGGGGAATTCACATCTGCAAATCAATGGCAGCTTACAAATTTTATGGAAGAAAAAGAACACCAAAAACAGCAAAAAAGAAATCTGACCATTTTGTTGGGGATTTTTATGTTTTATTTAATCAAAAAGAAAAAGAAAATGAAAAAATGGAATTAGAATCACACAGGCTTCTTCAGAAATGGGAGAGTGGGGATAAAGAAACACTGCAACTTTGGAAAACAATGAATAAATGGGCATTGGATGGATTTAAAGAAACATATTCCAAATTTGGAATAAAACACGACACGGAATTTTTTGAGAGTGATATTTACAAGAATGGAAGGGAAATAGTTGAAAAGGGATTGAAAGATAAAATTTTTATTAAAAAAAATGATGGTGCAGTAGTTGCAGATTTGGGAAAAGAAGGATTTGGTGAAAAAGTTCTTTTGAGAGCAGATGGGACTTCTATATATATGACTCAGGATTTATATTTGGCAAAATTAAAATATGAAAAATATAAATTGGACAAATCAATTTATGTTGTTGGGAATGAACAGGATTATCATTTTAAGGTTTTATTTGCAATATTGAAGAAATTAGGATATAATTTTGAAGGACTCAAGCATTTATCCTATGGAATGATTAATCTTCCTGAAGGAAGAATGAAATCACGGGAGGGAACAGTTGTTGATGCAGACGATTTAATTGAAGAAGTTCAAAAATTAGTAAAAAAAGAACTTGAATCCAGAGGGAAATTATCAAAAAAACAACTTGAAGAGAAAAGTCTTAAAATTGCTCTCGCTGCAATAAAATATATTCTTCTTAAAGTGGATATAAAGAAAGACAGGGTATTCAACCCAAAAGAATCAATAGATTTTGAGGGAGATACAGGCTCTTATATATTATACAGCTATGCAAGAGCTTCAAGCATACTTAAAAAATTAAAAAAAGTTGAGAAAAATTATTCTTTAGAGGAGCTTGAAGAAAAAGAAATATCTCTTGTAAAAAAATTATCAGAATTTAAGGAAATTGTCCTGAAATCTTTTAAGGATTTAAATCCGTCTGTAATTGCAAATTACTCCTACCAATTATCCCGGGTATTTAATGAATTTTATCATGCCTGTCCTGTAATAAATTCTGAGAGAGAATCTTTTCGTGTTGATTTAGTGATTTCATTTAAGCAAATTTTAAAAAATTCCCTTTATTTGCTTGGAATTGAAACTTTGGAGAGAATGTAAAATGACAAAGAGGATATTAAGCAAACTTCTGAACTTTGTTGCCTGGCTGACAGGAGTTTTGGTTTCTTTGGCAGTTGCTTTTGGGATGATTGACGGTGTTTTGGCAATAAGATGGATACCCCATACAATATTAGCAATATTTGGATGGATTGTAGTAGCAACAACTTTGATAAGTGTAATTATAGGAATATTCAAAACATTCAGTAAGAATTAAATTAATTAATTATTTGTTTAGTTATCTGTAACAGTCTAGTTATTATAATTAATCTATCTTAGTAATATAGTAACCCCACATGATTTTA
>JBBTAN010000108.1:0-9146 GCA_038044205.1 Nanobdellota archaeon
AGGAATGTTGAATAATTTGCATTCCAGTTTGCTCCTCCAACACCACTAACATTGCTCAAACAATTTCCACCTTGAATGCAAACATCTGTTGTTGCATTTATTGTTCCATTTGCTAATATTGAACCATTTACGTGAAGATTTACAAAAGGATTTGTTGTTCCGATTCCGACGTTTCCTGTCTTAGAAAATGTCGCTATATTAACTGTTTCAGCATAATTCTTAAAAGTAAAATCCACATCATTTCTTGGCTTGAAAGTATCTGCATTTATTGTTCCTCCTACATATAATCCAGATAAAACATTAACATCAACAACACCGACTTTTCCTAAATAAAGTTGCCCTAAACTTGGAGAAATTTTCATATATTGGTTTGTTACAGAACCAACAGAAAAGTCCCCGATAATATCAAATGTATAACTCGGACTTGTCGTCCCAATTCCAACTCTTCCATTATTTGTATCAACAAACAAGGTTGTCCCATTTACTGTAAAATTATTATTTCCTAAATTAACATTTTGATTTGCTCCTGTGTATGGAACATAAGAATAATTTGTTATATTGCTCCAAGATGAATTAAATGCTGTATAATTAGAACTCCAATAAGGGTCTACTTCTGCTGCTTGCTCCACTGTTCCACATCTAAATGTTCCGTTTCCATATATTCCTATAACAAAATTGGGGCTACAGGCAGTTTGCATGTTTGTGTAATTTGCATTCCATCTGTTTCCAACATAATCAACATAATTCTTCATTGATTCATTATTTTGAGAGATATTCACACCTGCAACATATAATGTTCCAGTAATATTTGCTGTTGCAGATTTTATTTGCCCGCTGAGATATAAATCCCTCCATCTCAAAAGAGCACTTCCCACATCAAACTGGGCATCAAATCCTGAATAAGGCAATAAAGAACCATTTATATTAAGATTTGAAACTGATAAGGAACTTATATTATAGAAGTAACCAGTTTGGGCATAAAGATTGCCGTTTATTATACTTAATCCATTAGTTAGCCAACCCCCATTAAAATCAAAATTTCCATAAACAGAGTTATTTAGTGGCATAAAGAAAGAACTATCATAAGAGTCTAAATATTGAGAATTATTAACACTCAAATCACCAACACCACTTTGATTAACAAAATTTGAATTAACATAATTCTTCATAGAAATGTTTGTTGCATTAATATAATTATTTACAGAGGCATTGTTTAAATTAATCAAGTTTGTTTGTGATGTATTTTGGAAATCAACATAATTCTTCATTGATGTATTAGCTGTTGAAATATTAACATCAACCCATGTTCTATTGTAATAATTTGGTTTATCTGCTGACCAGTTTCCAACAAGACTTACAATATTTGAAATCTGCACAAATAGTGAAGTGATCCAATTTACAATTGAAGCATTATTTGCAGCTATTCTATAATCTGTTGTAATATTTAATTTTGTTTCATTAAAAACCAGATTTACTGTTCCGCTTGTCTGTCCTCCAGTTAGGTAAATATTATCTGTATTTACAGCATCAATATCCCCTGCCCCCGCTGCAGAAACATCTGAACAATTCCACGCACCCAAAGTAGCATTCCATTTTATAACCTGCTCATTTGCACAATTTAACTGGCTTAGAGTATCATTAACATCTGTAAGATAAGTTCCATTTCCAAAATAATAACGCGCAGTCATATTGTAACTTCCAAGACTCAAATTAGAATCTGGCTCAACCCCACTCAGTGTAATATTCCTTGCTCTGAAAGAATAAGGGGCTCTTGCTATTTTTGTTGAATCTTTTAAAACACCACCCCGGTAATAGCATAAATAATACTGTTCTGAATAATTTAAAGAAACATTTGGGAGATAATAAGAAATAATTCCTCTTGAATCAGTTGTCAGACTAGTTGAATTTGTATAAATAATATCTGAACAACCAACATTTCTAGAGATATTAAAAACAAATGCAAAGGTCCCTGTGCTAATTGTTCCATTTGCAAAAGTTGTTTGAATATTCAAATGCAAATCCTCAGAAATTGACTCTGCTAAAGCAAAATTTATGAAAAATAAAGCAGATATAACTGCTACAGTTATCACCACACCCTTTTTCATAATCTATTATGGAATTAGTCTCTTATAAATCTTTTTGTCCTCGCTAAAAAATGTAGGAAAACTTTTACTTACATTTAAAAAGTGTACGGTAAAAGATTTTTATAAAAATTTTTTCTAAATTGCAAGTTTTTCCAATTTTTTGCAAAGAAAGCAGTTTTTATTTTATAAAATAACAGTAAAATTCTAGGGATTTTGCAAGAAATTTCCTGCAAAAATAACAAAACAACAAGACTTGTGACATCCTCCAACTAATAAATTAGTTGGCTTCCAAACAAATCAACAGTCTACGCAGATTTGTTTATAGTTCCTGTTTCATCCACAATAGCCTTCCCTTGATGAGAAGGTCTTACACTATGTTCACAAGCGTTTTCTTCCGAAGAAGAGATTTGGGTTAGTCCAACCCTATCTAAATTAATGGACGCATTAACAATATGATAAAGGCAGAATTAATTAGACAGATATATTTAAATAGTATTAACTCTATATTAAGTATAATGGTAAATAGATTATCAAAAGAACAAATACAAGAAGTTGTAGAGAAATATCAAAATGGAAAATCCTCTCCACAATTAGCAAAAGAATATGAAATAACTGCCTCTTCTATTTGTGGTTTATTAAAAAGAAGAAATGTAAAAATAAGAGAACAAACATATAATAAAAGAAAATATGAAATAGATGAAAACTTTTTTGAAAAAATAGATACCGAAGAAAAAGGATATTGGCTGGGTTTTTTGTGGGCTGATGGTTATCTGAATAAAGTATCATTAAATTTAACTCTCTCAATAAAAGATAAAGAGCATCTTAAAAAATTTCTAATTTCATTAAAGACAAATAGACCCTTACAAGAATACAATTATTCCTATGCCGATATAGTAAGAGTAAATGTTCCAAATAAAAAGATTATACAAGATTTAAGGAATTTAGATTTTTTAAATAGAAAAGGTTTCCCCAAAATTTCAATTAACCTAACTAATCATTTCCTTAGAGGGGTTTTTGATGGTGATGGTTGTATAAGATTAACAAAAAATAATGATGCTTATTTTTCCTTGATGGCTGAAAAAGAATTTTTAGAATTTATACAGAAAAATATTTTCTCAAAAATAAATATTAACCAGAACACAAAATTAAAGAAAAGACATAAAGATAGCAAAAGTAATGTTTTAGCAATTGAATTAGGTGGAAGAGATAATATAAAGAAACTTTATGATTATTTATATAAAAATTCTACAATATTCCTTGAAAGAAAGAAAAAAATATTTGAAGAGATAGAAAAAGAAAGACCACAAGAGAGAAGATGTAGTATTATCGGATGTAATAAGAAACATTATGGACTGGGCTTATGTAAAAATCATTATTATACAGAATATGGTTCAATTAAAAGAAAAGAGAGATATTTAGAAAATGGAAATTAATTCAGTTATAAACGAAACAACAACCAGAAATAGTTTTATTCAACTTAATTATTTGATTTCGAGAAGGATATATTCTATATCTAAAATTCATTTGCGTAGACATATATTATTCAAAGATTCAGACTATTTAAATATTAATGGATGTGAAAATTCATCCAACCATTAAAATGACTTATTTTCTTTTCACAAGATTTATAAATTTCCAAATTTTATCTAAAGATATAACTCGAGCCTATAGCTCAGCCTGGTCCAGAGCACCGCTCTTATATGATTGCAATTCAACACCCCTGAGGCAAACTTAAGGGAAGTTGATTGTTAAGAAACCGTTAGGTGTCTTACATGGAATTGCATCTCTCACAGGAGTACCTGAAAAGGAATCTAAGAGAGGCGGGGGTCCACGGTTCAAATCCGTGTAGGCTCATGATATTGAACAAAGTGAAATATCATTCGGATTTGCGTGACAACAATAAAAAAGATAATTCAAATTCCGAGCGATTTCGTGGTAGAGAGTAATCAAAATTAATTTCTCGTGCGAGGTCGCGAGTTAGTAGGCTCATTTAAAATTAAATTGTTTTAGTTATCTTTAAAAAGTATTTTTATCTTAAGTTTTTGGAAAGTAATTTTTAAGCCAAAGCCCCGATAGTTCAAAAGGTCAGGAAAACCTAGAACTCCCGGTGCAACAAAACGCTAAGCCCCGATAGTTCAGAGGCCAAGAATGCGGCCCTTTCAACTGACTTTAGGAAGTTGACCTAACAGGTTAGGAAGCACGGCCGTGACCCGGGTTCGAATCCCGGTCGGGGCGTAGTATATTCTTGTGACCTTAGTGAGAATCACTTTTTATTATTGATATTCTACGAGTAAACTAAAACAAATCTCATTTTACCAAAAATCATTATTCATTATTGCTTTATTTTTTGATTTAAGTAATTTAGTTACGAATTTATCTTTTCTTTCAAATCTTTTTCTAATTGCCTATATTCTTTTATGTAAAGATTAATTGTTGGCTTAATATTGTGATTTTTTTCATATTCCTGCAAAGATTGATAATACTGCACCTGATTTTTGAGATTTATGTTTAATGGTGGGAGATTATGTTTGATTAAAATGTTATTTAAGAGTATCCTCCCAACTCTTCCATTTCCATCTGCAAAAGGGTGAATGTTCTCAAATTGATTGTGCACCACCGCAGCTAATATAAATGCAGGATATTTCGTTTTGTTCTTTTCATACCATTTTATTAACTCGTTTAACAAATAGTTTATTCTTGCTTGTGGAACCCCTTCATGGACTACTCTTCCAGATTGATCCATAACAACAACTTCTTCACCTTTTTTTCTGAATTGCCCGGCAAAATGCTTTGAATTCTTGAAGACAATCTTATGAATATCTTTTATTAATTCTATAGAGATATGTTCTTTGGTTTTCCTTATAAATCTAATAGCTTCGTCAACCCCATATGCCTCTGCAATATCTTCTTTCGATTTGTCCGGCCATTTGTCATATTCCAAAATATTTGACACTTCGCTTTGGTTTAGTTTGCTTCCTTCAATAGCATTTGTATTATATGAGAACAACTTAGAAAACTTTTTCCAGTCTCCTTCAGATAAGTGAGAAATTTTTAATGGTATGTCGGATTCTATTCTCTTAATTGAGTCTATTTCTTCCTTAGAAAGTTCAATCTTTAATGGGTCTTGGATTATTTTATATTTGTGTATCTCTTCCAGGATAAGTTTTTCAGCAATTACAATCCTTTCTTTTAATTTTTCTTCACTTAAGTCAGTTCCAAGATATTTCCTGAATTTGTGAACTCTTGAACCTTCACGGTAAGAATGAGCAAGATAGTATTTTATCTTATTTCCTGCTTTTCTTTTTTCAATATTCATAAATATATATAGGTGACTACAATATTTAAATATTTCTGTTTAGGTGTCTACAAATAACAAAAAATGTAGTCACCTGTTTTTATCTATATCTTTGTTCTCGACAATATTTATAAATCATCGCCATCACACACAACAGCGATGGAAAATCATGCTAAATTAACGAACTTATGGGAGATAAACAGATTCTCACTAAATTCCCACAATCGTCCATTGGTCGGTCGGGGCGCTATAATCCTAAAACAAATTCTCTAGTTTTTTAAACTCAATTTTCTTATGAACACCATGAGAGTAAGACATAGTTTTTCATCAAGACACACAGGGAAGATACAAAATATAAGAAAGCAAAGAGGGAAATATCCTTTAATAGCAAAAAAGATAATTGAAGATTCAGACATAATCCTTGAAATTCTTGATGCAAGATTCATAGAAGAAACAAGAAACAGCCAATTTGAAGAAGAAATAAAAAGAATGAATAAAAGGCTCATTTATGTTTTTAACAAGGCAGATTTAATCAACAAAAACAATCTAAAACTGCCAAAAGAATTTACTAACTACGTTTTTGTCTCTTCTACTCTAAGAAAGGGGATAAAAGAGCTAAGAGACAGAATAAAGATAGAAGCAAAAAAGATAGATAAGAAAAAAAATGAAACTTCCAATGAAAAAGTAACTGTTGGAGTTATAGGTTATCCAAACACAGGAAAAAGTTCACTTATTAACTCATTAATTGGAAAGAGTTCAGCCGGAGTTGGTTCAGATGCAGGTTTCACAAAAAGTATGCAAAAAATAAAGCTTTCTCAGGACATAGTTTTAATTGACTCGCCAGGTATAATCCCTGAAAAAGAGTATTCTCAACAAGACAGGGAAAAAATATCAATGCACGCAAAACTGGGTGCCAGAAGCTACAGTCAGGTTAAGGAGCCAGAAATGGTTATTGCAACTCTTATGAAAGATTATTCAAAAGTACTTGAGAAATTCTACAAAATAGATTCTAAAGGAGATTCTGAAGTTCTTCTTGAAGAACTTGGAAGAAGAAAAGGTTTCTTAAAAAAAGGTGGAGAAGTTAATGAAGATACAACAGCCAGATTAATTTTGAAGGATTGGCAAAGTGGAAAGATTAAGATTTAATATCTTAATCACCAAGAATTTTACAAAAAGAAACATTTAAATAAAAGTAAGATTAATCTTATTTATGATAATTGATACAACAAAAATGAGTTCAAGAGGGCAAGTAGTAATTCCAATAGATTTACGTAAAGGAATTAATGAAGGAGACAAATTGATTGTAATAAGAAAAGATGATGAAATAATTCTAAAAATATCTATTCCTGAAACAGCCCTCTTATCTGAAAAATCTTTTGCCAAAACTTGGCTTAACAAAGAAGAGGATGAGGCATGGAAGGATTTGTAAAAGGAGATGTGATTGTTATAGATTTTCCTTTTTCAAGTTTGAAAGAATCAAAAAGAAGACCCGTATTAATTATTAAGATTCCTAAAGGTGGAGATGTAATTGTCAACCAAATAACTTGTTCTTCTTATGAGAAGTCTGTTGAAATAAAAATAGAAGATAAGGATTTTAATCAGGGTAGTCTAAAAAGAGAAAGTTTTGTCAGAATTGATAAAATAGGCTCTATAGAAAAATCTTTAATCAAATATAAAATAGGATCATTAAAGCCTGAGAAATTTAAGGAGATTATAGATAGAGTTGTTTCTTTCTTAAAAGATTAAGATTATTTATAAAAACCAGGCAAAAGACAATTGATGAAATAAAAATTATATTAAGAAAATTAGGCAACTATTGATTTTAAGTTATCTTATATCGCTTTTCTCAATTAAAAATTTAATATTTGGAGCAACAGGATATTTTCCCTGTTTAATCTCCTTAATATCCAACCATTTAATCTCTTTAATAGGAAAAACAGGTTTAATCTCTTTTTTATTTTTCAACTTAGAAAGATAATGAATCAGAAGGATACACATTTTTTCTCCTGTTTGAGGATTTTTCCATATAATCATGGGATGTAATGGCTTTATAATTTCAATTTTGGCATTAATTTCTTCTTTTACTTCTCTATAACAAGCTTCTTCTAAACTTTCAACATTCTCTTCTATAGTCCCTCCAGGAAGCTTATAAAAATCATCTTTATCATCTTTATTCACTAATAATTTTCCTTTTTCAATAATTACAGGACCAGAAGCAATTATATATTTCATATTATAAATAAAAATCAATTCTATAAAAGCTTTACCATATATTCACCTTTTTCTTTATCCAATTCGTAACCTAACTTTCTATAGTACAACCTAACTCCAACACCCGAGATAACTTTAATTTCAGCACACTTACTATTCTTAGCAATCTTCTCCGCTTCTCTCATTAACCATCTTCCCAAACCAGTATGCTGCCCAATTTTCCCCCCTTCACCTAATTTCAAGCTCTGTCCATAAATATGAAGTTCACGGATAATAGCAGTTTTGTTAGCTGATTTATTTAATTTATTATTAAAGTCAATAGTCGAACAAGATTTAGAAATATTCTTCCTGTTAATTAATTGGGGTGGGCGAGTGACTTCGTGGTAGAGAGTTTTATTTATAATTAATTTCTCGTGCGAGGTCACGAGTTGGGCGGGAATTTGATTAAGCAAATTTATTCTCAACCTCAATAACCCAAATAAAATATCCTCTTTATTCACAATTTCAATAAAATATTCTTTTCCACCAGAAGCTTTGTATTTTGTTATTTTTAATTTCAAATCAAGATTTATATTTTCTTTATTAAATCCAATCTCCCTCGTTTGGATTTTAGACGAATGAGTGAGATTAAACCCAATCTCCCTGTATCTTATTTCTTTAAGTTTAACATTGTTTTTCCTTAACTCATCTTCAATATCTTTTCTTATTCCAATGTGTTTAGTTCCTGCAACAAGATATTCAGAAGGAATCTCTCTCATAATCCTCATAACTCTGCAATATCTTGGGATTGCTTTTAACATATTTATCAAAAGTTTCTGAATAACCTCAACAGAATAAGGTTTGTATTTTCTTTCCCAATAAATTTTTTCAAGTTCTGAACAAGGTAAAACCTGACACGGATAAATTTTAATCTGGTCTGGCTTGAATTTTTCATCTGAAAATATTTTTTTAAATAATTTCAAATCTTTCTCAGGATTGCTTCCAGGAAGTCCAGGCATTATATGATAACCAATTTTAAACCCAGCATTTCTCAGGCATTTTGTTGCTCTGGCAACATCTTCAACTTTATGTCCTCTTTTTACAAAATCATAAATTTTATTATCTATAATCTGAACACCCAATTCAACACGAGTGCATCCAAATCCTCTCATTCTTTCAATAAACTCAGAACAAACATCTGGTCTTGTTTCAATGCAAAGAGCAACACACCTGTGCCTTGCTTTCTCATTTTTCTTTTTAGCTTCTTCTAAATTTTTTGCTCTAAAACCATTCAATCCATCATATAGCCCTTTTATAAAACTATATTGAAATTTCTCTGGATATTCCAAAAAAGTCCCACCCATAATTATTAATTCAATTTTGTCAGTTGGGTGATTCATAACTTCAAATGCTTTAATTCTTGAAACAACTTGTTTATAAGAATCATAATCCAATGCTTTAGCTCTCAAAACAACAGGGCTTTTAGGCGTGTAACTCTGTGGAACATTCATTGAAGGGCAATATATGCAATTTCCATGTCTGCATTTGCGTGGAGGAAGCATGACTGCAACAGGAGT
>JBBTAN010000108.1:9246-21941 GCA_038044205.1 Nanobdellota archaeon
TTTAACATATATCTTTCAGAATAATAGTGTTTTTAAAATATATATCCCCTAAAAAAACATGGACAATCCACAAAAGAAAAATCTTAGAGAATATTTAAATCATTATAAAAAATGTGAAAAGAAATTATCTAATATAATAAATCCTCTTAATGCTTTAATTAAATATTTATCCTCTTATTCAGGTGAACCTTATTTATATTCAAAATCAAAAGAATTTTGTAGTTATTTAAAAGAAGAAAAGAAAGATATGAAAAAAGGAATTAATCGATTAGAAAAGAAATTGGATAGAAATTAATCTATAAAGCATCAAATCAATATATATTCTCAACACCAAAAATGCTTATAAAATCTTTCATAATTTAATAGCTATGAAAATAGGTATAATAGGTGGTTCTGGACTTGAAGACCCAAACCTTCTTGAAGATTTCAAAATAAAAGAAGTTGAAACTCCTTTTGGGAAACCTTCTTCTCCTCTAACAACAGGCAGAATAAATAATATCGATGTTGTTATAATTTCAAGGCACGGACTAAAGCATGAAATTACACCTACAGAAGTTAATAACAGAGCAAATGTTTTTGCGTTAAAAGATGAAGGATGCAAATTTATAATTGCAACAACAGCTGTTGGTTCCTTGAGAGAAGAAATAAAGAGGGGGGATTTTGTAATTCCTGATCAATTCATAGACTTCACAAAGCAAAGAAAATTAACTTTTTTTGATAAATTTGAGTTTGGAGCAGTTCATACTCCTATGGCAAATCCTTTTTCTGAGATTTTAAGAAAAAAATTAATTGAAAGCTGTGAAAAACTTAAATTTCCAGTTCATAAAAAAGGAACTGTTTTAACAATTGAAGGCCCAAGATTTTCAACAAGAGCAGAGAGCAATATTTTCAGGCAATGGGGAGCGCATGTTATAAATATGTCAATAGCTCCTGAATGCATACTTGCTAATGAAGCAGAAGTTCCTTATTCTGTTATAGCAATGTCAACAGACTATGATTGCTGGAAAGAAGATGAAGAACCTGTAACCTGGACTGAAATAAAATATATCATGAAAGAAAATGCAGAAAAAGTAAAGAAGATTATTCTTGAAACAATTAATTCTTTTTCAAGAGAGCAGGAAATTCTTAAATTAAAAGATAAAATAAGAACAATCCCAAACTTTCCAAAGCAAGGAATACTCTTCAGAGATATAACTCCTTTGCTTCAGGATAAAGAAAGTTTAAGAAGATTTACAGATATTTTTTATGAAAGATATAAAGACACTAAAATAGATATGATAGCCGGGATTGAATCAAGGGGATTTATTCTTGCAGGAATTCTTGCTCAAAGATTAAACACAGGACTTGTTTTAATAAGAAAACCAGGAAAACTGCCTTATGAAACAATTAAACAGGAATATTCTCTTGAATATGGAACAGATACAGTTGAAATGCATAAGGATTCTGTGAAGTTAGGACAAAAAGTTCTGCTTGTCGATGATTTGATTGCAACGGGGGGGACTGCTCTTGCTTCCTGCAATCTCATAAAAAAGCTTGGGGGACAGATTGTAGATTGTGCGTTTATAATTGAATTGGAAGAGCTTGGTGGAGTTGAAAAATTAAAAAAAGAAAATAATACTTCTTTCACCATAATGAAATTCAAGGAAGATGAGTTGTAAAATTTTGATTAGTTCTTTTTATAAAATAAGTTATATTGTAGAACCAATAACGAGATAATTATTATCAAAATTTATTATATTAATATTTATAATCTTAAATCTATTGTATAAATTATGACTCAAAAAGAAGTGAAGATAATTGATGATAAATCAGAGATAGATAAAATTATTAGAGAGAAAATTAAAGACAGAAAACTTGTTTTCACAGAGTGGTATAAAATTGGGCTTTTAAGAAAAGGAATTTCTGAAGAGAAGTTTAACGAAATTTTTCCACAATTCGATAAAGTTTATGCAATAGAAATAGAAGAATTAAAGAATGGTAATTTGGGATATGAACTATTCTACAAAATGAGCAATAATATTACAATCTCTATAGGAATTATTCCAAAAGAAGAAGATTTGCTCATAATTCATCTAATTGAATACAAGAGAAATTTAGACTACAGATTCAAAAAATTTAAGCGGTAATAAGTATTTTTTCTTCAGTGGGAATAGTATAGGGGATTTCTTCTATTTTATTCAAACCTGCTAAGATTATTTGAATAACAAATCCTCCTCTTACCTGCAAAATATTTATTTTAGCACTATTAAGCGCATTAAGAATATTTGAGTCTTTGCCTATTGATTTTAAATATTCAGAGACATCACGTATTTCTATATTTGCAACTCTATTTTTTGTAGTTATGTCTAAAACTAAATTAAGAATGTGCACACTTCCGTAGACTTTTTCATCTTCTTTTAAATTATTAAAAATCATAAGCCTGTCTAAATCTTCATCATACATAAAAGTACTTTTCTTTATCATTTTATTTTCTTTTTTAATCATTATAATCAATATATAGATAGATTATATTTAAAGTTATCTGGGGGAGAGTTAAGGTGCCCATCCCTTGCCGAAGCAAGGACAGGCGTATATAATTATTGTATAGATTTCAAGTTTTTAAGATTTTCTGGGATAGTTTCATTTTATAGGGACTCTTTTTCAGCATAGTCAAGTTTAGGGAAGATGAGTTGTAAACAAATAATTAATCAAAAATTATTTCATTTCTTTGTAATTCAAAAATCCAATTACAATTATTATTCCAGGAATTATAAGTGCAAGAATATTCCAAACATTCATACTAATCATTACAACTTGATTTATGACAACAAATATTGTGTAAGCGATTATGCTCCATTTTTTCATCATCCACAAACCAATAAAACAAACTAATCCAACAACCGCACTAAATGCAAGATATGGAAGATACCATGCACCAATTGATTTTACAGCATCTGAAAATACAAATATCATTGAAACAACAAATAATAAACCAATAAACCCAATTATACAAATTACAGTTATTATTGCAGGTCTTTTTACAGCAATATTTTGCTTCATCCCTAATTAATAACAATAAAGGTATATAAATTTTTCCCAAAAATATTTATAATCTTCCAATTCTACTCTAATTAATGAATCAACAACAAGTCGTTTGGGATAAAATTGCACCAGAATGGGATAAGTTCAAACAAATTCCTTCAGAATTTAGCAAAGATTTCCTTAAAAAATGCACTGGAAATGTTTTAGATTTGGGAAGCGGAAGTGGAAGACATCTGACAAAAATAAAAAAAGGTAAAATGTATTTAGTTGATTTCTCAGATAAGATGATTGAATTAGCTAAAAAGAAAGCAAAAAAGCTAAAGATAGAAGCAAAATTTGAAGTAGCAGATTTAACAAAACTTCCTTTTGAAGATAATTTTTTTGATTATGCTATATGTATTTCTGCATTGCACTGCCTTGAACCAATATACCATAAAGAAGCAATTAAAGAATTATGCAGAATAATGAAACCAAATTCAAAGTCTTTAATAGGTGTCTGGAATTTTAATTCAAAAAGATTTAATCAAAAAAAAGGGAAAGAAAAATTGGTTGGGTGGAGAGATAAAGGAAAAAGATATTATTATTTATTTGATGAAAAAGAAGTTCACAATTTATTTAAAAAAGCTGGTTTTAAAATTCTTTCCTCACATAATTCAGAAATGATGATTAATTTTATTGTGGAAAAATAAAAAATGGAAATAAAAGAAATTAAATCTAAATCGTGCATGACCAAGAGTAAGTTAACTGATTATGTAATTAATCCTTATACTGGATGTCAACACGGATGTAAATATTGCTATGCTGATTTTATGAGAAGATTCCACAACATAAAAGATAAATGGGGGGACTTTGTTTATGTTAAAATAAATTGCCCAGAATTTCTTGAAAAAGAACTAGAAAAGAATAAAGCAGGAAATATATGGTTATCAAGTGTATGTGATTGTTATATGCCCCTTGAAGCAAAATATAAACTAACAAGAAAAATCTTAGAGATAATTGCTAACTCTCCACATAAAAATAAATTTACAATAGAAATTCTAACAAAATCTGCACTAATAAGAAGAGACTTTGATTTATTGAAAAAATTAAATGTAGAAATTGGATGTTCTATTAATTCCCTTGATTCAAACATATCTAGGATTATTGAACCTTTTGCATCTCCTCCTAAAGAAAGGATTAATGTTCTTAAAGAAGCAAAAGAACAAGGAATTAAAGTATATGGTTTTATTTCTCCTGTTTTACCTGGAATAACTAATTTAGAAGAGATATTCAAAGAATTATCTTTTTGCAGTTATGTTTGGGTTGAAATATTAAATATAAGAAAACCTATATTAAACAGAATATTGCCAGTAATTAGAGAACACTTTCCAGATAAACTTAAAGATTTTGAAGATATGATTAATAATTATGGAGAATATTGTGAAAGTGTAAGAAAAGAGGTAAAAATCCTAGAAAAGAAATATAAATTGAAAGTGAAAGAGGTAGTTTCTCATTAAAATTTTATAATTATCTCAGTAAAATCATATCGTTTATTATAACCCATCTTATTAATATTACAATCTAATTAAAAAACTGTTACAGATAATTACATATAATCTTATAAATTAATTGGGACATTAAAATTCATGGAAATCAGCAAGAAAGTTTCAGATTTAGCAAGAAAGATGGATTATATTGGATACAGTATTAAAGATAGAAGAAGTATAATAAAAGATTGTCTAAATCCAATTGGAATATTTCTATTTGGAGAAAATCCAGTAACAACACAAATAAAAGATAGTTATAACTTCTTAAAGAAAGAAATGGATAAACTTGAAAAGCAAAGATTAGAATATGAAAAGTCAGGTAAAAAGAAAGAGGAAATCAGAGAAATTAGGTATATTGCATTACAAAATTAATTTTAAATTATCTTGGTAAAATCGTTGGGGGTGTCATAATACCCTAAATATTGAGCAACTCATTATAATAAACGACTGTTACAGATAATTAAATTCTTCTAAGGGTGGGCGAGCGATTTCGTGGTAGAGAGTAACTTAAATTAATTGCTCGTGCGAAGTCGCGAGTAGTGGTGGGAAAATGATTATTCTAATAACTTAAACCTTATCACCTTTCTTAACAACCCTCATCATATCAAAAAAGCTTTTCTTTTCAAAATCAACAATTTTCCTTTCATTCAAATCTATCCTTACTTTAAGAATTCCCAGTCCTGAAATAAAAATTGTTCCTAAAATATAATTTTTCTTGTCTTTCGCTTGCAAACTAAGGAGAAGTTTTTCTATTTTATTCTTTATATTATCTTCATTCATTCTGCCTTGAATCATCTCTTCAATATCCTCAAAATTAAAGTCAATATTATCTGCAATTTTCTCTGGCTTGAAACCTTTTCCATAATCTTCAATAGGAATCATCTCGACGTTGTTATTTATTTTAAAGCTGTACATTTTGTTAATTGAAGGAACAAAATAATCAATACTTTGCTTGTTTTCCTTATCTTTTTTGTCTATTATAAAAAACCCTGAGCAAAGAAAAGAATCCTTGTTTTCTTTTACAAATTTCTTAAAATCTTTTGATTCAATCAACTTTTCAAAATAAAACTGAAAGTTCATAGAATTTTCAGCATATTGCGATTTATAAGTTTTTATAATATAAATTAATATAAATAAGAAAGATTATCCTATGTTATGGTAATTCACAAGCCAGAATCAAAAAAGATAATGGGCATTAAAATCAGGGGTGCTGTAACAGATTGTGAAAAAAATAAATGGTTTATTTTTGACATAAGACCAAAAAATAGAGATTTTAGAGATGAATTAAAGGAATTAAGGCCCAGGGTTCAAAAAGTTGAGAATGGAGATTACAAATATTTCAAACAAACTTTCAAAGGTGCAATTGTCCATTTAATTTATCTGAATTGGGAATCAGCAAAAGGACTTTACAAAGATTCAAATAACAACCTACCCTATGAAGTTTTAGATATGTATGGTGGACTAGTTTACAGGCAAAGTAGAATTGAAAGAAAAGAAGATATATTTAATAGATTAGAAAGAATTGCAAAGGAAAAAGGACTTAAAGAATAAATAATATATTTAATTATCATCTAAAATCCTGTAAACTATTATAATATACAACCTGCTCAACTTATTAACAATATAATTAAAAGCTGTTACAGCTAACTACATCCTTTTAACTCAACAAATCCTTAACATCTATCTCCTGCCTTTCTTCACCTTCCTTAAAATCTACTTCATCATACAAAATTAACTTATCCGTCTCAATCTTATATATTTTAGTCAATGATAAATCAAGTTTTTTATTGGAAATATATTTGATATAAGTCCCAACCTTGGGGTATCTTCTTAGAAAATTAGAATAAGCTGTTAATAATTCCTTACCTTTTGGTTGCTTGGCTCTTCCTTTAAATGAAACCCCTACAACATCATTCCCAAATTCAGTATTAAATTTAGTATCTGTTATAGCAATTGCAACATTAGGATTATTCTTTATAATTTTTGAATGAATTGAATAATCTGGAGATATAAAATAAAAATTATATTTATCATCATAAGAAAACCAACAATTGAATATGCTTGGATTTTTCCCATCTGAAACAGCTACCTGCATCAATTTGCAATTTTTTAAATAATTATATAATATTTTCTTTATTTTCTCTATATTTTCTTTGTTCATTTTATTTGCCCATATCCACCATCAACGATTAAAGTAGTTCCTGTGATAAAACTTGCATCATCTGAAGCTAAAAATAAAACAGCTTTCCCTATTTCTTCAGGCATACCAAATCTTTTCAATAAAATTTTTTCTGTCTCTTTAATCATATAATCTTTTGGCAAGTTCTTGTTGATATCAGTATTAACCCATCCAGGTGCAACACAGTTAACTCTTATGTTAGGTGCTAATTCTGATGCTAAATTTTTAGTCAAACTTATGACTCCTGCCTTTGAAGCATCATAATCTGCAGATTCTGGACTTAAAGAATCAATTCCATTAGTAGAGGCAATATTAATAATTACTCCTGACTTTTGTTTTTTAATATAAGGAACAGCATATTTTGAACATAGAAATGTGCCAATTAAGTTAACTCCCAAAGTTTTATTCCATTGTTCAACTGTTTTTTCAAAAAGAGGAATGTCAAAGACAATTCCAGCATTATTGATCAGGATATCTAATCTTCCAAATTTTTTAATAATCTCAGATATCATCTTCTTAACTTCCTCTTCTTTTGATACATCGCATTTAATTGCAATCCCATCTGATGTTTTTTTTATTTCATTAAGAACTTCATTTGCTTCTTTTTCAGATTTAGAATAATTCACTATTACTTTTGCACCTTCTTTAGCAAATAACAATGCAATAGCTTTTCCAATTCCTCTGCTTGAACCAGTTACCAGAACTATTTTATTTTTCAAATCCATTCACATCCTCTTCTCAATTTTCATCTTCAAATCAAATATAAATTCATCTGTATCTAAACTTTCAATAATTTTATCCCCGCCTTTCCTCACTGCAACAACACCTTCTTTTTCTTCTTTATCTCCTATAACAATTATATAAGGAATTTTCATCATCTCAGCATCTTTTACTTTTGACTGAATTGTTTTCTGGTCAAAATCAGTTTCTATTCTTAATGAAGGAATATCTTTTTTCATTCTTTCAACAACTTCCTTGGAATGCTCAACATTTCTATCTGTAAAACTTAAAATTCTAATCTGAACAGGAGCAAGCCAAGTGGGTAATCTTCCATTTGTATTCTCAAGCAATATGCCAATAAATCTCTCCAAACTTCCATAAACTGTTCTGTGGAGCATTATGGGTCTTTTCTTTGAATTATCCTTATCTGTATATTCCAATTCAAATCTCTCTGGCATTGAAAAATCAAGCTGTATTGTCCCGCACTGCCAAGTTCTTCCAAGAGAATCTTTTAAATGAAAATCAATCTTGGGTCCATAAAAAGCCCCATCACCTTCATTAATTTTAAATTTCATCTTCTTTTTTTCAAGCACTTTCTTCAATATACTTTCAGACAAATCCCAAATTTTATCATCGCCAATTCTCTTTTCAGGGCGTGTAGAAAGTTCAACAGAATATTCAAAACCAAATTTTTTATAAACAAGTTCATCTAATTTTATTATTCTCTCAATTTCATCTTCAATTTGTTTTTCAGTGCAATAAATGTGTGCGTCATCTTGGGTAAACTGTATAACTCTGAATAAACCACCCAAAACTCCTGAAAGTTCCTGCCTGTGAACAACTCCCAATTCTCCAACTCTTAAAGGCAAATCTTTGTAAGATTTAGGAGAATTTTTGTAAACAAGCATTCCTCCTGGACAATTCATTGGCTTAACAGCAAAAATTCTTTTTTCATATTCAGTAAGAAATATATTTTCTTTATATTTTTCCCAATGTCCTGAAATCTGCCAGAGTTTCTTATCTAAAATTTGAGGTGTTGAAATTTCTTTATAACCTGCTTTTTTATGTTCTTCTCTCCAAAAATTAATTAATTCATTTCTTATTATTAAACCATTATTATGCCAAAAAACCATTCCAGGAGCAACCTCACTAAAAGAAAACAAATCCATCTGTCTCCCTATTATTCTATGATCATTTTCTTTTAATTTTGAACTGTCAAGTTTTGACTTTGATATTTCTCTTAATAGTTGTTTGTAATCATAAACTTCTTGTTTGCCTTCCTTTCCTTTTGCTTCGTCCAATTTTATCTCTCTTGATAATTCACTCAAGGGATGCCCTTTAACTTTTAATTCAAATTCTTTGTAATATCCAAATGGTGCTCTTGTAACTTTGAAACCCTCTTTGCCCAAAGAATTTTCAGCTTTCTCTAATATTTCCTGAGCTATTTCAGGATTCCCCAAATCTTTTGATAAATGAGCATAAGGATAAAGAACAATATTCTTTGTTTTAACTTGTGAAGCAATATCTTTTACATTCTCAACAAGTTCTTTAACAACTGCAGAAACATTGCTGTCGCATTTTTCAACAGCAGTCAAAACAACGAGCGCTTCTTTTACTTCTTTTTCTTTTTTATCTTTTTCAGAAAGCTCTCCGATGTTCTTAAGTGCTTTTTTCAAAGGCTTGAATTTTATATAATCTACATGAAGATTCAAGGTTTTCATGTTCATCCAAAGAAATTCAAGTTTTTAAAATTAATTAACTCAAAGATTACTAACCAATTTCTCTCCTAAAACCTCTTCTAAACAACAACAAAGCTTATATAGGGTACTTGTCAAAATCGAATATAACGAGAATATTATTAATAACAAATAAAATGGCTAATTTATCGGGGGGTGAATTGCATGAGAGAAACAGAAATTGAATATAATAAATACTTTAAAATCAAAAGGTTTAAACATCTATAAAAAAAGTTTGAATCATTCTAAAGAAACTCGCTTTTCTTGTGAAAATATTGGGGTAATAAAATAAAATGACAAATAAGATAATAAAAAATATAAAGAAATGGGCAACAATAGGAAGTTTAGCCCTAGCTGGAAGTGTTTTTTATAGTGGAGAAAAATCCAATCTTTTTTCTTATTTAAATGAGAACTCTTCAAAAAATATCTATCTAACTAATGACTCTCTGACAAACGAGACTATTAAATTAATATCTGCAAATTATTTTGATATTTTTGGGGATTCAACAAATTTTGAAAAATCAAAAGTAAAATATGAAAATTACAGAAAATCAGAATTAGAGAGAATTATAAAAAAAGATGAAGGAGAGCGAGAGATAAGAAGATGGGAAAAAGGATTTTATTTAACCCAAGATTCTTTGAATGTTATTATTAAGAAAGCATATGCCAATGTCAAGGTTTGGCCAAAAGAATTTGACAAAAGACTTTTTAGAATATTAATTAGACACGAATCAAGCAGAAATATTTATGCTGAAAGTTCAACAGGATATCTAGGGCTTGGACAAAATGGAGGAGATGTTCTTGCTACATTTAGGCCAGAAGAATATAAAAAATTAATAATAGATACAATTACACAAAAGATAAAAGGTGTTGAAGTTAAAAAAATATTGGTAGATAGTGTTGAACTTAAAAGGATACTCTTTGATCCAATTATAAGTATTGAACTCTCTCTTCAAAATCTAAATCATATTTCTTATTTCTGTGAAAGATTTCATCCACGTTGGAATGAATTGTCACTTGAAGAACAATGGAAAATTGAACTTACATGCTATAATGCAGGGCCCACAAAGGTAAGAGATGATGCAAAATGGAATATAAACAGTAGAAAATTGAAAAGAGAGAATAGAAAATTTGCAGATTTAGTTATGAAAGCATATCACAATCCAAAAATTAAGATTAAAACATAGTTAATAACCTAATAATATAATCTTAAATGCCTCACAAATATTTATAAATAATAATATTCTTAATTGTTAAAATGAAAAAGTGTGTGATGTTTATATTGCTTGTAATGATGATTTCTCCATTTATTTCTGCTGAAATAATTATAAATCAACAGCTGGACAAGACATATAATCTTGGGGACTCTGTTGTTATTCCTGTATCAATAATAGCTACTTCATCTATTTCAGACGAATTTTATATGGACTTAATTTGCAGTGGAAAAAGGATTCAATTCTGCCAAAATGGAGTAAGTCTGCCTCAAGGAGAAGGAAAAGTTTTGGAATGTTCTTTAATTTTGGAAAAAGAGAAGATTGGGGAAACAACAGGGAACTGTAAAATATCTGGATATCTATCTAAACAGAAAGGAAGTCCTGTTACAACAAACGAATTCAAAATTTCTAACTTAATAATTCTTCAGCCAAACACAGAACAAAAAGAATATGAGCCGGGACAAAGCATTTTAATTTTCGGAGATGCTATAAAAGAAAATGGACGTGAAGTAAACGGATTTATAGATATGGAAATTTTGATAGGCAATTCTTCTTCAGAGAATATAATACAGCCGGGAGCAATAAACAATGGAATGTATTCAATGAACATAACTCTCTCTTCAAATATGGGGGCAGGAAATTATCTTGTAAAACTTAATGCTTATGAGATGACTGCAGAAGGTTCAAAGACAAACAAAGGATTTGTAAATTATAATATAATAATAAAGCAGGTTCCAACTTATCTTGAACTTGTATTTGAAACTGATAAAGTGGAACCAGGAACAAACATCAAAGTAAAGGCAATTTTGCATGACCAAACAGGAAACAAAATAAATTCAAATGCAATAATAACAATAAAAAAAGGTGAAACAGATATTCAAGTTCAATCTGAAAAACAAACTGACGAATATTTGGAATTTCCTATAACCTACAATGAACCCCCATCAAATTGGACTGTGTTCGCAATATCAAATCAGCTTAGTGCAGAATCTCAATTTGTTATAATAGAAAAGAAAGACATAAATGTGGATATAACAAATGAGACTATCACTTTTATTAACACAGGAAATATTCCTTACAATGACACTGTTCTTATTAAAATAGGAAATGACTCTAGAGAAGTGCCTATATTTCTCGAAGTTGATGAAACTAAAAAATATGAATTAAAAGCGCCAGATGGGGAATATGAAGTTGAAGTCTTGAATGAAAAGAGTGAAAGCAAATTCAAACAAAATGTAGTTCTCACAGGAAGAGCAATAGGAATAAAAGACATATCTAAATCAAGCTTAAAAGAGTTTTTTACGAGACCTTTTATATGGATTTTTATAGTTTTACTTCTCTTGTCTATAGCATTTATATTCTTAAGGAAAGCACATAAAAGAAATCCCTATGGAAGATTATTTGGTAGAGGATTATTTAAAAAAAAAGTTAAACAGCCTCAGATAAATGCTCCATGGGAAAACAGGGTAATGCCTCTCTCAAAAACTTCGAAACTTGTGACAAAAAACAAGGCAAATCTTTCTATTTCTATAAAGGGGAACAAGCAGGATGTAAGTATTGTTAATGTAAATATAAAAAATCTTGGAGAGATTCAGAATAATAAAGGAAACGCCGAAGAAGAACTTCAAAAAATAATTAATATAGCAGAGAACAAGAAAGCTTTTGTTTATGAAAATCAAAATAATTTGTTCTTTATAATTAGTCCATCAAAAACAAGGACTTTACAAAATGAACCTATAGCACTTGAAATTGCACAAACTGCAAAGGAAATACTATCCAGCCACAATAGAATATCCAAACATAGATTAGATTTTGGAATATCAATAGAATATGGCTCTATAGTTGAAAAAACTGAAAACGGGATTATGGAATTCATGAGTCTGGGAACCCTTATGACTAATGCTAAAAAAATAGCCTCTGCTTCTCAGGGAGAGATTTTACTTGGAGAGAAAATAAAGGAAAAGCTGACAAATGTAAGAACTGAAAGACAGGATAATGGAAGAATAGTGTCTTACAAGATAAAGGACATTAAATATCACGATGAGGAACATTCAAGATTTATAAAAAGTTTCCTGAAAAAGGCTGAAGAAAATAAAGATAATTTTAAAATTATATAAATATTAAATTTATCTCAGTAAAATCCCATATTGTTGCTATATTATTCAGGTTAATTAATAGTTAAGCAAGATTATAGTTTTACCTGATAACTAATCATCTTAATATAAAAAATGTTATAGATAATTAATTTCGTTTAATCCCAAATGATTTTACCTGATAATTATATTGTTAAATTCAACCT
>JBBTAN010000108.1:22041-25577 GCA_038044205.1 Nanobdellota archaeon
TTTTTCTTCTTAGGTTTAACTAAATTTTTCTTTGATATTTCCTCATCAACTATCTCTCTTACTTCTGACTTTGAAATGCCCTCCTTATCAGAACCTTTTGAAAACCAATCCATAAAATTCATGCTCCATCCAAAAAATCTAAATGCAAGCCCAATCCCTATAAATATAAATCCCATAATTAAGATTATTATAAAAACATTATGGGACTTTGTAAAGAAAACAGAAAATATTCCTGAAAATTTATCAGGTATGAAAGTCAAAACCCAGTTTAATTTTCTGAATGGCAGGGAAGAAAGAACAAGCAAAATTCCTGTTATAAAAACTGTGACTGGCTTATTTTTGGAAATTAAAAATATTAAAACAAACAGGACAAAAGATACAAGAACTAATAAAAGAAATTTGTCTCTCCAATAATCCATTGCTTTTTCTGAAAAAAGAACAAAAAGATTTGATGTTTCTTTTATACATCCCCAAAATTCGCAGTTATATTCGGCATAATAAATTGTGTCTATTAACTGAACCATCCCGTAATCAATTATTGAGGCTGTTCCTTTTTCAATTACACTGCAGGGAATTGTAAAATTATAATTTTCATAGGTGAACTTATATTCACTATTAATAAGACAGTAAGACTGCATAAGAGTATTTGCTTCTTCCTCAAGCACATTTTCAGCATCCAGAGAATCTTTCAAAAAATCACTGGCAGAATCCTTCAAAGCAGACTGAAGAGTATCGTGTTCCAAAGACCACGAAAGTATAAGAGAGAAATTCATAAGAAAAAGAGAAAGCAAAAGAATAAAACTAAATAAAGTAATTGCTGTGCCTCTAAGAATTCCCATTCAAATCTCCTCCCATAATTAATTTAAGAAAAAGAAGTTTTTAAAAGTAATTAAAAATTTTATTTTTTAGAAAGATATTTGATAGTCACACTACGCCTTGAACCGAGAATAAGTTTATCTCCTATTTGAACTCTTATATAATGCTCATTTAAATACAAAATATTCTTCTCTTTTCCATCTTTAGAGAAAGTCTTATGTTTTCCTTCAACAAGATACCTTTTATCTTGAGAAGAATACCCAAATTCATCTTTTAAGAAATCACAAACTTCTTTTTGGTTTCTCTTATCAAAAGAATGGGACCCAATATCAGGATAATATTTAATATTTATCATAACAGAGCCATCTAAATTATTAATTATATCAATAACTTTATTGTAGTCTATTTCTTCATTAAGAATCAAATTTCTCCCTTTAATATCCTGTTTCCCTGTAACTAATTTAAATAAATTTATCATAAAAAAGTATGATAATCTCTCTTTTTAAAGATTTATATAAAAGAATTTACATTCGTTCCAAAGCTTCTATTCTCTTCTCAATTGGAGGGTGTGTACTTCCAATATTTTTAAAAGGATTTGCAAAAAACAAAGGCGCAATTGCCTTGCTAACTTTTTTCTCATTAGATTCAAGTCCATAATCTCTCTTTATTTTTTTAAGTGCATTTATCAATCCTGCAGGATATCTTGTAAATTTAACTGCTGTTGCATCAGCAGAATATTCATGCTTCCTTGAAATTGAAAGCTGAACAAAATAAACAACAATAGGCGCAACTATTGCTAAAACAATTCCTATAATCATAAATATCACTCCTGCTTTATTATCATCGCCTCCTCCACTCTTAAACCACAAACTTCTCAAAAAGAGTTCAGATATAATAGAAATCATTCCAACCATAACAGCAACTAAAGTCATATATCTTATGTCATAATTTCCAATATGCCCTAATTCATGAGCCAAAACACCTTCCAGTTCTCTCTTATCTAACTTGCTCAAAGCCCCCTCTGTAACACACACAACAGAATTCTTTGGATCTCTTCCAGAAGCAAAAGCATTTATCTGATTAGAAGGCATAACATAAAGTTCAGGCATAGGCAATCCAGAAGCAAGAGTCAGCCCTTCAACAAGATTATAATATTCCCTATAATCATTTCTATTTGCTTTTTTTGCACCTGCACTCATAATTGCAATCTTATGGGAATTATAATAGCTGATTAATATATAAGAAATTGAAAAGATAATAGCAATTATCATTATAAAGAAAAAATAACCAGGGTCAAATGCTTTTGAAATTACATATCCAAATAAGAGGAAGACTAAAGATATTATTACAATCAAAAAAAATGATTTTCTTTTATTTTTTGATATCTGGTCTCTGAAATCTATTCTTTGGTGTTTATCCATAGACGAATTAAGAAAGTTTAGTTTTTAAGATTAATTAAAAGCTCACTTTCACAGCTTTCCTTATGACAAATTCACTTTGTTAATTTGGAGTCTCCAAAAACCTTAAAAATTTACTTTGATGGGTTTTCTTTCAGCCTCAACAATCTGCAAATATTCCTTTTCTTTAAATCCATACATTCCTGCAAATAAATTTCCTGGAAATGTTTTGCATTTGTTGTTGTAATCTAAAATGCTGTCGTTGTAAAACTGCCTTGAATAAGCAATTCTATCTTCTGTTGAAGCTAATTCTCTCTGCAATTCAATAAAAGTTGTATTTGCTTTCAAATCAGGATAACCTTCAGCAATTGCAAAAATAGTCTTCAATGCAGATTCAAGCCCTCTATCTGCCTTAACCTTTTCTTCAATCCCCTTTGCCCCCACAAGTGCCTTACGAGCATCTGTTACTGTCTTTATAGCTTCTTTTTCATGCTTCGCATAGCTCTTAACAGTCTCTATAAGATTAGGAATTAAATCAGCTCTCCTCTTTAACTGAACATCAATCTGCCCAAGAGAATTCTCTATTCTATTTGAAAGAACAGTAAATCTGTTGTAATAACCTGCAAATATAATTATTAATAATGCAACTGCTCCAATTAAAATCCATATTAAAGGCGTCATAACAAGATAAAATGGGATTATATTTATAAAACTATCGAATAGGGGGAATTAAATGTTAAAAAGTAGGGGGCACTTAACTTCACTATTATCAAAAATGCTCCAACTTAAGAAAATTCTTTTTGTCATTCAACCATTTTAATAGGTTAAATATCAGCACAATAATTATTGCAGATAAAATCCCAATTAACCATCCAGTAATCCCAATAGGAACTGTCTCAAATACTTTGTTTAATGGAGAATAAATTATTGCTATTGTTGCTAAAATAGAAATTATAGAGGCATAAAAAAGATATTTATTAACTCTTAGAGATTCAAATGAAACTTTATGCCTAAATGATATAAAGTTATAAGCATTAGCAATTTCTAAACAAATCAATGAAAGCAAAGCTGTTGTTCTTGCAAACTCTATGGTTTGATGAAGAATATTAAAACTTACAAAGAAAACAGATAAAGTCATAATTGCCATAGATATTCCTGCAATTGCAAACCAAATTATAAGGGATCTATTTAATATTTCTTTCTTCTTTCTTGGTTTTTCTTCCATTATATCTAATGAAGAAGGAGTTAATGCAAGAGTTATCGCGGGCAAGTCATCTGTAACAAGGTTCATGAATAATATCTGCAAAGCTAAAAGCAAAGGAA
>JBBTAN010000109.1:0-6920 GCA_038044205.1 Nanobdellota archaeon
TCAAAACATAGTTGCTTCTGGCTCAATTGATTTAAAATTAAACTTAAATTTCCTTGCTTTAGAAATGCAAAACACAGAATATGAACCAGAACAATTTCCAGGTTTGGTATACAAACTTACAGAACCAACAGCAACATTCTTATTGTTCAGCAATGGAAAGCTTGTTTGCACAGGAACAAAAAACAAGCAGCAGCTCGAAGATTCAATGGACCAGCTTTTAAAGAATGTTAAGACTGCTCTTAAGAATTATAAGTAAGAATTGAGTTATCTAAGTAAAATCACATCATTTTATTTTAATATATTAAACATTGAGAAACTAAACGCAACTAATATAAATCGACTGTTACAGATAATTATAAATTATTTCTTCAATTTATCTTCCTTTTTTCCATAACAATGATTTATAATCATTTCTTCACTAATTTATACAGCAATTTCAATACATTTCTTAGTATATACAAATTTATAAAAAAGCCATTTCTCATTAAAAATAATGGAAGATAGCAATTATTCAGAAGAGGAATATTCTGAAGCAGAGCAAAAGAAGAAGCCAAAATCAGAAGAATTGATTATAGAGGCTAAAAATTTCTTTAATTTTAACAAGGAAGACTTGGGAGAATCAATACGTAAGAGAACTAATGTTATTTATCTTGACTTTATGAAGCTCACAGAATATTCAAACAAGCTTTCTGATGAGATATTAGTAAATCCTGAAGAAACATTAAGTATAATTGAACTTGCAGTTGAGGAACTTGGACTTGTAAAAAATGCGCGTGTAAGACTAAAAAATCTTTCTGAAGCCCATCAGATAAAAGTAAGAAGTATTCGTTCAAAACATCTCAATGAGCTGGTAATACTTGAAGGGATAATAAGGCAGGCATCTGATGTTCGTCCCCAAGTTGTAAATGCAAAATTTGAATGCCCAAGCTGTGGAACAGTTATATCTGTTCTTCAAATTGAAAAAAAGTTCAGAGAACCTTCAAGATGTTCTTGTGGAAGAAGAGGAAGTTTCAGATTAATTTCAAAAGACATGGTTGATACTCAGAGATTAGTTATTGAAGAATCTCCTGAATCTCTATCGGGTGGGGAACAACCCAAGAGAATGAATGTATTTGTAAAAGAAGATTTAGTTGAACCAAAAATGGAAGATAAAACAACTCCCGGAGCAAAAATAAAAGTTATAGGAATTCTAAAAGAGGTTCCAGTCCCTTTAACAACTGGAGGATTATCAACAAGATTTGAACTTGCAGTAGAAGCAAATAATATTATTCCTATGGAAGAAACTTTTGAGGAATTAGATATAAATGATGAAGATGAGAGACAGATTCGTGAATTATCTGAAGATCCTAAGATATTTGAAAATCTGGCAAAAAGCATTATTCCAAGTGTCTGGGGATATGAGGAAATAAAAAAAGCTCTTGTTTTGCAATTATTTGGAGGAGTGAGAAAACAAATGTCTGATGGTTCAAAATCAAGAGGAGATATTCATATTTTATTAATAGGAGATCCTGGTGTAGCAAAAAGTGTAACTTTAGTATTTATGTCTAATATTTCTCCGAAAGGCAGATATGTTGTTGGTAAATCAGCATCAGGAGCAGGTTTGACTGCAACAGTTGTAAGAGATGAATATCTCAAGGGATGGAGTTTGGAAGCAGGAGCAATGGTTCTAGCCAATAAAGGATTAGTTTGTATAGATGAACTTGAAAAAATGGACCCAACAGACAGAAGTGCAATGCACGAGGCGATGGAACAGCAATGCATGTTGCCAGACTTCAAACTTCTTCTTTCTGATGGAAGGCAAGTTGAAATAGGAAAATTTATAGATGATTTAATGGAAAAAAATAAAGACCAAATTTATAATGGAAAAAATTGTGAAATTCTCTCTGTTAAAGATGTTGAACTCATTTCAACAGATTTTGTAAAATCATTTCCATTTAAGGCAGACAGAATAAGCAGGCACATAGCCCCAAAGAAATTCATTAAAATAGAACTTGCAAATGGCAGGGAAATTACAGTTACCCCTGAACATCCTTGTTGGATTACACATGAGGGTAAGATTATAACCACATCTGCAGAGAACCTAAAAGAAGGTATGTTTTTTCCAGTTCCTTCTGAAATCAATATTAAAGCAGAAAACTACAAAAAAGAAAAGGATACACTTTGTAAAATTTTGGGTTATCATATTACAGATGGATGCTATGAATTAAACAGGGGCAAGAAAACAGGAATTCAATTCTGGAACAATGATGAAAAATTAATAATTGATTACAAAAATGCTGTAGAATCTTATTTCAAAATAAAAGCAGGTATAACAAGAAGAAAAAATCAATTTGCTGTTAGAGTTATCTCAAAGAAAGTTGTTGAAGAAATTATAGAGATTGATGCTTTACTCATGGAAAAAGGGGATAAAAAGAGAATTCCATGCAGTATAATGCAACTTCCAAATGAGAATATAAAATATATTTTAAGGGCACTTTATGATGGAGATGGTTCAGTAATCCCGCAGAATAGAAATGGGTGTAGAATTTCATTTGTTTCTCAAAATAAGGAACTTGAAGAGCAAATTTCAGATTTATTGCTAAGATATGGTATACAATCTTCTATTTTTAAAGATAAAAATGTCTGGAGATTGGACATTTCAGGGGAGGAAAATCTCTCAAAATTCTTGCTAAATATAAGTTTTTTATCCGAAAAGAAGGAACAAAGATTAAAACAATATTTAGAAAAAGAAAAGACTTACAGATCAATAACTGATGTAATTCCTAATTGTACTAATAATATTAATAATATCTTCAAAAAACTTAAAATATCTGCCCGCAAAGAAATAGGGCATTCAATTGATTTGCATGTTGAAAAACACAGATTATTTTTACAAAAACTTGTTCTTATAGCAAAAAAAGAAGCATTAAAAGATGTTGAAAAACATAGAAAAATTCTTGAGAACCTAAAAGAATTGGAAAGATTAGCGTTTGGTTATGCTAGATGGGTTAAAATAAAGAAAGTTTCAAGTATAAATAACGAGGGAGTAAAATGGGTTTATGATGTTACTATGGAGCCCAATAGAACTTTTGTTTCTAACGGAATGATTCTTCATAATACAGTAACAATTTCAAAAGCTAATGTTCAGGCGAGTTTGAAAGCACAAACTTCTGTTCTTGCAGCAGCAAATCCAAAATTCGGAAGATTCGATCCATTTATGCCCATTCCCCAACAAATTGATTTGCCTCCAACACTAATTAACAGATTTGATATAATTTTTACATTGAGGGATTTGCCAGACAGAGTTAAAGATGAAAGAATTGCAACCCATGTTTTAAAAGAACACCAAAAAGAAACAAAAGATGTTTTAATAGATACAAATTTATTCAGAAAATATGTTGCATATGCAAAACAAAAAGTAAATCCTAAATTAAGTGCTGAAGCAGTTGATGAATTAAAAAAATTTTATGTTGAATTGAGAAATAAACCAGTTACTTCTGAAAGTGCAATGAGGCCAATTCCAATTTCAGCAAGGCAATTGCAGGCTTTAATAAGAATGGCAGAAGCATCTGCTAAATTAAGATTAAGTGAAGATGTCTCAAGGGAAGATGCAAAACAATCAATAGAACTAATGAAATATTATCTTATGCAGGTGGGTTATGATTATGAGTCAAAAACATTTGATATAGACAAGATATCAGGGAAATTTTCTTCTTCCCAAAGAAACAAAATATTCATGGTTAAAGAAGTTATAACAGCACTTGAAAGCAAAATGGGAAAAATGATTCCTTATGAGGAACTTGAAAAAGAGCTTGAAGGAAAATTAGGAAAAGACGAATTAGAAGAAGTAATAAACAGGCTGATTAAAGACAATGAACTTTATCGTCCAAAAAAGGGATATATTGGGGTTTTTTAAATGGTAAGTCATTTCTGGATAAAGAATCCTAAAACAAGAAGCGATGGTTATTGTGTAAATTTTAATGGTATTTTAAGCAGATTAAATAAAAATTATAGTTATATAACAATAAATTATGATGAAGTTTTAGCAATAATTACCAAACAAACAAAAGAGGATGTATATTCCACATGTAAAGATTTATTTGATGGAAAATTCCCTCAACTAGAAGAAGATAAAAAAGAACTATCAAAAAAGGAACAATCTCAATTAGAGAATATTTTTCTAACTCATAAAAACTTATAAACACTATTTATTTTTCCATAATATGCCAGACGAACCACAATTCAAAAGAAATGTTGCATATAAATTAAGAGTAGGGGATATCTTTCTTGGAAAACCAGTAATGGATGGTGAAAGATTCTCTTTTTTGGAATTAGGAGACAAAAAAATTGTGCGTGTTAATATTATTGGAAATATAGTTGATAAATATGAAAGCGAAGGTGAAAGGAAATATATTTTTTTCAAATTAGATGATGGCTCAGGACAGATAAGTCTTAAAGTTTTTGGAGATGATATTGCAAAATTTAAAGATGTTACACAAGGATTAACAGTTCTTGTTATAGGTGTATTAAGGCACTGGAATAATGAAACTTATATTCAGCCCGAAATAATAAAAGAGCAGAATACAAAATATTTGCTTGTTAGAAAATTAGAACTTGAAAAGACGCCCTCTCCAAATGCTCCTCCTCTGGAAAAAAGCAAAATCGTTGCAATAAAAGACAGCATAATAAATCTTATAAAAGATGCAGAAGAGCAAGGTGGAATTGAAAAAGAACAAATAATAATCAAATTAAATGATGTCTCTCCTGATATAATCAATCAGGAAATAAAGAAATTCCTTGAAGAAGGAATTATATTTGAACCACGACCTGGAAAAGTTAGATATCTGGGATAATTATTTTTTAGAGAAATAATTTGTCTTAATTATCACTTCTCCACCCTTTTCGTTAGTTTTTTCTGTCCCAAATAATTGTTCGTATTTTTCTGCAAGTTCATATGTTTTATCAAAATATTGTCTATTTGTTAAAACAAAAACATTTTCTGATAATGAAATAACAAGAGGGTATTGAGAAGTTTTATCTCTTACATATATTATATCTAAAAGAGAATCAGTTATATCAAAAGAATCATCAAAAATACCTTTAATTAATTTTTCAGTCTTTCTCATCTTTAATTTTCTTGATATTCCCGTAGGATTAATTTTCACCATAAATATATTTCCATTTTTATTATAATTTATTTAGAGTAATCTGTTTGAAGAGTTACCTCAGTCTTAAATTTTTTTTCATATTCTTTTGCAAAAGCGAGAGTTTTTTCATAATATTTTGGAATAAGTTCTTCTGGAATACATAACTCCATTTTGTCATGTTTAGACCCAAAATACGCTATGTATAAAAATGGATTAATTTTTTCTTTTTCACGAACAGCGATTAGAGTAGATGTATTTGTTATAGAAATATTATCAAAGAATTCCTTTAACAGAGTCTGTGTCCTTACAATTTTATTTAATCTCTCTTCTTCCTTTCTGGTTATGTTTTCAATAGTTACCATAAATATACCTCTTTAATTATTATTTATAAAAATTTATATAGTCAAGTTTCAGAATAAATCTATGACAGACTATGAAACCCTCCTTGATGAAGCCTATTCCAAAGTAAAAGTTGTAGAAGGAAAAGGAGATAGATTTGAAATACCAGCAATAGAAGGGCATATTGAAGGCAAAAAAACAATTCTTACTAATTTTCTCAGCATTGCTTCTCACATAAGAAGAGACCCCGAACATTTCCAAAAATTTATACTTAAGGAGCTTGCAACTTCAGGACAGAGAGATGGAGACAGGCTTGTTCTTAATAATAAAATACCAAGTTCAAAGATAAATGCAAAAATAGAGCAGTACATAAAAGAATTTGTAATATGCAGAGAATGCGGAAAGCCCGACACAGAATTAAGAAAAGAAAATCGCCTTAATTTTATTCATTGCTTAGCTTGCGGGGCAAAACATTCTGTTAGAGATAAAATATAATTGAGATAATCTTTTCTACCATTATAGGTTCTTCCAAACACAAGGTGTTTGTCTGAGCTTCCTGCTCTTTTTTAAAGAACCCCAGTTATCTGTAACAGCCGTTTATTATTCTTATCCTCAACAGTCTGTTATAATTAAATTATATAATTAAAATATTGATTAATAGTTTAACAAGATTGTGATTTTACTATGATAACTACATTGCCCAATTTTCTCGATACAATTGCAAATTCTAATAAAACATTTGATTTTACCACAATAATTATATTCTCAATTAAAATTAACAGTTAAACAATATTTGATTTTACCTGATAATTAAACTCCCGTTCAGAAATATTTAATAAAAATCAGCAAAAAGCCCAAACATAAATATTTATAAAACAAAATTTCTTGAAAACTCTATCTCAATTAAAATTAAGGGAGGTAAAAAATGGTTGAAGCTTATTGTGTAAAATGTAAAAAGAAAGGACAAAAAATGAAAGACCCTGTAATCTGCCAGACTCAAAGAGGCGGTTTCATGGCAAAGGGAAAATGTCCTGAATGTAGCACGTCTATGTGTGCTATGTTGTCTGCGGATAATGCAGAAAAGGCGATTAAATCTGGTGTAGCTAAGAAAGGTTATTAAAAGAAAGTTGATTGTCAAGAAACCATGGGTGTCTTACAATGTTTGTAAATGTAATAAAATCTTACAGGGATGTTGTAGCTGTTTGTGATAAAGAATTGCTTGGAAAGAAATTTGAAGAAGGAAAATTTCAGCTCGATGTTAAAGAAAGTTTTTTTAAAGGAAAAGAATCTTCAAGAGAGGAGGCTTTTGAAATTATGAGGGATATGAAACTTGAAGATTCAACATTTAATATAATTGGTGAGAAATCAGTTCAAACTGCTCTGGAAGCAGGAATAATCACAAAAGATGGAATAGGAAGAATTGCGGATATACCTTTCGCATTTGTGTTAATGTAA
>JBBTAN010000109.1:7020-9663 GCA_038044205.1 Nanobdellota archaeon
CCCAAAACTCTTATAAACTCATTTTCTTTTTTTAAAACATGCCAGACGAATTTGAAGAATCTTCTGAAGAAGAAAACACTGAAGAAAATAATGATGAAGAGGTTCATGTAACACGAGCTAAAATCCCAAGAGGAGAAGAAGTTATTGGAGTAATTGAAGAGAGACTTGGAGGAAATAAAATGAAAGTTAATTGTCTAGATGGAAAAACACGAAATTCCCGTGTTCCAGGAAGATTAAAAAGAAAATTATGGCTGAGACCCGGAGATGTTGTTCTTGTTGAGCCCTGGGAATTAGATAAAGATAAAGGGGATGTAATTTTTAAATATCCTTCAAACCAAATTGAATGGCTAAAAAGAAATGGATATATCAAAACAGAGAAGAAAGAATTCTGAAATTAATGTTTATATAAAAACAAGAGGAGATATAATTATCTGCAACAGTTATAATATTAACATAAAGTTGAACAATGTTATGATTTTACCACGATAACTATTTTCTTTAAGGGCGGGGGTGGGACAAAAAATAATATTCAAACTATAAATAATCAACAATACAAACCTAATATTTATTAACCTTATTTACTATTTTAAATTATGAAAAAAGGTGATACCAGAGGTTTATCAACTGTTATTGCAACACTTCTAATAATTCTTCTTGTGATTGTGGCAGTTGCAATAGTCTGGGGAGTTATAAGAACAATAATAACCAAAAATTCAGAAGGAATATCTTTTGGACAATTTACAATTGATTTGGAAATACTTTCTGTAAAACAAAATCCCAATGTTGATGTCAGCATAAAAGTAAGAAGAAATTCTGGTGAAGGAAATCTTAAAGGAATAATTTTTTCAATATTAGATGATAAAGGAGAAACCCATCTTTTTGAAAAACATAATGTAAGCTTGAATCAATTGGAAACAAAAACTTTTTCAATTGATTATGCGGGAAAGATAGTCAGTGTGTCTATATACCCTATTTTTGAAACTTCTTCTGGAAAAACATCAACAGGAAATCTTGCTGATATTTATTATTATAGTGGTGGAGGTGAAGAAGGAGATGTTAATCCGAATTGTATAGCTAATTGTGCAGGTAAAGAATGTGGAGATAATGGATGCGGAAGAATTTGTGAACCGGGATGTTCAGGTTCAACTCCTAATTGTAATGTATTGGGAATGTGCACATCAGAACCAGTAGGCAATCCAGATTGTTCATGTTCAGCAAACACTTGTGTAGGAGCAACTTGTAATGATGGGGCTGAAGGATTTTGTTTTGGAGCTTTGCAACCAGATTGCACAGATGTATCTGGTAATGAAATTTGGTGTGGACCAGCACAAAATGAAGAATGCAATTTAATTTCTAATGTATGTGGAACATGTGCTGAAGGAATTTGTGACAAAGGAATTTGTTGTCCGAGCGGATATCATAATTATGAAGGAACTTGTCAACCTGATTGTGATCCAGCTGCTAATTGTATAGGTAAACAATGTGGAAGCAATGGATGTGGAGGAGATTGCTTACCTGGTTGTGATCTTCCACCTTTTGGTCCAACATTTAATTGTAATTTAAGTCAATTATGTGAGGAATGTACACCTGTTTGCACAGGTAGAACTTGTGGACCTTCTATTAATGAATGTGGAAATCCTGCAATTGAATGTGGAAATTGTACTGCACTATTTGACGAAACTTATTTTTGTAATATGGCTACTTATTCATGTCAAGTATGTACACCAGACTGTACGAATGATTTTGGACAAACTCTTAATTGTGGAGTGTCAGAAAATAGTTGTGGAACCTGTGGAGAATGTACAGGTTTAAATACTTGTATAAGTGGAATTTGCACTCCTCCAGAGACAGCTCTAAATATTGGAATAGTTTATTCAATCTGGCCTATAAACATTGGAATATTTTTTGATAGTAATGATTTGAATAAATCAGTTCCTGATGGATATTTTAATGGATATTGGGTGAGATTTCCAAGAACCGGAGGAGCCACTTGTTTGCAAATAGAGGAGTTTGTAATCCCCCGTGTCCCAGCTGTTTATAATATGAGTTATATAAAATTCGTAACTTCTTCGAGTGAAATTAAAGCAGAGGATAGTTATGAAATATGGAAAACTTATGAAGGATGCACCAGTTAAACTTATTAAGAATACAAATTACTTTTGCATATGAAAAAAATAATTGTTGATAAAATAATAAGAATAATAAAAAGTAAAGGCAATCTTGAAAGGGAATTAAATGTAATTCTTGAGATAAATGGAAAAGAAATTTCTATTTCTGGAAAACCAGAAGATGAATATATTGCAGAGAAAGTAATTGAGGCTCTTGATTTTGGATTTCCTTTCTTAGATGCACTGAAAATAAAAAAAGAAGATATTATGTTTGAAATATTAAATGTAAAAGAATGCACAAATAAGAAAAACTTTGAAAGAATAAGGGGAAGAATAATAGGAAAAAAAGGAAAAGCACTTAGAACAATTTCTAGTTTAGGTGATTGCAGTATTGAACTTTCAGGAAATAGGCTTGGGATTATAGGAAATGCAGAGAATATAAGGGCTGTGGAAGAAGCCTGCAAGCTTTTAATAAAAGGTTCAAAGCATGCAAATGTTTATGCCTATCTTGAAAAACATAGACCAGAACCAATTA
>JBBTAN010000110.1:0-7239 GCA_038044205.1 Nanobdellota archaeon
GACACCCAAGCAAATAAAAGAATATAATAGAATAGAGAAGATAAAAACCCAAATAAAATCAGAACACAAAAGCGAAGTTGATTATAAATATAATAGAATATTTCAAGATGCAAATGCTAAAACTCCTGAAGATTCTTTTAAAATATATACAGATTATAATTTGCCTTTCAAATTCTTAGAGCCTACTCTTGAACAAAAGGAAAAAGCTATTAAACAAAATCAACTTGAAAGAAGTGTGAGATGAAATAAAAAATAAAATAGATGAAAGTTTATATAAAACATTTATAGAATCTGCAACATATTTTGGAAAAAATGTAATTATCCCAATTATAATCTCAACAATAGTATTTGGTACAGCAGGTTATCTTCTTAGTGAAAAAATAGACACTTGGATACCTAAACAAATGAAAGTTCACGAATATAAACAAAATCAACTTGAAAGAAGTGTGAGATGAAATAAAAAAGGAAATGGAAGAAGAAATTGTTGGAAAGACAAAAGACCTACCGAAATATATGAAGGAATACTTTGAAAAACCAGAAGTAAAAGAAAATGGCAGAAAGGCTTCTAGAGAATCAATGAGAAGAAAAAGACACCCTTTAGAAAACAGAATAGAAGATGTGGGGAAGATTATAGAAAATATGAAAAATTATCCTGCTAATTTTCCTGTAGGAGAGTTTAATAATAAACTAGATGAAATTCTTGAATATAATCATTCTGAATCAGAAGAAAAAACGTTACAAGATTTATTATATAATATTCTGGATAAAAAAGGGATATTAACTCCAGAGAGAATGATTATAATTTATAATAGTCTTAAATGGGAAAAAGCAATTGAAGGAATTATGAATGAGAGAAAATACTTATTAGAGGAAAAAACTATAGGCCTTTCAAAAATTAGGGTTTATTCAAAAAACGGTGATGAGAAATATATTCCTGCTCAAAAGTAAATCAGGAGAAAACAAAAATGAAAAAAATAATAATAATTATCTCAATAATCTTGGCTTTAGCAATAATTTTTGTGTCTTTTAGATTTTCTGGATTTATAATCAGGGGAGATACATATGAAGATCCACATTCCTGGACAAAAACAATTTGCAATGAAACTCATTGCCAAAGTTATGTGCTCTTATGCAATGGAATTGAATTAATAAATCAAACTCCAATAACAGGAACTATAATTCAAATACCTCTGGGCTGGGCAGATCCAAGAGCTGAAATAGACCAGAAGAGAGTTTGTGAATAAGGATTTAATTAATTCTAAGGGGTTTAATTATCTGCCACAGTTCATTATTATTGATATAATTGCCTTGCTATTAATTAAATATTTTATCATCAACTCAATATGATAATAAACAACATATAAAACTACTGTTTAGGTTAACTATAATTGTTAAATTATTGGAGAGAATTATTAATATTTTATATGGGTTTAGTTATAATAACTTTTCAAATTCTTCTCTTGAAACTTGTATATCCTTTTTAAGAATTTTATTTAATAATCCTCTATCTACTTTTTCTCCTGAATGATCTGGAACAACAGTTGTCCTTCCATCTTTATGCCTTAAGAATATGTGGCTTCCTTTTTGTCTTATAATCTCAAATCCAATTTTCTTTAGAATTTTTATAAACTCGGTTGCAGTTATTAATGGAAGTTTGGGCATTTAAACCTCTATTTTTTGCACCCCTATAAAATTGCTTTTTACATTAAAATTACCATCAACATCCAAACATAAAGATATAGCTTCCTTTATTCTTTTTATTAACTCATCCATACTTTTTGCTTGGGTTCTGCATCCCGGGATTTCAGCTACTTCAGCAATTAAATACCCATCTTCTCCTTTTTCAATAATTAAATTAAAGTCCATAATTTTATTTAAATTACCTAATATTTAAATCTATCCTCCCACAAATTTTACAAAAATAAACCCTGGAATTTCTTTTTCAACAACAAATCTTTTATTCATTCGTCTTATTTGTGTTAAAGTCTGCATAAATCCAGGACCAACAGGAGCAACAAGTATTCCCCCTTCTTCTAATTCTTCCAATATCTCTATAGGAACTTCTTCAAGTGCAGCACTTATTATAATTCTAGTAAAAGGTGCTTCTTCCATCCTTATTTTTCCGTTTCTATTATAGACTTTTATATTCTTATAATTCCTTAAATGTTTAATTGATCTCTCTGCTAAATTCTGCACAATTTCAACACCATAGATTCTACCTTTCTCACCAACAATTTCAGAAAGCAAAGCTAAAACATAACCACACCCAGAACCTATTTCAAGAACTTTCATATTTTCCTTAAGCTTAAGCAAAGAAAGAGCGAGGGCTATAGTATAAGGTTGTGAAATGGTTTCAGATTCACTTATTGGAAGAGCTATATCTTCATATGCCAGTTTCTTAAAATTATCTGGCACAAAATTTTCTCTTTTAACTCTTTCAAATGCATTTATTATTCTTTCATGAAAGCCTTTACTCCTCAAACTGCGAATTAACTCGCTTTTATCCATTAAATATAGAGGTGCTACTTTTATTTAATTGTTTTGAAAGGAATAAATTTATATAATGAGAATCGTCTAGTTTTTGTATGCAAATCCCAGACTTAAAAACATATGATGATGGAAGAAAACCAATAGAAGAATTATATTCTTCTTTTTACGATTTGCAAAAAAGCGGGTGGATTTTAGACACTCTTGGATTTTCTGAATGTAAATATATGAATAAAAATGTCTCTTTACCCATAATTGCTTTAAGAACTCCAAAAAAAGGAAAATCTATATGGATATTATCTGGAGTTCATGGGGAAGAACCAGCAGGACCCAATGCAATTGCTGAGGCAGAGACAATTGAATATTTAAAAAAAATTGGAAAAAGAATTCCTATAGTTTTGTTGCCTTTATGCAATCCACTTGGATATTTAAGAGATTGGAGATATATAAATCAAAGAAAGTGGGATAAAAATTCTGAAGGACAGAGCGTTGGTGATTCAGAACATTATCTTCCAAGTTTAAACAACCCAAATATACCAAGAAGAGAAAAACCTTCCTGCAAAGAATGTGGATTTCTTACAAAATACGTTGTTGATACCTCAAAAAAATATAAACCTTTAATGAGTTTTGATTTTCATGAAGATGATTTGATTTCTAAAGGATATGTTTATTCTCAGGGAAAATTAGGGCAAAAAGACAAAATTGCAAAAAATATAGTTAAAATTTTATTAAATTCTGGAGTTAATATACAAACAGAAGGAAAAACTCGTTTTGGAGAAGATATATTAAATGGAGTTGTTGGAAATGGAGAGCCTGATGGTTCTATAGATGAATTATTAGCTACAAGAAAGATAATTGTTAATGATAAAATATTCTACAAACCTGCAACGAAAACTTCTATTGTTATAGAAACTCCTGCAAAAGCAATGAAATTAGAAGAAAGAAAAAAAGCACATATGAATGTTTTGTTCTCTTTGAATAATTTTATTAAGGGAAAATAATTATCTGGACTTATCATTTAATATTAATAGGTTAATAAAAAATATAATTATCTTTAACAGTCTATTATTAGATTATAATCAGTTTAACAAATATAGAAGAAGTAATTATCGCCTAAGCCATTAATATTGTTCAATTTGAGGGAAATATAGTTAACTGTAACAGTCTGGTTATTATTAATATTAAGTTATAAGTTGATGATACAGGATTTTACTTAGATAACTATATTCTTTAACCTTACAATCCCAAACTTATCTTAATTGCTAAATCCACCTGGAACATTAAATAGGGGTCTAATCTTGAAATTATTTTTTTAATTCTTAATTTGTCTATTGTTCTAATCTGATTACATAATATTAAAGAATCTTTTTTTAATTTAGAATCCTTACTTAAAATTGGAACGTTTGTTACATAATTCTTTAATTGTCTTTTTGAGGTAATAGGAACAATAATTGTTGTTGGACTATATTCATTAGAAATATTGTTTTGAATAACTAACGCCGGTCTGACTCCTCCTTGTTCTGAACCCTTTACAGGCTCAAAATTTGCAATAATTATATCTCCTCTTCTAATTCTCCCCATTTTTCATTTTTGTCTAAACCATCCATTAAAGTTCCTTCCCACTCTTTATTAATTTTTAAACTTTCTTCAGCCATCTCCTTACATTCTTCTATAAGTAATTGCTCTTGCTCTCTTTTACATTTCTCTGCAATTTTCATTAAACTTAGAATTATTTCCTCATAGGTTTCTCTGTTCGTTTTCATTCTGTCAAGAGCTCTTTTTACGTTTTCATTAAGTTGAATTGAAGTAACCATATTCTATAGAACAACTATAGTAAGTATATAAATATTTCTACACTCTCAAACTAACAACCTAAGCATTTAATATTCTCCAAGAAATAGTTATCATTAACAGCCTATTATTATTTTATTAAATTGGGATTAAACAATGTTGATTAATAGTAGAGCAAGATATGATTTTACTATGATACTTACTTGCTTTTGACTTCTACAATCCTTATACCCTAAGGCTGACTACTTTACTTATCCCCTCATGCATTGATAATCCATAAAGATTAGTTGCATTAGTAATTATCTCATCATTATGAGTTATTACAATATACTGCCCTCTTTGCATGTATTTTCTTAGAAGACCACCTAACCTTTCTGAATTTCTCTTATCAAGAGCAGCATCAATTTCATCAAGAATGTAAAAACAATATGGATTTAATTCTTGTATTGCAAATATTAATGAGAGAGCCACCATTGTCTGCTCTCCTCCTGATAAAGAGGTAACATCAAAATATTTTCCATGTCCTGTCTTTACTAATATTCCAACTCCTCCTTCAAAAGGCTCTTTTCTATTTTCAAGCTCCAGAGAAACCTGCCCTTTAATGCTTATTTGTGCAAAATTCCTTGAAAAAATAACATTTAATTCTTCCAAAGTTTTGAGGAAAACTTTTCGCTTCTTCACATCAATATCATGAATTATTCTTAATATGCTCTCTTTTTCTTTTGTTATGCTGTTTGCTTTTTCATTTATCGAATCATATTCTTTTTTTATTTCATCATAAACTTCAACAGAGCGCATATTTACTGGACCCATTCCTGAAAAAATTTCCTGAATCTTTCCAAGCCTCTCAACAAGAGTTTCTCTTGAACCCCCTATAAATTCTGTATCTGGGAAATTAAGCATTTCCATTTCAAGATTCTGGATTTCTGCATCAATTTTAGCCTTGTCGATTTTTACATTATTTATTTCCTGCTCTATATTATAAATAAAATTTTTCTTTATTAAAGAATCCTGCTCATCTTTTCTTATTTTTGACTGCAAAGAATCTCTTTCTTTTATGAAATTCTGGAATTTTAATATTAATTCTCCTTCCTGTTTCTTTTTCTTTTCAAGAATCTTCTCTTGGTCATCGAATCTCTTTTTGAAAGCAGAAAGTTCTTCTTTTATATCCTCTTCTTCTCTTGAAAGCTGTTTTATGGATATTTTTGAACGTTCATATTCTCTCTGCTTGAAAGAGATTTCAGAATTGACATTCTCTCTTGTCCTTAAAGAAATTTCCTGCAATTCAATTCTGGCTGTTTCGTATTTCTGCTCAACATTTGTATTCTCTTCAAGCTCTTTTTCAAGATTAATTTTTAATTTTTCTATTTCAGATAATTCCTTTCTTGCTATTATTATCTTTTCATTCAAATTTTTTATAGTGTCTTTTTTCTCATTTACATTTGATATTTTTATCAAATCAAATTCTCTTTTTGAGAGTTCAGAATTAAATCTCTCTATTTCCCCTGTCAGCATTTCTTTTTTAATTCCTATCTGGGTCAATTCTTTATCTGACTCTTCAAGCGCTTTTTTTAAAGAAGCAATTTTAGGATATACTTCTTTATGAATTGTCTCCATGTGGTTTTTTGTTATTTTACTTTTGCAGAGAGGGCAAACATCCATCTTAGAAATTGTTTCTATTATCTTTTCTTCCTTTTCAATTTCATTTTCTCCAGAGAATGAGATTTTCTCAAGTTCAATCTGCCTTTTATTTAAATTTTCCAAGATTCTTTTTTTCTGCACTAAAGAAGATTTTAATTCTTCAACAATTTCTGGTGAGGTTTTCTTGTCAAAAAGCTGTCCTGAAAGCGACTCTATCTGCTTAACTAAAAATCCTGATTCAGTATTATAACTTTGAAGAGTTGTTTTCTTATCCTCAAATTTCTCTCTTATTGATTTTAGTTCTGATTTTAGCATGTAAAATCTTTTTCTTCTTTCTTCAAGCTTTTCAAGTTCAGTCTTTTTTGCCAGAATTTCTTTTTCTTTCTTTGTATTTGAAGAAGGTTCATTTTGCAAGTCCTTTAATTCCATTTCTCTATTTCTTATTATTTCCTGAATTTCCAGTTTCTGCTTGGATAGTGAAGAAATCTTATTTTCATTGTTCTGAATATTAACATTCAATCCGGCAAGTTCTGCTCTTATGGCTGTTATTTCCTGATTGAGTTTTTCCTGTTCAAATCCTGTTGAATCCTGAATTTTCTTATTAATAACAATTATTTTTTCCTCAAAGTTTTTTATTTCTTCTGATAATTTGGAAATGTCCTGTTTTATCCTATCTATTTCCTTATTCTTTTTTCCTATAATTTCATGAATTTCTTTTATGCTGTTTTTTCTTTTTATTAAATCAACATGAATAATGCTTGCCTTAAATTTTTTAAGGTCTTCCTCTAATTTTTTATATTTCAGGGCTTGCTGTCTTTCTTTTTCAAGATTATTAAGATAAGCTGTTCTTTCCCTTAAAATTGAAAAGACTTCTTTTTGCTTTTCATCTGTTTTTTCTAGTTCTTTTAATGATCTTTCCTTTCTTGATTCGTAAATTGAAATTCCTGAAACTTCCTCAATTATCTTTCTTCTTTCCTCTGTGTGCATTTTTACAAAATTCTGTATTTCTCCCTGAAGAATTATATTAAATCCATTTGGATCTATTCCTGCCTGAGCAAGAAGAGAAAGAACTTCCTGCCTTGTTTTTGTTTCATTATTAATCTTGTAAATGCTCTGCCCATTTAATCTTACTATTCTTTTAATTGAAATTTCATTCTTTTCTATTGAAAAGGTTTTATCTGCGTTGTCAAAAATTAATTCAACCACTGCTTCTTTTGCTGGAGAGGCTGCTTTTGTTCCCTGAAAAATTAGATTTCTTGCTTTTGCTGCACGCATAGATTTTATGCTCAATCTTCCTAAAACAAAACACAATGCATCTGA
>JBBTAN010000111.1:0-2321 GCA_038044205.1 Nanobdellota archaeon
ACTGAAATAAAGACTTTTGTTTTCATAATTTTTAAAATTTAAATTGTTAATACTAAAGATAATTATTTTTATTTAGGATAATATCTCCTTTCTTATCTTTTTAAGATTTAGAAATTGTTAATTAAATCCATTCTGAAATAGGAATTTTATTTTTTAGCCTGTATTTTACTAAAGGAATCCAGACAGGCAAAGTCATCACAAGCATCCAGACTGGAAGAAGATAATTTGTAAAGGTCTGTTCTTTTATTGAAAAAATTCCCAGACCGTAACCAAGACTGAATAATATCCACATTGCAGGTCTGTCTTCCCAAGGATTCTTTGTTACCCAAATTATTGTTGGAATTATTGCCAAAAGGTCTGCAAGAAGAGCGATGTACAAAGCATATTGCACTTTATCAGGATTTCCTTGTGTAAAACCCCACCACAATATAGACAAAAAGCCAAATGCCCCACATAAAATATCAAGTAATGAAAAAGAAGATTTATGCTTTCTAAAGAAAGCAAGTATTACAATTAAAGAAGGATTAATTGCCCCACTTATTGCTGGCCATACGCTTTCTTTTGCTCCAGAAGATTTATAGGATAAAAGAATTGCTAAGCCCATGATAGCCCATATTCCCCAAGTGACTAAATTAGGAGTTATCTTTTTTTGATAAATCCTTATGATATATATTAATCCACTTAGAAAAACTAAAACTCCAGAAATGTAACCAATAATTGTTTCCATAATTTTAAGTATTAAAGATTTAGAAATTATTGAGAATTTGTTTGTTTTTTGTCAAAGAATTTTATGTTAATAAAAAACCTGTCATATGCTTCTGTAAAATAATCTCTATCTAAGGAATGTGAAGACATATGTTCATAGCCAAGGGTAAAACGCTTATAATCATATTTTGTCCCGATTTTATATTCTGTTAACATAGGGTTATAGTTCAGTAAATTCTCTGGGAAAAAGTAAGTTTTATTATTTATATAAACACTAAATCCCTTGAATTCACTAGTTAACTCTAAAATCCCATAAAGATTATTTTTGAACTCAGCAACAAAATAGTGATCAACATATTCTGGATTATTAAATCCAAGCTTTTTATCCTCATATCCTGTCTCAAAACTTCCATTAAATTTTATTTTATATGAAAGTTTATCTTCTATTTGTTCTTTGTTAAGAAATTTGAAATTTACAAAAAATCTATCATACCCTTCGGTAAAGTATTTTCTCTCCAATGAGTGAGAGCACATATGCTCATACCCAAATGTAAAATGCTTATAATTATATTTTGCCCCAATTTTATATTCTGCTAACACGGGTTCGTACTTAAAAAAATTCCTTGGAATAAAGTAAGTTTTATTGTTTGTGTAAATTATAATCCCTTTAAACTCACTGTTTAATTCCAGATTTGTATACATGTTATTCTTGAATTCTGGGGAAAAATGATAATCAATATATTCAGGATCATAAAATCCTAATTCTCTGCTCTCATATCCTGTCTCAAGATTGCTATTTAGTTTGATTTGCCCATAAGAGATCAAGCTTAAACAAGAGAATGTTAAAAAGAATAATATATTTTTCATTTTTTTAATTATTAAAGATTTAGAAATTATTGAGAATTTGTTTGTTTTTTGTCAAAAAGTTTTATTTTCAAAAAAACTCTATCATATCCGTCTCTGAAGTAGTTTTCCTCTATTGCATGAGTACACATATTCTCCCAACCAAAACTGAATCTATCTCCTTCAAATTTTACCCCAAGAATGTATTCTATTAATAAGGGATTATAATTAAAGAGATTATCGGGTGAAAAATAAGTTTTATTTGACGCATAAATACTAAATTTTCTAATATTCCCGCTTAATCTAAATACACTATAAAAAGTATATCTAGATCTGGTAATATTATATGGATCCATTTGAGGAATATCATAAAATTTAAAATATCTATCTTCATAACCTAAATCCATCCCTCCATTAACATTAAAATTCTTACAAGAAAGAGGGATATTAGAAAATTCTGTTCCTAAGAAAAATCGATCATAAGCTTCACTAAAATATTTTGCATCTATGGAATATGAGCGCAAATGATCGTACCCAATAAAAAAACACTTATAGGTGTATCTTGCACCAAGTTGATATTCATTTAATTCCAGATTATAATTAACAATATTGTAAGGGAAAAAAGAGATTTTATTAATCCCATAAATACTAAATCCCTTAAACTCGCTATTTAATTTCAAGGTGCCATATAGATTATTCTTAAAATAAGAACTGGGATTGAGATCCTTAATTGTTGAATCATAAAATCCAACAAGCCTGTCCTCGTATCCCGA
>JBBTAN010000112.1:0-1021 GCA_038044205.1 Nanobdellota archaeon
GACTGGCTGTTTTTGTTTTTTTAATTTCTGAATTTGCTTTCTTGCTTCATTTAGATTTGTTGTGTTTATGATGTGCATATTAATGTTACTCAAATTTTCTTTTTAAATACTTGTCATAGAACATATAGAAGAAAGGAATTCCCATATTGAACTCTATCAATGAATTTTCTATTAGTATTAATAATGAACCTGGTCTGATTCCGCTGATAAGCAGAGAAAACTCCATCATAAAATGGATTAAAAAACCTATTAAGAATAGATAGCTTATTTTCTTCCAGTCATATTTTAGTAAGAATAATAAACCATATCCTATAATCAAGATCCCTATTTCAATAAATCTTAGAGAAGACATATGCCTCAGAGTCATTATCGAAGAGTCGTTTATAGAAATAAATTGAGATAAGAAGGCTATTGCTAGCCACCCGCCAAAGACTAATGCAGTCCAGCCCAATTTATCTGATTTTTTTTGAAACATAATGAAAATATAGGCGTATTCTACACCATAAGAAAGAGAAAACCATAGGAAAAATAAGAAAACATCCCAATTAAGTGGCAAAGCTATTTCTCTTATTCCAGTATGCAACCAAATCCCCCAATCAACTAATAGATTAATTCCTAGTCCCCCAATAAAAAAAGCGAATATGGATATTTTTTTATTAAATTTTATTAATAAGAATAAAAATATTATAAGAAAGATTATATCAAATAAAATATAATCTGCGCCAAAGGTTCTTATTACATCATACATTTTAGCCTATGGTTGTCCCAATAAATTTTCTGTTATTCAATAAATTATTGAGTTGCTTGGCATCTTTGCCGATTATGTAGGTTTTTATGTTTTTTTCTCGGATGATTCTCATAGCAGTATGGTCTACGGGAGCATGCATGCCTGGTTTTTCTGGAATTGCCATAACTATTTTATTAAATTCATTTATGGATATTTTTGGAATAAATTTTGCACCTTTTAATTCCGGATTTTTATCATATAGTCCTTTTACATTCGTTAGATTTACGAAATCAG
>JBBTAN010000113.1:0-1227 GCA_038044205.1 Nanobdellota archaeon
CAATTTCTAAATCCATAATATGGAACAAGAATACCTTTCTCTTCCTTGACTATCTCATATAATGTGGGAATCATCTTATATTCTCTCCTTCCCCGCATTTTCAATTTTATTTATATGGTTTATGCTCTCAACAATCCAATCCTCAACTTTATCTGTTAATTCTATTGTATTCTTTTTTTGATTCAATTTTGCAATTGCTTCTTTATTTTTAATATCAAGTGAATATTTTACACCATCTTTCATATAGCACATCCCAAAAGAAATTTCATTCAAGAAATGGCTTACTTCATCATAAGCCTGTTCACCTTTCAATTCAATTTTAGTCTTATATTCTCTCTTTACCATAAACTTATTTCTCCATCTTTTTTGTATTAATTATTTTCTTAATCTCGTCAATAATATCCTGTTCAACTTTATCACTTAATTCCATTTTTCTTCTTCTTAATCCAAAAAATCTTTTGGGGGAAATTCTCACAGCTTTCATCTTAGATTCATCCAAATAATAAATTGTTCCTCTGTAAGATAAACCACCCCAATCAATTTCTGATTTGACATATCTTGTTGCAAAAAAACTTATTACTTTAGGGTAATCTTCATCGGAAAGAGGCATTTTAGTTTTATAATTAATCTTTGGCATTTAAATTACCCCCAAATCTTTTATTTAAGCATTGTTGTGCTTAAAATCCATATTAAATATTTTAAAGAAGACTTATATTTCTCGAGTAGTAAAAAATGTTTATAAGTGCCTGAAGTGTGTAAGATTATGAACAGAATCCTCGTTTCAGATGTTATGACGCGGGAACCCATGGTAATTGAACCTAATGCAAATCTTCTCGAATGCGCAAAGAAGATGGTTCAGAAAAAAACAGGAAGCCTTCTTCTTGTTGATAAAAAGAAATTAGTTGGCATAATATCAACACATGATATTCTCTGGGCATTAATAAAACAATCAAAAGATGAACTCTCAAAAATAGAAGCAAAAGATATTTCTCCAAAAAAGATAGCAGTAATAAAACCCTCTGCAACACTCGACGAAGCTCTTAAAAAAATGAAAGATTCAAAATTCGAAAGATTGCCTGTTGTTGATAATAATGAAATTGTAGGAATAATAACAGTTAAAGATATACTAAGTTTCCATCCTGAATTTTATCCAGAAATTGAAGAATTTGCAAGAATAAGAGAAGAATCAAATAAATTAAAATTGGTGCAAAAAGCAAAAGAAAGAAT
>JBBTAN010000114.1:0-3595 GCA_038044205.1 Nanobdellota archaeon
AAGAATTAATATTAAAGCAGGAACAGGCAGCTAAAGAAGCAGCTGAGCAGGCTGCTACAGCAGCAGCTCCTGCAGCAGCAACGGGAACAATTCCTGCAGCGACTGCAGTCACAACAGCAATGGTTGCCCCAAAAGCAGAAAAAGCTAAAGAGCCATCCAAGAAAAAATAAAGATAATCAAATACTTTATAAATCAAAATTAGCTATTTTTTTGTATGGGGATATAGTATAGCCTGGTTAGTATCCGAGGTTTGGGAAATGTAATCCTTGAAATAAGTTGATTCAGGAAAACTTTCAGATTACTTCGTGACTGCGGTTCAAATCCGCATATCCCCATTTATTTTTATTATTTTTTTGAGAGCTTCAAGTTTATATAAATTAGAAAATCCAATTAGAGTATAATATTTATCCAAGCTATTTCTATATATTCTTATTAAAAACAGATTCCTTCTCAATGGTTCTCTTATTTTTGTTGATAATTTATATTTTAAATTAAATTTATCAAGAATTTGTGCAAGATTTTTTATTAACCCCTCTGAGACCACACCAAAGGAAACATTGCTTACTTTAACATATCCATCTGTATCCATTAATCCTCTAACAAATCCCTTAAGAAAATCTTCACTATATTTATCTAAATCTTCTTTTAATTTTATTGAATATGTTCTTTTACCTTCCCAGCATAAAAAATTATATATAAACTCTATAAATTCTTTAGAGTTCACAGTAACATCAAGAGCATTTTCTTTTTCTTTCTTAAATAAAAATGGATTTAGATTTAATTTTTTTAATAAATCTATAAGATATTCTGCATATTTCATATCTCTAGAAATGGATAAACTAAATCTTATTTTGTGACTTCCTCCTTTTTTTGGATGATAATAAGAACCATCTCCTGCAAATGCACCCATTAATTCTCCTATTTTTTCTTCAGATAAATTAACAATTAATTTTCTCCATTGACGAGATTTTAAATCTTTAACATTATAATAAATTGTGGTTTTGCCTAACCCTGTTAAATTAACTATTTGGTTTAAACTTTTTCCATCTAAGGTCATTTTTCTAATCCTCTCTTTTTCATCTTTAGATAATCTTTGATATTTATTTTTCATCTTATTATTATACTGTTGCAATTATTTAACCTCTTGCCATTCTTTATTAATTACAACATGAAAGATGTCCGAATTTCAGCACTATAAGCCCCCCGAATAATTTAAAAACCTATTTTGTAACTTACTATTGTAATTATTATATAAAATGACAACAAAATCAAAAAAAACAAAATCAGCAGGAAGATTCGGAGCAAGATATGGCAAAAGAGTCAGGAATAAACTTGTTCAGGTTGAATCTAAACAAAGAATAAAACAAAAATGCCCTTTCTGCAAGAGATTTGGTGTAAAGAGATTATCGAATGGAATTTGGAAATGTTCAAAGTGCAATAAGAAATTTGCAGGGGACAGTTATAGTCTTTAATAAAATAAAATGGCAACTTACAAGTGTTTCAAATGCGGAAAAAAAGTTACAGACAAAAACCTTGAAAAGAGATTTCTCTGCCCTTTTTGCGGAAGCAAAATCTTTTTCAAGCCAAGGACAAAAGTAAAAATAGTCAAAGCCGAGTGATTTCGCGAGAAGTTATCACGAAGTCAAAATTAAAAAGTCCGAGCGAGATTATGAGCAGAGTGACTTTGTGGTAGAGACAAAATAAAATAAATCAATAGCTCGTGCAAGGTCACGAGCAGAGTAACTTATGAAGGAAAAAATAAATTTTTCAGACATTTCATTAAAATAAAATGGAAGATAAAGATATTCAGGAAATACAATTTTTAGAGCAAGGTATGCAGAATATACTTTTTCAAAAGCAGGCTTTTCAGATGGAATTGTCTGAATCCAAGGATGCTTTGAAAGAATTGGGAAATTCCAAGGATGAAGTTTTTAAGATAATAGGGCAGCTTATGATTAAATCTGAAAAATCAAAAATGCAGGAAGAAATATTAAATAAAATAAAGATTTTTGAATTAAAAATGAAAAATCTTGAAAAACAGGAAGCTTCTCTTGCAAATCGCATCGAAAAAATAAGGGATAATGGTTTGAAAGCATAACTTTAAAATATACAAAAAAAATCCGAAATCTTTATAAATGTCTCAATTATAAATTTATTATGGTGTTTGAAAGATTAAAAAAAGCTTTTTCAATTTCTGGTGGAAAGGACGGAGATGAATATATCGAAATCGATTTAGCCAAGGAAGAGAAAGATCATAAGGTGATGGTTAAACTTTTCACTTTAAAGCAATATGAGGACATTAATGAGGTTCTTAATGCTTTGAGAGAGGGTTATACAATCACTATCGTTGATATAAGAGTTTTAAGGCAAAAGGACCCTATTGAATTAAAGAGAGCTGTCTCAAAACTTAAAAAAACTACAGACGCTCTTGAGGGAACAATTGCTGGATTTGGCGAGAATCTCGTTATTGCAACACCTTCTTTCGCAAAGGTACAAAAATTTGATAAGCCAAAACCAGAACCAAAAGACAAGTTTGACGATTACTGATTGTTTTCTTTTATAAGAAAAAGTTATTTACAAAAGAATAAAATTCTATTAGCTATCTAGGACATGTCTATTAATAAGTTATAGGGGTTCAGAAGGAAAGATTAGTCAGGATATTATAATAATTAGCTGTAACAGTATTTTTATAATCATAATAAGCTTATCATTGCCCCCAAGTGTATTACAATAATTAGCTATAACAGTTTTTTATAATTATCATAAACTTCTTCATTAATCTCTGCCCCTTATATATAGCAAGTAAAATAAATAATCCATATAATATATTAATCTCAACAGCAATTTATTATAATCTTATTACTTTTACCCATTATAATATACCAATATAAAATCTACTTATTGCAGATAATTACTTCTCTCTGTCCAGTTAATTCAATTCTCCTATTATATATAGCAACTTCTTTAATTCAAACATTCGTAATTGCAAAAACACTTTTTAATGCAACTACTATTGTTGCAGGGACAAAAAGCACAAGCAAAGCACCAAAAACAGATGAAACCAGGGCTCCCACCCCTATTCCTATAAGCGAACCAGTAACACTTTCCATTCCAAATTTGCTGACTATAACCAAAACAGCACTTGAAATCAAAAATGTTTGGGAATCTTTTCCAGAAACATTTATTTTCATTCCAACTATTAAACCAAGAATAACCAATATAGCATAAATTGGTGAGCTATACTGGACTATTTTATCAATAGGAATAAAATAATTGGTTCCAATTCCTATAATTACAGCCAAAATAACTCCTGTAAGGAAGACCCATGCCCCAGTAAAATTTTCCTGAGATTTAATCACCATTTTATTAAAAGGGATGGTTTGTAAAATATATAAACTTTTTGAATTTGAGAATATCGAGGGGTATTGGATATTTTTTATTAAATGTAATAAAAATTTTTAAGAAATAAGATATATTCAGGCAAATATAAATATTTATAAACCATAGTAACTCTGAAAGGGTTACACATGAAAACAAAGAGATTAAACATTTTGTTTGCAGGCATCTTTGCATTAGTATTTTTGATGGGTGCAGT
>JBBTAN010000115.1:0-3526 GCA_038044205.1 Nanobdellota archaeon
TGGAAAAGGAGTTATTGGAAGCAATTTAGCAACAGGAGATTTTGTAAATCAGTTAATAACCTGTTCAACTCACGATTATTTAATGTTCTTCACAAGCAGAGGACGTGTGCTTTGGCTTAAGACTTATGAAATACCTGTAGCTGAAAAGTACAGCAAAGGAAAAGCACTAATTAATATGTTAGGATTAAAAGAAGAAAAAATAACAAATGTAATTTCAGTTAAGAATTTTGAAGATGATTTATTCATGGCAACAAAGAATGGAATTGTAAAGAAGACCTCATTAAACAATTTTTCAAATCCAAGAGCTTCAGGAATAAAAGCATTAAATCTTCCAAATGACAATTCAGATTTCTTGATTGGGGTAGAGGTTGTAAAAAAAGGACAGGAAGTCCTGCTAGCTACAAAGAAAGGAAAAGCAATAAGATTCAATTCAAATGACATTCGTCAAATGGGAAGATCAAGTTATGGTGTTACAGGAATAAAGATGGAAAAGGGAGACGAAGTAGTAAGTCTTGAAATTCTTGACACAGTTGCTATACTAACTATAACAGAAAAAGGCTATGGAAAGAGAACAGCAGTTGAGGATTATAGAAAAACCTCGAGGGCCGGTAAAGGTGTTATCAACTTAAAAATAACAGAAAAGACAGGGGATGTTGTTACAACAATTTCAGTGAATGATAAGGATAGTGTAATTGTAACAACAGCAAAGGGCATAGTAATCAGAACCTCTTTAGACCACATTAGAGTAATGGGAAGAGCAGCACAGGGAGTCCGTATAGTAAAACTTCAAGAGGGGGATTATGTAACTGATTTGATTAGGGTTGTGGAAGAAATATAAGAGAAAATTTAATTATCTGTAACAGTTTTTTAATTGAGGTTATATATCTACAAGATTAATTAATAATAGAACAAGGTTGTGATTTTACCACGATAACTATATGATTTTACTTGATAATTACTTCTCCTATCTACAATATCTTCCTGCCCAAATGGTAAGGTTTACAAAACAAAATAGTTAACAACTATTAACATTTAATTAATAATGTCCTGTTTAGAATTATATTGATAGCTTATTTCTTCTTATCTGAAACTTTCAAAATCATCTCATTAACTTTTTCTAAATCTTTCTTTAAATAATTATATAGTTTTTCAGCTTCATCTATTTTTAACTCGCTTTTTTCTTTTAGATTATTTTTAACAGCCAAATATCTTTCATAAACAACTAAAGAACCGCTTATTTTTTTTATCAATCTCAAAAACTCCTTCTTTGAATAACTCTTATTCTGGATTAATTTCTTTATTATTTCAAGAGTTCTTATTCTTAAAACAAGACTATATGCAATTGCATCTGAAATATATTTTTTCTTTTCGTTTTTTGCATCATCAATATATTTTTTTATTAAATTCAATTTTTCTTCAGTGCTGTCCAAATACCATTTTACATTTTTCTTAGTAACTTTTATTTCTAAATCTTTTATATAATCTGAATTTATAAGAGGTTTTGCTTCTTTTAACATTTGTCCTATAGGGAATAAATCCTGCTCTAATTTTTGATTAATTAACTGATAAGAAACAATCAATAAATTGTAAGCTCCTTCCTGAATCATTTCCCTATCAATATTATCTGTAATAATTAATATGTCTATATCACTATTCTCATCTTCCTCTCCTCTTGCATAACTTCCAGCCAAATAAATTCCAATTACCTCTTTCAGGGAAATATGCTTCTTTAGTATTTCGATAACATCCATTAGAATCACATCCGGGGTTTTTCTTACGAGTTCTATTCTAACTTCTTTGTTCAACCAAGCTCTTGGTAGTATGACTGCTGAAGAATTTCCTGCTTTAATTGCTTTTTTTATCTGAATTTCCATTTTAAATCATAAATTAGCCTAATTTTCCTCTAAATATTCCTCATCTTCTTTTTTCTGCTTTAAAAATTTCTCATTTATCTCTTTCTTCCAATAATCTCTTGTTGTATCTTTTCTGACTTCTGCATGTTCAATTTTATCTTCATGCTCCTCTATTTGCTTTTCAACAGATCCTATTCTTTTCTTTCTAATCTTCTTCATATGTTTTCTGTCTTTTCCCATTTCATCTAATAATTACAACTATTTATATGTACTTACACGTACTTACATATTTATATATGTTTTGGTTTGAATGATTTCGTTCTCTTTTCTTTTAGTTCAGGGCGTGCGTATTGTAAAGATTCAGGAGGGGGATTATGTGGGGGATGAAGGGAGAGGAAGGGAGGAGATTTAGTTATCCTGAACAGTATTTTTATTATATTCTTAATATTATTTTATTAAGTAGAACAAGGTTGTGATTTTACCAAGATAATTTAATCTTCCCGTTGCTCAATATTGAATCTGCTATAATAAACAATAGGATTTTACTAAGATAATTACTTCTTTATCCTACTTTGCTAATATTTCTTCCATTAATGTTAAAAATTCTTTCGCTCTATCTAAAGAAGTCTTTGCCTTAGATTCTTTTATACTTTCCGTTGTCTGATATTGAAGGCTCGATCTTTTAGCTTTTTCTCTTTCATAATTATCCAAATAATTATCAACAATTATTAGTGCTTTTTCTTTTTCTTCAGCATAATTTTCTAAAAGATAATTCTTTATTTTGCTTCTTCCTTGAATAATTAATGATTCATTTACCACCTGATGAACTAGCTCTTCTCCCGGTTTATAGCCCAATTTGTAAAGATATGCACAAACAATATAGAACATGGAATAATAACTTGTTACAATAACCCACAAATAAGAAGTCTTACTTTGAAATAATTGATTAGCTACTTTTAAACTTTCTCTGGCATTCCTCAAATAAGTGTCGTAAATTAATTGAATTGGAGAGGAAACTTTCTTTATCTTTCCTTCTTGAAGATAATTTTTAAAATTATTTTCTGCCTGTTTTATTCTTTTTTCATCCATTTTGAAATTAAGTTATAATAATTTTCTATGCCATATAAAAGAACATTATTTTTAATTATTTCGTGACCCAAGTTATTTTGTGCTTTCTCTATCATGGATATAAATTCGTTTGTTGTGAATTCATGAATTTCCAATTTTAAAGATAATAGGTTAAATTTTTCTTGTAATTCTTTAGATTTATTTTTATCATCCAAGATTATGCAGATATCTACATCTGAACTTTCCGTTTTTTTATCTTTTACATAAGAACCAAATATTAGTGCAACAAGAAAGGGATAATTTAATTCTTCTATATAATTCTTTACAATCTTTAATTTAGGATTTTTGTATAAAAATTCTTCTGTTCTCTTTTTTTCAACAGAGTATATCTCGGGATTAGGAGAAAAATTAATTTCCACAAGATTAGTATTTCCTAATTGATTTTGAATAATTGCCCCACTTGCTGTAAAATCTTTTAAATAATTATATGTATTCTTGTAATCTATAACAACTGAACCAGATAAGCTTAATATTGACTTGGGAGTTTTATCTTCTATCAGGAATTTTAATATTCTTTCTCTTGGTTTAAAGACAATTCTATTATT
>JBBTAN010000116.1:0-2306 GCA_038044205.1 Nanobdellota archaeon
TTCTTAAGGTACTTAGCAAGCGTATCAATAACTGCCGTCTCCCATAAATCAAACATTCTAACTGTAATTAAAACTGTTTTTTGTCCAACTTGATTACCAAAGGTTTCATCAGGTTGCCATTCATTAATAGACATGTTTTTCTCACAAACCACCCCAAAGACATATGGGATACGTGATTCAACATAAGATAAAACTTCATCTGTATATATCTTGGGATTTCGCATTTCTTTTAAGACTTTTTCTTTAATATCCATCCTCTTATCATCCTTTAGAACTATAAAAGATTAACTTTTTTATCCTCCAACCAACTCCCCCACTCTTTCCTCCCCACAATCACATGATCAAGCACATTTATGTCAATTGTTTTTCCGGCATCAATTAATCTATTAGAATTAATCAATCCTGCAAAGAATATTTTCACAAACATCTTCCTTATAAGTATTGTTATCCTATATTAACTATATAATCGTGTCTATATTAACTATAGAAATGCTTATATACTATATTTTTTAATTAATATTATGAAAAAGGGGTGTGAGTTCTAATGGCAGATGCAAATGAACGAGACAAAGAAAGAAAAACCCCTGAAAAGATTAAAGAAAAGATACTTGAAGCGCTTAACAGCAAACCCTTAAATGCTCAAGAGATAAGCAAGGAAATAAACTCTAATTGGAGCACTGTTAAAAATTATGTTGATGAGCTTATTGAAGAAAAAAAAATAAAAGAGATAATAGCAACCGATAAAATTAGTTATTATCAAAAAATTACAGAGACTTATTACAATATTCCTATAACTCAAAAACAAGAGAATTTATTTAAATTTTTATTTAATGCAATAATTCAGGAATATAGAAAAAACAATAAATTGCCAAGAAAAACAGATTTAGCTAAAGATTCAGTAGATGTAATAAATAAACTTAAATTAAATCTCCCTACTGCCTGGTATATATATGGGCAAATTCCCTTGATGATTCCTGATCCAACAAAAGAATTTCAGACAACCGATATCCCTCCAAATGCAGAAGAAATAAAAAAGTTAATATCAACCATAGTTAAAATTAATAATGGAATGAAAGTAAGAGAGAGGGAAAATAACCATTATCTAGAACACAATAATCAGTATTATTTGCTTAAAAACAATTTATTAAATAAAATAGATTCAATGAAAGATGAAAAGGAGATAATAAACCTTTTAACTGAATTTTATCTTGCCTGCCCAATCTCAAATTATCCAGAAATTTTTGATTTAACAGATAGGTTCTATTTGGTTGTAAATAAACTGGAGAAAATAAATAAATTTAAAGAACACAAATTAGATATTCTTCTCTCTCTAGATGTGTTATGGAAATTTATATCTAGTTTTTTATTTTTAGAATCACTTTCAAAGATACCCCAATACAATAAAGATGACCTGTTGCAGTTTAATCTAGGTTCAGCTATAGAAACAAAAAGATATTGTGCTGAAGAGAATATATCCAATTTAGAGTCTATTTACTTAAGTGAATTATCCATGGACTTAAATTTAGAGTTATCTAAAGAAGCTTTAGGAATAAGAGAAATAATGTCTGGATGGGATGGAAGATAAAAATGAACAGTTTTTTTGATACTTCAGTAATAATAAAATATGGGAGTTTTGACAAGAGCTCAAAAGATGAATTTTCACTCAAATGCTTTAATTATATTTTATCAAAAGAAGGTAAATTCCTGCTTGCATATTATGTTGAAGATGAAATAAAAAACAGAATCAAAAAGAGGAGAATTATCTTTCAGGAAGCATTAAATAAAATAAAAAATCCATCATATGAAATTGAAAAAACAAAAAACTATAATGAACTTAGAGCATCTGATAAGGCTTATTTAAAAAAATTATATGAGAAACTAAAAGACAAAAATATTATTGATGCAAAGAGAAATCTTTCTGAAGAGCAGATTAACTTTGAAATAAGGATTGACCAATTTCTTAAGGTTCTGGTAGATGAGAGAATAATTAAGATTAATGAGATAAAACAAGAATTAGTAAAAGTGCTTAATAATTTTGTTGATGATTATGCCGACTGCAAAGTTCTTGCTTCAGCAATTCAGGCTCAGGAAAAAAGAGATATATTCTTATTCATATCCTGTGATGATCATTTTAATCCGAATACATATAAATTTGTAAAGGACCAATTTGAAATAGATTATCCTAAAGATAATTATAAATTTCCAACCCTAAAAAATCTTTTATATGAAGATTAAATCTTATTATCTTCCATCCAACTCCACCACTCCTCCCCTCCCACAATAACATAATCCAAAACTTTCATCCC
>JBBTAN010000117.1:0-2269 GCA_038044205.1 Nanobdellota archaeon
TTTTCTATTTTTATCGAAATTAAGATGATTGCAAATTGCATTACAGAACATAAAACTTACGCCCTTAATTTTTCTTAAACCATTGTAAATTGTTTTATTTCCAAATATATCAAAACTAGCTATTCTAATGATGCCTTTTACATTTTCCATTTTTAGTTAAAACTTGAGAAATGGTTTATAAATCTTTTTATTGACCAACGAATAACCAAGGTTGAAATTGGAAGATAAACCTTGATTGATTAAGGAGAAATTTTACAAATTGTTGTATATTTAATAAAAGACGAAACTTTTATATACCTATTAATTTTATTATAATTAAAAGGTGATATTTTGATTAAAAAGAGAGGTTGTAAAGAAATTCTAGTATTCTTATCACTTTTTAAAAGTAAACTTTATATAATCTCCCTTTTTATTAATGGGGGGGGTTAAAATGAAAGCAACCGAATTAATTTTATTTAATAAAGATGAAACATCTAGAATTATCTCAGAGTTTGATATAAAAACAAAAATAGAAAAAGGAAAGGCTTATGTAATAGATGAAGATGGAGAAATTAAATGTTGTGAAGTATGTAAGAGAAAATTAGAGGTTGATAAAATCGGTTCTGTGGCTTCTGGTTCTCGTAAAATTTTTTGTGATAATCCTTTATGCTTATCTGGTTGGGTTGCTAAAAATAAGTTATAAAATGACTTTTTATGAGAAATTCTTAGAAATATTAAGTAAAATTAAACCCATAAACATAGAATTTAAAATTGATAAATTAGTTTTGGGGGAGAAGACTTATAAAGTAGAAAATGGGTTTATGAATTTCGAAAATGAAAAGATTAAAGTTGAGAAAAAAAATAATTCTGTAGAGTTTACGTTGCCCGATGGGACAAAATTAGAAAGGCTACCTATTGAGAAAGAAAAGAATATAGAATATTTAGATATAGACAAAAAAGTTTTTACTAGATCCGATATAAGTGCTCTTCAGCTACCTTACTTGTCCATAGGACAAAAACATGAAGAAATTATAAAAATATTAAAACCTTTTTTGGAAGAATATCGGGGTAATGCTGATTTGGGTTGTTTATTAATCGCTAGTACAATTATCAAACTTGAGGATAAATTAGAAGATAAAAAACTAATACACACTTATTATGATAAATTAAAGATTTATAAGAAAGTTGGGCATATGATATATAACTTCTTTAGATCAGGTATATTAGAAAAAAGAATCATTCCTCACTTAAGAAAAATTTGTGAAAGTTATAATACTAACGGGGAGATAAAAAGAAATTTTTTAATTTATTGGTATGATATAATTGGGTCTGGTTATCCAACGGCTTATTACGCTAATGATCAAGATACACAACAAGAATTCTATAATGAACTTAATTGGAGGTTTGATAGGGGCGAAAAAAATATTGAAGTTTATTCTAGAATTACGAAAAGAAATAGACGCATTAGAAGATGGTTAAAAAGATTAGAAAAGAGGGGGGTAATAAAGTTCCGAGAATCAAAAATATACAGAATAGGTTATTCAAAAGCCATTAAATTTTATGTTACTAAAATTTAAAAAACTTAAGTCAAACATTTTAACTTTAAATCTTTTTATTATTGTCCGACAAATAAATTATATCTATAAAATTGCTTTAATTTTGAATTTTTGGTCTCCATTTGTAAACATTATCATGATGGTCATAGTAATAAATCTCTACGATTTTTTCATCATGTTTTATTTTAAATATTAAAACAAAACTCTTATCTATATGCACCCGATTAAAATTTTGTAACGGTTTTCTTAAAAATTTATAAGAATGATAAGGATATTCTCTTATTTCTTGAATCTTTTTGGATATTATCTCGAGTTGTCTGGGGTTTTTCTTTGATAATTTTATAAATATAGTGTCAGCCCCTTCTTTTACATCTAATTCATACATCCTATTTCAACCCATATCTCTTGGCAAAATCTTTTACCCTGATACTTTTTTGTTTTTCGATTTCCCTCATCTTTTCTATAAATTCGGGCTTTAATTCTGGTTCATCTTTCATCTTTATATACTCCTTAACTATAACCTTAACAGCCTCGCTCTTGTCTTTTAAATCATATTTAGCCTTTACAATATTTAAAACTCTATTTGTGTTTTCATCCAATTCTAATAACGCTTGTACCATCTTATTTAACCTTACTTCAGCTAAGTTAAACTTATTTATAAACTTATCTGTTTTTAAAAATTATTGTCCGACAAATAAATTATGTTTATCCTCGCCTTTAAGCTCTATTAAAAT
>JBBTAN010000118.1:0-22470 GCA_038044205.1 Nanobdellota archaeon
GAAGTGAAAAAGATAAATATAGAAAAAATAAAAGAAGGTGCTCTCAAAAAAGAAAAGGAATTTATATTAATTGAAGCAAGAACAGACAAACCAGAAGGAGATATTGCAGGAAGCAAGCTTCTTAAGTTCTACAATTATCTTGGAAAAGAAATCAGCTTATTTTTCACTGAAAAAAACAAAGGATTCAACTACAATGGAAAAAAATCTGCAAGATACTTTTTTGTTGCTGAAAGAAAAAAAGAAATTATATATTCGGGGCCATTTATAGATGACAGAGAACATTGCATAAATTTTAAAAGACAGCATATGAATGTTTATGAGCAAAAAGGAAGATTATATTCTAAAGAAAAAATTAATTTCAGCTTAAGAGAATTTTTAGAAAAATGGAAGATAAAAAATGCCAAGATAATAAAAGAAATGTATATTGATAATTTAAATTATATCTAAAGGTTTTTTAGGAGCTTTAGCAAGATATTCTAATATTCCCATCTTCTCATCATTTGAAACTCTATCAACAAAACACCAGTCTCCTGCCTTCTCGAGATATTCTTTGTTCTTTTTTTCCTGGCTTTTAACTGCATAAGCAAGACCAATTTTAGATTCTAAGGAAATGGGAGGTTGAATAACGTCAATTCCTGGTTTAAATATAATCGGATATTCAGCAAATCTTATTGTGTTGGGAACATCTGGATTAACATCATAAATTATGACTTCTTCATCTACTAATTTTCCCCCAAATAACAAATCTCTATAGATTATTCTCTTTCCTATGTCTGATTTTTTCCAGTGTTTCATTTTAATTCTCCATACTTAATCTCTTCAATTGTGCCATCTTCTTTTCTTTTTGTTATTTTTCCTTTCAAATCTTTTGCTAATTTCTCGAGTGGATTTTCATTGATCTTTATATTTTCTTTTATTCTAAGAGAAACTTCTTCACATGTAATTGCATTTTTAAGATAATCTCTATTTGCATTATCAAGCTGATTAGTAACTTCTTGATAGACTTCACTTAAATTTTTTCCTTGCACATCTACGTGCTTTTCTCCAATTTCTCCCCAAAGATGATATCCCTTGATTGTAGGACATATTGTTAAATAACCTTTATCACCAAGATTAAAAGTTTTAACTGGGACTTTTTTGTATTTATTTTCTTGTTCTGTCATTTTATTTTTTCTCCTTTTTTGATACCTTTAAAAAATATCCAGTAGATACAAGAGACTCTTTTATCTCAACATTATAATTAGTAAGATAACTCTTTAACTCATTTGCATCATCTTCATTACGAGCATATATATCAGCATCTTTACAATTGCTACCCTCTAATGAATTTAATGACTTGATAACATATTCTAAAATTATGGTTTCAATATTCCCCATTTTATTTCTTCTCCCCCATAGCCAATTCAAACAAAGAAGCAAAATATTCTGAAAAGAAATTAGAATTTAACCATATAGCTGATTCTTCCTTGCTTTCTGTATTTGACAAATAAAATAAAACCTCACTTCTGTCAATTATGAAGAATTTTGCATCTATATTTATTTTCTTTATCTTAATTCCGAATTCTGTTTCAGCCTTTTTTATTAAAACATCTTCTCCTGAAAGGCATAATCTTATCTTTATATTTGCTTTTTTCAAAACATCAAAAGTTTGCTGAAAAAGTTTTACTTTTGAAAGAATGTCTCTTACATTTGTGCATATTAATACTTCTTTTTTCGCTTCTCTTATTATTTCTCTCAGATAATTTGAAATGTTTGACTTTCCTTTTATTGCAGCGGATATATCCTCTCTTTTTATTGGCTCTATTCCACCCTTGTAAATTTCTTCAAGCTGGGCAAACTCTTCAGTTTCTCTTATATTTGAAAGACTTAAAATTCTCTCATCTGCCTCTGTCTTAACATTATTTCTCAATTTTTCAAGAATCATCTTTGGTTTAACTCCCAAGTATTTAACAGGTTTTCCAAGCTTTACTATTGCAAATCCTTTTTTCTCCAAAGTTTCCAAAACATCATATGTTCTGCTTCTTGGAACTCCTGAAATCTCTGCAATCTCCCCTGCAGAAGCTGAGCCTTTTCCAATTAAAGCAAGCCAGACTTTTGTCTCGTAAACATTCAAATCAAAGTAATCTTTGATTTTATTTATTAAATCGGTTTTGACTAACATTTTGATATTTTATTTCTCCTTGAATGTTTTTATTAAAGTATTTAGTCTCAGAATCATTAACTTCTTCTCTAAAAATATACAAATCTACATTAACTCCTTCTTTTACAGGCATAAATCTAACCCTTCCATAGGTATCTATAATTGTATTTTTAGGCTCAGCAGGGATTTGTAATAATTTTCCTGGATTTTCTCCCAAGGCACCAATTAAATTTCTAAGAACTTCTCCCTTAACTTTCTTTCCAAACCATCTTGTTTTGATTGTCATTTTATATTAATTCTCCTATCCACTGGTCTACAAGACTTTTCTTTTCTTCCCTTGAAGCTTCAAAAGATTGTAATTTTCCTCTAAGTGTTAATGCATCTTTTTTCTTTAAAATAACATCAGCTTTCCCATCAAGAGTTTTTGATAAAAGAATAGTTAATTTTTCACTTAATCCTGGGAAATCTTTTTTTAGGAATGCATTAAAATCTTGAAGATAATTAACATTTCTTGTATTCATTCTGTCTTGATTTTCATTAAAATAAGCTAAAATATATTTATCTCTTCTAAAATCTTGATATCTTTTTTCACATTCCATTTTTTCAGTATTTTCCATTTTAATTGCTTAATACCCTCACAAAATCAGGAAATTTATAATTAATTATATTAAAATCTAAAGCAGCGTCAAATTCATTTAGTCCCTCTAAATTTTCAATCTCTCTTTTATATTCTTTATATAACAAAAAAGGAATTTCTCTTCCTGCTTCAACAGGAGAATATGCATTGTCGCTTTGTTTTTCCCTTATATTATCTATTGAATTAATTATTCTGCTATGAGTCCTTCTAGACTTAATCATATCTTCCATTACAGCATAGTAAAGTGGTTTTTCCATATTTTCACTATCTTCTAGGGATTTATAAATGTTTCTGTATTGTTGTGTTTATAGAGTAACAACAAAAGGAGAATATTTAAAAAGGGGGAAACTAAAACAAAGTTATGGGAATAAATACAGAGAATCCAAATAAAAACCTTTTGGAAAGGCTAAAAGAGGACAATATAGATGTAAGAATTAATTATCTTGGGGAGAAAAGCAATTATTATCTTGGAAAGATTAGCGAAGTTACAAGGCAGGATATATTCCTTCTTCCATATGTTGTTTGGGAAAATATTCCTACACCTAATGTTGAGAAATACCTTAATAGATGCAGAATTGAAACAAAATATCCAAAGATTCTTCCATTAATAAATATCCTTCCTGAACCTCTAACCAAGGGGTATATTGAAGAATGTATAAAATTACAAAATTATTTTAATTCTTTAATGATTTCTGATAGACTCTTAAGAGAGGAAATCTTTAGCAAGAATATTTACCCTATGCCTTCTGAAGAAAAGATAAAACAGATTGAGGCATCTTTAAAAAAGAATTCTAAAGGAAAAGCAAACTGGAAACTATTCCCAAGAAAATCCCTGCAGTTATGAAAGGCATTGCAGGATAAAATTTCTTCTTCTCGGCAAAAAATAAAAGATAGCTAAGCCCAAGAGCAGCACCAATTATAACAAAGAGCGCATGCATAAATCCAAATTGAACAAGCATAACTCCTGCTGTGATTATTGGAAAGACAACATCTCCTCCTCCTAAAATAGCTACATTTACCTTAATCTTCTTATTTTTCAATTTTGATTTTGGCAATTTATTAAGTCTCATTCTTAGTTTTTTAGATATATAGGGAACAAAAAATCCTGAGAATATCTTAAGTTGATTAATCTGATATTTTGCCATTCTTTGCATTATCCCTGAATGCCAGACTGCCCACATATCATAAATAGAAATTAAAATTAAAAGAATTATAATTGTCCAAAAATTTAATAAAGGAACAAAAACAGCTGCAATTGAAGGGTAAATAACAAGCTCTGTTGTATTATGAATTAAAAGATTTCTCCTATAGACTTTTAAAACAGCCAAGGGAAGCACGAAAATAAGTGCAATATAAGAAATATATTTCTGATTAGGAAAAAATGATGTAACAAATATTCCCAATGCAATTAGAACAACTACAAAAAACCAGAGCTTAAGCACAAAACCTAAATTAAATTTTGTAAGAAGTATAAGAAGAACAATTGCAAATATAAATGCAAAAATTATAGATGGAAAAAATGATGTGTAAAAATCATTATTGCTTGTAATCTCTGGGGCTTGCATTCCATAAGGAAGAGGATTGTTTTGATTTGAATAATGATTAATTACATATAATCCAATAAATTGGGTTATTAAGAACATCACTAAGATGACAAGAGTTATTTTTAAATTGTGCTTCATAACGAGGACACTCCCTTGTTTTCCTCGCGCTCCTTCCTCGAAGCTCTGAAGGACGATTTCTCTAAACACCTTGACTGAAATCGCATATATAAAACAATTTTTTTCATATTGTAATATATGAAAATGTGTTTATAAAATATTTGAATTAAGATAATTTAGTTATCATAGTAAAATCATATTTATTAATAGTTTATTAATATAAGAGTGCTTTGTTAATTCTTTAACCATATTGTTAATATATTAACAGATTATTTACATCTTTCGGGAGAAATTTATAATTATTAACTATAGTTGAAATATGTTAACTTAAGTTTATAAGTCTCTTGCGAAGCTTTAAAAAAAGACATTTTTTAATATTAATTATCTTCTAAGGATTACACAATTATATAAATAAAAGGTCTTTCGAATTTATATGGATGAGAAGGATGAAAACCCTACACACATAGCTATTTTTAATGGAAAATCCATAAGAAGAAAGCTTGTTGATGATAAATGGTTTTTTTCTGTTGTAGATATTATAGGGGTTCTAACAGATAGTAGTATCCCAAAAAGATATTGGTCTGACTTAAAAATTAAATTAAAAGAAGAGGGCTTTGAGTCGTACGATAAAATCGTACAACTGAAATTAAAGTCTGGAGATGGCAAAGAATATGAAACAGATTGTTCAGACACGGAAGGAATTTTTAGAATAATTCAATCAATTCCATCAAAAAGAGCAGAGCCGTTTAAAAGATGGCTTGCGAGAGTTGGTTATGAAAGAATACAGGAAATAGAAAATCCAGAATTAGCTCAGGAGAGAATGAAATATCTGTATGAACAAAAAGGATATTCTAAAGAGTGGATAGAGAAAAGATTAAGAGGAATTGCAATAAGACAAGAATTAACTGGCGAATGGAAAGATAGAGGAATAAAAGAAGAAATTGAATTTGCAATTTTAACTAATGAAATAAGCAAGGCAACCTTTGGGAAGACAATTGAAGAATATAAAAAATTAAAGAACTTAAAGAGAGAAAATCTAAGAGACCACATGGATGATTTGGAATTAATCTTTACTATGTTAGGGGAAGCATCCACAACAAAAATTGCAAAGAGCAAGGATGCGAGCGGATTTCATGAAAATAAAATAGCTGCAGTTCAGGGAGGAAAAATTGCTGGAAATGCAAGAAAAGAATTAGAAGAAGTCTCTGGAGAAGAGGTTATCTCTTCGGATAATTTTCTATCAGAAAGTGAATTATTAAAGAGAAAGAAGAAAAAATTAAGCGTAGAAATTAATAATTTTTAGACTTAAAAATTATTTCAATTAATTCTTCAACTTATTAGATAATGATTTTTTGAAATTATTCATAGAAATTCTCATATCATCTCCAACTTTCTCCCAATCTCCTTGTATTGCTAAATAATCTTGTTCATTGGGGGTTAAATTATTTTTTATCCAAGAAGGTTTATAATTATTATTAGGAAAAATACTTAGACTTCCCATGCCTCTAAAAAATGCAGAATATTTATCAGAAGCTCTTTGGAGATATTCTCTTATTTTAGATACCATAATCCAATCAGTAAGTTAGGATTTATAAGAATTTGTGTAATCCTACAAACAATTTAGTTAACATATCATTTGATAAACATTGCTCAATTGAAGTAAGTAAGGCTATTAATAATATTAAATATCTTTACTAATAATAAAAATTATCTCAATCTTACAATTTCAAGATTTCTTGGAACACTTGTCTCAATATGATTAATCTTGTAAAGTGAAGAAGCTAAATCAAGAGATTTTGAAACTTCTCCGTGATTTACAAGTATTCGCTTTGGCTTCGGATACATATTATTAAAAAAAGATATAAGTTCATTTCTTCCTGAATGAGGAGATAATCCATTTAGCAATTCTACTCTCATATTAACTTTAACTTCCTGCATTCCTCTCTCTGCTTCCATTGTAACAGATTTTTCTCCATCCTGCAATTTTCTTCCAAGAGAGCCAGGACCCTGATAACAGCTTAATATCAAAAGATTATTTGGATTGTCTGCAAAATATCTAAAATATTCAAGTGAAGCTCCTCCAACCAACATACCAGAAGTTGCAATAACTATGCAAGGGCCTCCCTCTATAACATTTTTTCTTTCCTGAGGTGAACTGACTCTTGAAAAGATATCAGAAACAAATGGATTTTTATCCTGAAAAATTGATGCTCTTATATTATTGCTTAAAAAATCAGGGTAAGCTGTGTGTATTGCATTAATATCCCAAATCATTCCATCAATATACATTGGTATTTTAGGTAATTCTCCAAATCTTATTGCTTCTTCAACTCTCAAAAGAGTTTCCTGAGCGTGCCCTAATCCTAGTTCAGGAAGCAAAACTTTCCCGCCTTTTTCAATTGTTTCTTTAACCATATCTATAAATTTTTTTTCTGTATCTTTTCTTGGAGGAAGAATATCATCTTTTCCTCCGTAAGTTGATTCTACCTGTATTGATTCAACTCTCGTATATTTATTGACAGCTGGGTCCAAAAGTCTTGTTTTCCCATATTTCATATCTCCTGTATAAACAAAATTGTGCAAACCATTTCCTATATTAATGTGAATTTGCGCAGAACCAAGAACATGCCCTGCATTGTAAAAAGTAATTCTTATATCAGGTGTTACATCGGTTACTTCATTATAATTTAAGCATATACTGTGCTTTACCATTTCTTTTATATCTGCTGAACTAAAAAGAGGAGTCGCTGCCTGCTTGTATGCAACACCTATAAAATCTAATGCAAGAAGTGCAGAAATATCTCTTGTTGGAGCAGTCATATAAACTGGTCCTCTGTATCCTACTTTGTAAAGATAGGGGAGTAATCCGGAGTTATGAACAATTACATTTCCTGCAATAAAATTCTTATGCTCTGTTTCAATATCTACAAGATAAGGATAATTATTTTCTCTTACATTTAATCTCTTAATGGGCTCCCAAATTACATTTAAAGACAAAAGATAACCAAGAACATTTATATTTTGTTCAATTTGACAAATAATTGATGAAATTTTTTCTTTCATGTAAGAGGAAAGAAGATTTACATATTCAACAGAAAGCAATTTATTCTCTTCAATTTGCTGTACCTGATGAACTTTAAGCCCAGTACTCATAGAAATTTCATTTCTGGTTATGCTTAACAATTGCCTTAAAGCATAAAAATTAGTGTTTAACTTATTCTCATTTAATATAGCGAGTCTTTGATTTAGGAAATTAATAAGTTTTATGACAGTCTCTCTTGTTGCATATCCCCTTTCTCTTCTAAATAAATCAAGCAAACACATAGGAAGCAATTCAGAAAGTTTTGGACTATTATGAACTCTGCCCAACATTCCTATCTCCTTTAATATTCTCCTTAAATCCCTCGGAGTTATTGGAATTAAATCCTGTTTTTTAAAATCACATTGCTTTGATAAATAGTTTAATTTATCTTGTTTGTAATCAATAGAAAATCCTATTTTTTTATGAAATTGGTTTATGCTAAAATTTGTATTCAAACAAATAGTATTGTCACTTTTTATATTTGAAGGAATTTCCATATTAGAAAAAAGGTGTTGTAAATCTCCAAGCATTCTCTCACTAAAAGAACATATTTTAACAACATTCGTAACAGTCCCATCTGCATCTGCAAGTCCTCTTATAAAAGCACCTTGAATATTTAAAGAAGAATTTATTATTTTCTCTGGAACTCTTACCTCTTTTGTTTTAAGAAAAACTTCTGGAAAGTTTTTTTCTAAAAATCTAATTATCTTAACATTATTTATCTCTAAAACAAATGCATTTTTTGTCTTATCCGAATGATGTCTTATGATTCCTTCATGATTAAATAATTTCTTTATAATATCCTTATGATAATTTAATATCTGCAATGATGAATCTGTTGTTCTTAAAGAAAAATCTGAAGATTTATGCCCGTCTCCTGCAAAATATCCTATAAATTCTGCTAATTGTGAATTCAGCAAAGAGGGCAAAACAACACTATCTTTCCTTCTAATATCATATTCTACATTTATATCTAAAGATATTTCTTTTTCAGGGATAGAGCTCTTATTTAAGAGATTGGAGGGCAAAAGCATCCCTTCTTTTAATTCATCTGCTCTTATCTCTTTTAACTTTAAATCTTCAAATACAAAAAATTTATGATTTGGGGAAGATTCTATCTTGGAATAAGGTGTTTTTATTGTAAAAATTTCTTTGTGACCTGTTGTTTTAGTTTTTTCTGTACATTTTGATTTAACATATTTACCTGTTTTCCAATCTAAAGAAATAACATTCTCTCCAACCTCTAAATCTTTTATTTTTTTATATCCATTTTCTGTTAAAACCAATGAAGAGGGGGGTAAACAATGATCCAAATGGGCATGACTTAATATTACTGCATCTAATCTAGATATATCAAATTCTGGAACATTAAAATAAGGAAATTTATCTGTTCCTTGAGCAGCAACATCTATTCCACAATCAAGAAGAATATTTGAAACAGGAGTTTGCAAGAGCAAACAGCTTCTTCCAACCTGTCTTCCACTTCCAAGAAAACTTATTCTTGCCCATTCATCAACTTTTTCTGGATTCCATCCCTTGTAAATTTTCTCCCCTACTTCATTAAGAAATTTTCTTCTGTAATTATTATTATCATAAAGAACTTCTCTTATGCTTTCTGTTATTTTGCTTTTTATTGCAGGTGAACGCTGAACCTGGGGAACCCAAAGAGTTTCTCTTCTTATTTCATCTAATATAGAACCTTGTTTCCCTATAACTAATCCTGGTTTTTTTGCTTCTATTACAACTATGCTTCTTTGAATATCAAATATAATTTCTGTTATTTCTGCTTCTTCTGGAATTATACTTCGTATTTTCTTTTCTGTTATTTCCTTGGATGGAAGAATTTTCTGGTCTGCTCTGAGTTCGATTCTTTTTTTTATTTCATCAACTATCTTTTTTATATCGGATTCACCATCTTTAAAGAAATTTTCATTATCTGTATAAAGAACTATATTTGCTCCTTCAAAGTTTGCCTCTTTAACTTTCCCGTGCAACTTCTCTTTAATTCTCTCTAGAATTTCCATTTTTAATTATAAATTATAACTATCTCTTCTCATCAACATATTCAGGAAGAATTTGTTGTTCAACTACTTTTTTAATGCCCTCTTTTGTTATTGTGAAAACATCCATTCCATATCCAGAACCCATATCTCTTTGAGTTGAGGATTTTATAGCTTCTTTAGCTAATTCAACTCCTTCTTTAACAGTCATATCTTTTTTGTATTGTCTTTCTAATAAACCAAGCATATAGGGCATACCACTTCCAAAGTTTGCATCATAATCTTCTATCTCTTTAATACTCCCTGCGGGATCAACAGAATATAATTCAGTTGTCCCATCTTCATTAAAACCAGCAATTAATGCTCCAACTTCATCAGGAACCATTGAAGGTTGTCTTATAGTATGATAAATAATTTCTGCTAAAAGATTTGCTGCCTGCTTTACAGAAGGTCTTGATTTTGAACGAAGTTCTTTTAATTTCAATTCTGCAGGTAAAACTTTTTTAATTCTATCAGAAGCAGCTGCAAGCCCACATCCTGAAAAAACAAGATAATCGTTTATCTTAAGAACTTTTTCTTTAGTCTTAGACATAACCACCATCCCCGCACTAACTTGCCTATCTGCAGCCATTACAACTCCGTCTTTACAAACTATTCCTAATATGCTTGTGCCTGTTTTTAATATCGAGTTCTTTAATTCTGCGTCCATTTTAGATTAAACTAATTTAGAATATATGATTTATGTAAAATAGGGGGTTTTATAAATTTTTTGGTTTTGGTTTATACAGTTTCTATAAAACTTCTTCCATTCTCTTTCTTGAACCTAATAACATTTTCAACAAAACTTTCAATCTTTTGCTCGTGACTTACAATTATCAGCTGAGAAACATTCAATTCATCCAAAACCCCCCTCATTTTATCAAGTTGCTGCTCAGAAAATCCATCTGTTGGCTCGTCAAGAATAACTAAATCTCTTGTTTTTATCTTGCTTAAAAATGAATTTATAACCTGATTAAGAGCAAGGCGATAGGCAAGAGCAATTGCTGTTCTTTCTCCACCCGACAAATAAGCATAATCAATTTCATAATCCTGCTGCTCAATTATAGGTGTAAAATCTTCACTCAATCGCACATTAAAAAAATCTGAAACTAACATTGCAAACCATTCTGAAAATAATCTTGAAAATTCAATTTTTAATTTAGTAAAAATATTTTTCTCAACAATCAAGATTATTGGAATAAATTTTTTCAAAAGCCATTCTTCAAAATCAGAAAGATAGTGTGCTTCCTGTTTTATCTCCTCTGTCTTTTTTATCCTCTCTTTTGTTTCATTAATCTGCTTTGAAAAGACTTCTATCTCTCTTCTTAATTCTGCAACTTTTATCTCAGCTTGTTTTTCCACTTTCAGTGCATCAGTGAGTTGTTTTTGCTTTTCTTCATTCAGATTATCAAATTTGTTTAAGTCAAAAACTGCTTTCCTAAGAAGATTAAGCTGGCTTTCAAGAATTTCCAAATCCCTTGAAAACAAAGAATTTGTTTTTTCCAAAATTGTCAACTGTTTTTGCTTTTCATGAATTTCCTGCAATCTTATTCTAAGTATTTTAAGTTCCTGAATTTTCCTTTCTTTTAGAGAAAGTTCATAATCTAGTTTAATTATTTGTTCCTGAATTGAATCTTTTTTAACTATAAGTTCTTTTATAGCATTTAGATTCAGAGAAGTGTCAGAATCCATTTGATTTATAACATTTGTTTTGTAAACAGGATCAACCTCCTGGAGGCAGGTTGGACAAAATTCAATATGCTTTAATTTTTCTTTTATATTCTTATTATCGGTGTTTTTTGAATTAAGAGAGTGAATCATGCTTGTTGTATTTATATTTTCCTCATTTAATTCCTGCTTTCTAAGTTTTATAGAATTGCTTTCTCCTTCAAGTTTAAGTATATCGTTTTCATCAAAAGCTAATTCCTGCAATTCCTGAATTTGAGATTTGAACTGGGTGATTAATCTAGAATTATTAAAAACAGTATCATTTTTAGTTGATATAAATAATTTTGTTTTTTCTATTTCCTGCTGAAGTTTATATTTCTCATCTATTCTCTTTGATATCTCCTCTTTCTCTTCCTGAATTACCTTTCTTTTTTCTACTTTTAAGAGAAAATCTTTCTCAATTGAAAAATTATTGATAATTTTTTCAGCCAATTCCTCTTCTTTAGAGAGAATGTTTAATTTATCCTGTTCGAGATTAGCTGTTATTGCTTCTTTAATCCTCTTTTCCTCACGAACTTTGGATACAAGAATTGAAGCATTCTCAAGTATTTTTTTATATTTGTCTATTCCAAAGACATGCCTTAAGGTGTTTATTCTTGTTTCAGAATCTTCAAGAATAATCTGCTTCATTTCTTCCTGAGGAGTATAAACTGTAAATTTGTAAAGAAGATTTTGTCTTTTTGAAAATTCTCTTGGATAATTGAGCAATTCAAGAACCTTGCTTTTTAATTCTGTCACAGCTATCTCTTCTTTTACATCATCAATTGAAATTGAGCAATAATCCTGGGAAATGGTTTTGCTTTTTTTTAAAGTCCTTTCAATTATAATCTTTTTATCTTCAATTTCAAATTCTATAATTACCCCCCCCTGAACCTGCCCATTTCTCAATATTGAAGAGCCTTTTTGTCCTGGCTGCAAACCAAACAGTGCAAATTCTATTCCAAGAAGAACAGAAGTCTTGCCTGAACCAATATCTCCTGAAAGCAAAACCGAACCTTCTGGAAAATTTACTTCTTGGTGCTCGTAGCTTCTTATATTGTCTAATACTATCCTTTTTATTTTCATTTTTCTATAAAATGTAGAATTTGCTGGAAGTATTTAAGCATTAATATAAAGGAGAATATAACTTTTTAAGATACAAATTTAGACTGAATCTTTCTTTTTCCAACTTTCTACTTTCTCTCCTTTTAATAACCTATCAAGCATTTCCAATTCTTCATAAATACCTTCAATTAATTCATAATTTTTAGCTTCTTCTAAAGTTACCCAGGCATGTTCTGTGAGAGCGGGACAAAGCTTAATTTCTCCGTCATCATGGTCAACAAAAAGACTAACAATTATTGTTGGAATATTATCGGAACGGATATAAGAGAGGCTTGTTAAATATCTTATATTTTTGATTTTTAATCCAACTTCTTCCATGACTTCCCGTCTTAACAAATCTTCAAAAATATTATACCAATGGGCAGAAGTGTCTTTTGGTCTTTTTGCATAATCATCTAATTCCAATTTACCTCCGGGAACAGTCCATTGATTTGGAAATGCCTTTTCAGTTGGTGCCCTTTTTGTAATCAAAAATTTTCCATCTTTTAGAATTATCCCCGTTACAACAAGATAGTGTGCTTTTTGTGGGTCGTACATCTTAATTACACTATTTTAATTTAATATATAAAGATATTTATGCTAAAATGAGATTTAAGGTTTAAAAAATTTTTTTGCTCCTTGAATAATCCTGTTATTGAAAGTTTCACTAGTTTCTCCTTCCTGCTTTTCTGTTGAAAGTACATTCATAAGTTCATTTATAATCTTGTTAAATGAGGAGGGGTTTTCTTCTGAATATTTTTTTATTGTTTCTCCTTCAATATTTTCAGAATCTTTTTCAGGTATATTAAACTCAAGTTCCTGTTCCTGTGAAATTAAATCGTGGGTATTTTTAAGTAAAAAATATGCTTCTTTGCCTTTTATAAAACTCTCAATTTGAGGAAATTTTATATCTGAAGTTTTTCCTCTTTTTAATTCGCCATAAATTCTAAGCAAAACTATCTTATCTTTCAAATTTCTCTTATTTAATTCATATATTATCTTCTCTGTTCCTGTAAGGGCATCTTCCACTTCAATAATAAAATGTTCAATTTGTTTTGTAGGGAGTTTTATTCTTTGAATTTTTGAAGGAGATTCTGTATCCACTATTACAAAAGTTCCTTGTTTCAAGTCCTCGAGTTCTTTAAAATTATTTGGAAATAAAGGGCCAGGATAAACAAATCCTTTTTCATTGTAAAGAACGTGTATATGCCCCATTGCATAATAATCTGCCTTAGGGAGTCTGTCTGGATTTACTGTTTCTATTGGAAGATTACCTACGACTCTATCAATTGTTGTGTGCAGCATAAATATTTTAAATAAGCCCGGAGAATCATTAAATCTTACCCTCTTTAAATCCTGGACTTCCAACCCCGATTTTTTTCCAGGATACCCGTATATGGCAACATTCCCATAAACTGTAGGATTAAGAATTATCAGATTCTCTTTTTCTTCTGCATTATAAACATTTTTGCAAAAACCCGCTTTTTCAAGAACATCTAAAAAAGTCTTTCCTGAAACAGAATAGTCATGAGAACCTGCAATTATAAAACATAAAATGCCTGCATCTTTTAATCTCTTAAATTGAGCAAAAGTTTCTTTCAATATTTCTATTGAAGGATAAGCTGAATCAAATAAATCTCCTGCAAAGAGAACAAAATCAAGTTTTGAAGTTAGACATATATTTATGGCGCTTTTAAAAGATTCAAAATTTAAATCCTGCATGGGCTGCTGTTTCCATCCCCCAAGATGAACATCTGCTATGTGAGCAAATCTAACCATTGAAAACAACCTCCAGGTTTTTTTCTATTTTCCACCCATGTTTAAAGGGCAATTTCCAAACACCTTGATGAAATTGCAGTAGTACCATTATATTAGCAGTATTTTCCGTCTATTTAAAGATTATTGAGATAAAAATAATTAATTATAATAACTATAAAAAAGTAAATGCAAAAAAGATATCTTCGAATAATTATAAGATTGTTAATTCATAACCTTTAAAAAATTGGAATTTGTAATTAGTTTATGAGGTATAATATTCTTATAGGAGGCGAGGCTGGACAGGGGCCGAATGTTTTGACTCAGATTATTGGAGAAGCACTTACAAATAATGGTAATTATGTATTTTATTCAAGAGATTACCAATCTCTCATTAGAGGGGGGCATAATTTCAATATTTTAACTTTTTCAGAAGAACCTGTCTGGAGCAATGATTCTTCGATTGATATATTAGTTTGTTTAGATGGGCAAACAGAAGAATTGCACAAAAAAGACTTAAAACCAGAAGGAATAATATTAAAAAACTCAGATAAGAATATGTATTATGCTGGAAGAATCTTCAAGCTTCTTTGTCTTGATTTTAAACTTCTTGAAGAAATCCTAAAAAGATTTGAAAAAAATTCCAGTGAAAATATTAAAAACGCAAAAGAAGGCTATGATGAAGAAAAAAAGAATGTATGCAAAATACTAAGGCATGAAAAAAATGAACATCATAATTTTTTAAATGGAAATAAAGGAATTTCAAATGGTGCTGTTTTATCTGATATTAATATCTATTATGCATATCCTATGACTCCTGCAACTCCAATACTTAATGAGCTTGCTTCTGAAAAAAATGTAAAAGTTATAGAATTGGAAAATGAAATTGCTGTAATTAATGCTGCAATTGGAAGTTCACTAATGGGAACTAATGTAATGGTTGGGACTTCAGGAGGAGGATTTGATTTGATGACAGAAGCTTTGAGCATGACAGGAATTGCAGAAATACCAGTTGTTGTTTATTTAGCTCAGAGACCCGGGCCAGGAACAGGTGTTGCAACATATACTTCTCAGGGAGATTTAAATCTGGCTGTAAATTTTGGGCATGGAGAATTTTCAAGAGTAGTTGTTGCTCCAGGAGATCCAAAAGAAGCACAGGAATTAACTAACCAGGCATTTTACTTTTCGCAGAAATTTAAAATTCCTTCAATTGTATTGGGAGATAAACATCTTGCAGAAAGTTTCTATACAATTAATGAAAAACCTTCTATTGTAAAAATAAAAAATTGTGTTTCCTTAGGCAGGTATAATAGTTATGAAAAAGATGAATTTGGAAGTGCAACTGAAAATCCTGAAATAATAAAATCAAATGTTGAAAAAAGACTGAAAAAAATTGATGAAATAAAAAGAGAAGTTCATAAATTTTCATTATTTTCAGTCTATGGTATGGTAAATTCAGAAAATATTGTTATAAGCTGGGGTTCAACAAAAGGAGCAATTCTTGATGCAATAAAAGATATTAATGCTGAATTTATTCAATTGAAATATATAGAGCCTTTTCCTGAAGAATTAAAAGAAAAGCTTTCTGAAAAGAATATAATCTTGATTGAAAATTCTTCAACAGGACAACTCGCAGGAATTATTACAAAGAAAACAGGAATTTTCATTGACAATAAAAATAAAATATTAAGATATGATGGAAGGCCATTCTTTGCAGACGAATTAAAAGAGGAGATAAGAGGGAGATTGAAATGAAACTTGAAACTGAAAGATTAATATTGAGAGAACCACGAATGAGTGATTGGAAAGATATTGTCGAAGGGATAGGAGATTTGGAAGTGTCTAAAAATTTATCCACAGTCCCTTATCCGTATAAAAAAAAGGACGCTGAATATTGGATAAAGAAAACAATTAAAAAATGGAAAAAGAGAGGAAAAGAAATAGAAAGCTATAACTTTTTAATTGAATTAAAATCTGAAAAAAAGGTCATTGGCTCAATAGGTATTCCTATGATTGATTACAAGAATAAATTTTGCACTACCGGATCTTGGCTTAATAAAAATTATCATAAAAAAGGTTACATTACTGAGGCTAAAATTGTTCTGAATGAATTTGCATTTAATAAACTTAAAATGAGAAAAATGGAGACTGAAACTTTTTCAGAGAATACTGCTTCAAATGCAACACAAAAAGCAGTTGGCTACAAAATGGAAGGTTGTAGAAGAAAACACCATATTTCAAAAGCAACAGGCAAAATACATGACGAAAATATGTATGGTTTAATGAAAGAAGACTGGAAAAAATTACTGCCAAAATTAAAAAAACATCTTAAAGATAGGATAAAAAAACTGGAGAAATAAAAATGAGACCCCGCACAAAACAACAACTAACATGGATTTTATGGACGACAATTATAATGGCAATTGGACTTATTTTGTTTAAATACATTCCAATGTATATATACGGAAAAGATATTTTGTTTGATGCTTCATCACATATTGTCTGGACTAGCTGGGGACTTTATGTTCTCTGGTTTTTTGTTGACCAAAAAAAATCATTGAGAATTCCTTATTTTATTTTTTCAGCTGTTGTATTGATAATAATGGGAATACAGAGAATAATTGCAGGTGAGCACAATGAAATTGGAGTAATGCTTGGATTAATCGTTGCGGGTGTAGCAATAATAATTCCAAGATGGAAAGAATTCAGGAAGGGGGTGAAGTTTTAGAATGACAAGCAATAAAGATTCAGAAACACATATAGCAATATTTAAAGGAAAATCCATAAGAAGAGTTTGGTATGCTGAAAGATGGTGGTTTGTAATAGAAGATATAATTTCTTATTTAGTTGATTCTTCAGATATAAAGCAATATATTCAAAAAATGAAACAAAGAGATGAATCTCTCTCAGAAGCATGGGTACAAATTGTACATACCCTTTTAATTCAAACTTCTGGGGGGAAACAATCAATGAATTGTGCAGATACAGAAGGCATTTTCAGGGTAATTCAATCAATTCCATCAAAAAAAGCAGAGCCGTTTAAAAGATGGCTTGCAAAAGTAGGTTATGAGAGAATACAAGAGATAGAAAATCCTGAATTAGCACAAGATAGGATGAAAGACCTTTATGAAAAAAAGGGCTATTCTAAAGAGTGGGTTGATAAAAGAATAAGAGGGATTGCTATCAGGCAAAATCTTACTGATGAATGGGGAAACAGAGGAATAAAAGAAAAAATAGAATATGCTATATTAACAGATGAAATTGCAAGAGCTACTTTTGGTGTTTCAATTGAGGAACATAAAAAATTAAAAAAGCTTGAAAGAGCAAATTTAAGAGATCATATGGATGAACTTGAATTAATTTTTTCTATGTTAGGAGAAAAAGTTACAACAGAAATAACTATTAATAAAGATTTAGAGGGGTTTGATGAATGTGCTGTTGCAGCAAGACAGGGCGGAGAAGTTGCAGGAAATGCGAGAAAAGAGGCGGAAGAAAAAATAGGAAGAAGTGTAGTTTCAGAAGAGAATTACTTTGATGAGAGAGAGAAAGATAAAAAGAAAAAAAAGAAAAAGTTAAATAAATTAATTCTGGAGGCAGTTTCTGTTTAAAATGACAAATATATCAAACCCAACAAAATCAACCTGGTGTCCTGGATGCTGGAATTTTCAGATACTTGCTGGTGTTAAGAATTATCTTGAAAAGAAAATAAAAACAGAAGCAGACAGAAGAAATTATGCAATTGTGGCTGGAATAGGATGCAATTCAAAAATATTTGATTATATTAATTTAAATGGAATAAATACTCTTCACGGAAGGGTTTTACCAACTGCTTTAGGAATGAAAATAGCAAACCCAAAATTGAATGTAATAGGTTTTAGTGGAGATGGTGATGCTTATGCTGAAGGAATGGAACATTTAATTCACATGGCAAGATACAATTCAAATATAACATATTTAATCCATAATAATCAGGTTTTTGCACTTACTGTTGGACAGCCAACACCTGTAACAGAGATGGGTTTTAAAGATAAAACAACTCCACAAGGAGTAAAAATTCATCCTCTAAATCCAATAAAACTAATGCTCTCTGCAGGTGCAACTTTTGTTGCAAGAGTTTATGCAGATGTTAAGCAAATTGAATGGATTTTAAGTGAAGCGTTCAAACACAAAGGATTTGCATTTATTGAAGTAATACAACCCTGCTTAATTTTCCATCCTGATGAAAATTATAGAAAACACACATATCTTTTGAAAGATAAAAAGCACAATGAAAAGAACTTTATGGACGCAATGAAAAGAGCCCAGGAATTTGATTATAGCACAATTAAGCCCGACACCAAGATTCCTTTAGGGATATTCTATAGAGAAAAGAGGGCAGTTTTTGAGGATGTTGTTGGAAAAGTTTAAATTAAATGAATTCTTTTGAAAATTATGATACAGTTAATGAAATATACTTATTTAATGCAACCTGAGAAAATAAAAGAAGAACTTGATTTACTTTGGAAAAGATACCAAAAAATCTTGGATAATTCTAATTCAAGTTGGGAAGAAATAAACGAGGCAAGAGCGATACTTTTCTTAACAGGACAGACTTATTGCGAAAACATTGCAGTAAAAGCAATAGAGAGGCGATTGCATTTATTAAAAGAAAAATTAAGCCTAATTAAGTTTTTTGATGTGATTGATAAAAAAAGTCCTGAATTAAGCAAACTTAGAGACGATGAACTTTTTGTAAAACTTGAAAAATTCTATAATATAATAAAAGAATTCAAAAACAGATATACAAAAGGGAAATATTATATTGATGAAGAAAGGTTTATGGAAAAGTACGGGGAGAAAAACCCTGATAAAGAATTAAAGATGGGTTATAAGGGAGAATTTGGTAAAGATAAGAGATAATATGGATAAGGATGAATCAGGTTATCTTTTTAGGAGTGGAAAAATAATAGATTTTGAAAAGATAATGCTAAGCAATATAAATTATCAATGGGAAACAGGTGCATTAAGAATTAGAACTACTTCAAATGAAATAAATGTTGATTTTATTGCAGAAACAAAACCAACTAAAGAACAATTAGATACAATAAAAAGATTAAAGCTTCCAAACAGAAAACTTTTCTTTGAGATGGTTGATAAAGATAATAAAGTACTAAAAAGATTTGGCGGATTTAATAAAACAATAGAAGAAATGGAGAAGCAAATAAAGGATTTTTATTCTAAATAACCCTCAATTCCCAGACTGAAAATCAAAGATTTTCGTTAAATGAATTACTTTGCAATTCCCAAACGCACAATCTCAGCTCCCAAGCCCACTCGAATTTTTCATATTTACTTTCAGGATTTTATCTCGTGAACTTGCTCGTCAAAAAAGTTTTTCTCACTAATTTCAAATACACATAAACGTTCGAAAAACAATTTCTCACATCCAACTTCAACTGCAGAATATCCTAATTTATTAAAATCAACCTCTTTGGAAAGCGAACTTGTTATCAGAAAGATTTTTCCACCTTTTTCCAGATAGTTTTTCGCTTCATTCAAAAATCTCAAAATTATTTCGTTTCCTTTTTTTCCACCGGTCGTAGCTAATCTGGAGGATTTTGGCTCCCTTGAATCTTCAGGCAAATATGGTGGATTAAATATAATTATTGAATATTTCCCTTTTATATTTTCAAACAAATCTGAATGGACACAATTAAATCCAAGCAAATTGCAGTGTCCTACCGAAGCTTTATTTATATCTGATGAAAAAATATTTTCTTTTTTTATTCCAGAATTAAATGCTGTTTCCAAATGAATTCCACTTCCTGCACCTATTTCCAATAATTTTAAATTAGAATTTTCTTCCAATAAAAAAGGCAGTTGTTCTTTCAGAATTCTTGACATTAAATAAGAATCTTCAGCAGGTTGATATATTTCATTCATAAAATATAGAAATAAAATAGGTATAATAATCTTAGGATACTTGAAGAGAAGGATATAGTTTAAGTTATCTTGGTAAAATCATATTTGAGAAATGTAGTTATCGCCTAAGCCATTGACATTGTTCAACTATTAATCAACCTTGTTTGTATAAAATTTAATATAAAACGACTGTTACAGATAACTGTTTAAGAGAAGTAGTTATCATGGTAAAATCATATCGTTTGTTATAATATCAGTAATGTTGATGTATATAAGCTTTAACCTAATAGAAAACTGTTACAGATAATTGCTTCTTCAAAAATTTTATAATAATAGGCTGAAAGTAAGTTTAGATAATTAAAATACCCGAATTAACTCAATCCAAGATTATTAAACATCTTAATCAATTCATCCTTGAAGAAAAATACTGCAGCCAAAACACCCAAAAGTAAAATAAGAAGAAAAACTAAAAGATAAGTTATCACTTTATTGATTTGTTTAGGGGGGCCCTCTCTATAATCAGAAACTTTTTGCACAATAGTCGGGGGGTTAGAGGTTATATTCTTGTTTATTACTTCTATTTTTGAAGGAAAATTTATTTGTTTTAAATCTCTTATTGCTCTCTCTATTTTAGATGTTATTTGTTCAGCATTTTGATAAGTTCCTCTATAATTATCTTCTCCATAAGCTGAAATCTTTTGGGGGGATTTTTCCTTATCTTTAGTGAGGGTCTTTGTGTCAAACATTTTTTCCTGAGATGGTTTTTGAATTATTTCTTGGTTTGAACTTATTCTTTGAGAATCTTTCTTAACTAATCCAACTTTAGAAGCAATTGTCTTAATAGTATTTTGTATATAACCTGTTTTTGCTGTCTGAGCTCCAACTTGAGAATAAACAGCTCTTGCAGATTCCTCGATTTCCTCTTTTTTATATCCTGCATTATAGAAAGTCATCATTGCCTTTTGCAGTGGTTCTCCTCTTGATAAAGCAGATATTAATCCTCCAACTATTTCTTCATTTACCATTTTAAATTTTTATGACTTTCCCGTCTGAAGACAGATGAGAATTTTCCTGAAATTTATAACCTATTTCTCCTGCCAACTCAATTAAAGGAGCTTCTTGTTTTAAAGAACCATGGGCAGGAATCAGATGCTGGGGCTTTAGCATTTCCAACAAATCTCTCAAATCTTCTCTTCCTCCATGACCTGAAACATGAATATCTGTCTGTATTCTTACTCCCTGCCTTCTTAATTTATTATCCAGTTTTTCTCTGGCATTTATATTTACAGAAACAGGTATTACACTTGATGAAAAAATAAGATTATCACCTGTTCTAAATTTAAAAGGAGTTTCTCCCTGAACAATTCTATCAAGTATAGAACCTTTTTCTCCCTGATGTCCAGTGCATACAACAAAATATTTTCCTCTATTTTCTTCAACTTTTTTTAAAAAAGAATTTATCTGCTTTCTGTATTTTATTAATTCAATTTGTCTTCCAAAAGAGCACTGATTTACTTTGATTGCTGCTCCAACATATTTATTCAAACTTCTCCCAATAAAAACAATTTTTCTATTTGTTTTGTGCGCAAATTCAACTATGCTTTTTAATCTTGCAATATGAGAAGAGAATGTAGTTATAAAAAGAGCTGAATCTTTATCCCGAATATTTCCAAGAGCATCCTCGAGCAAATTTCTTGCTATTCTTTCACTAGCTGTTCTTCTGTCTGTATCTGCATATAAAGAATCAACAACTAAACATTTTATTCCTATTTTCCCGAGCTCTCTCAGTCTTTTATAATTTGGAGGCAATCCTATAATTGGATGATTATCAAATTTGAAATCAAGTCCATAGAAAAAAACCCCTTCCTTTGAATGCCAGGCAACAAATAAGCATTGTATTGTTGAATGTGTTGTGTTAATGAATTCAACTTTTAAATTTCCTGAACTGCCTCTGATTTGATGGGTTGTATTTTCATGAACAACTCTTCTTTTGTTTCTCAAATTAATTTTTTCATCTTTTAGTATGCCCTCTAATATTGCCATTGTGAATGGGCTTGCAATTATTTCTGCTTTTGGATATCTGTGGGCAATATACGGAACTCCTCCAACATGGTCCAGATGCGCATGTCCAACTATTATTGCTCTAACTTTATCTCTCCATCCGAGCTTATCCAAAACTAAATCATTTGGTATTGCTTTTGCATTTCTAAGCATGTCTTCAGAATAATTTATTTGGGCTTCCTGCTCCTGCAATTCAACAAGAGGGGGGAGATAAATTCCTGCATCGAATATTATTACATCTTCTCCAACTTTTACAGCAGTCATATTTTTTCCTACTTCTTCATATCCGCCGATTGTGCAAATTTCCATTTTAATAATTTCATTCACGCTCTTTTATAAATAATTAGCGTATTTGGTTTAAATATGTTTTCAGAACATTTTTA
>JBBTAN010000118.1:22570-25917 GCA_038044205.1 Nanobdellota archaeon
CTCTTTTATAAATAATTAGCGTATTTGGTTTAAATATGTTTTCAGAACATTTTTATATTTGATTTTATTAATCTTTTTAATGAAAGCTTTAATACCTTCCCACAAGGAAAACAAAAGATATTTGCTTGTTAAAGGCAAAGAACTTAAAGAAAATATTGAAAAGGCAATTATAGAATTTTCAGGTGGACAGGGTTTAGCAAAATGCGGATTGAGTTTTATTGAAAATAATATAATATGCATTAATAGAAAAGCTGTTGATTTGGTCAGAGCAAGCTTGGTTGTTTTCCCAGAAAAGATTGAGGTTTTGAAAGTGAGCGGGACTTTGAAAGGGTTGAAAAGGAATTAGGAAACTTTATAAATCGGATATTTCTCTGATTTTAGATTGAGAAGAGAAAATTAATTAAAATAAGGATTATCAAATTCTAAAAATGGAAATGCCAATGGATATGCAACACCAAGCAATGGGTTATGATAGAACAGCCACAATGTTCTCTCCAGAAGGGCATTTGCTTCAGGTTGAATATGCAGAAAAAACAGTCAGACTTGGAAGCTCAAGCATAGGAATGGTTTGTGCAGATGGTGTTTTCATAATAGCTGATAAAAGAGTTGAGGACAAATTAATTGTAAAAGAATCTTCAAATAAAATAACTGAAGTTGATTCTCATATTATAGCGAGTTCTGCTGGGATATTATCAGATGCAAGAATATTAATTGAAAGAGGACAGGTTTTAGCACAACAGCACAGAGTAACTTATAATTCTCCTATAGAACCTGAATTAGTTATAAAAGAAATTGCTAATATGAAACAGCAATTTACACAATATGGAGGTGCGAGGCCTTTTGGTGTATCAATGATGATTGCAGGCATGGCAGAAAAAAGACCAGAGCTTTTTGTAAGTGATATTACAGGGAATTATTTTTCATATCATGCAAATGTAATAGGAGAAAATGATGATAAAATAAGAGAAGAATTAAGAGAAAAATACAAGCAAGGAATGACAATAAAGCAGGGAGTCAAACTTGCACTTGAAATTTTTGAAAAAGTTGAAGGAAGTAAATTCAGCATAAAAAGATTTGAATTAGTTTATATTGAAAAAGAGAATGTGAAATTAAAAAGATTGGAAGCGGAAAATATTAAAGAATTATAATGGGAACAAAAGAAAAAAGCAAGTACGAAAAAACTATACAAAAAGCTATAGATTCTATGGAAGAAGATTATAAAATAAATTTTTTCATAATTAATAGAAAAGACCTCCTTCATGGAGGAATGCCCGATTATTCTGGGACTATCTTTGTTAAGAAAGATAGTTTAAATTTAAGATATGATTTTGAAATAACAGATAGTACTTTTAAATTTTTTAATGTGATGAATATATCTGGGGAAGGGGAAGGGGAGAAAAATGTATTGGAAAAGATAACTCAATTAAATAAAGATATTGCAATGAATTTAAACTTACAATTGATAGATAAATTAACAAAATAAAATGACTAACACAAGAGCAAACAAAACATTTGTACTTGCATTCGTCTTAGGAGAATTAAAATGACAAATACAACAGCAAGAATAAAAAAATCAGGAAAGCATTTTGAGGTGATTGTTAATTTGGAAGATGCTTTGAAATTCAGAAAAGGAACTAGTTCTTTTATACAAGCAGAAACAGAATTTATATTCAGAGACATAAAAAAAGGAGAAAAAGCTCCTGAAAATGAACTTAAAGAAGCATTTGGGACAACAGATGTAAATGAAATAGTCAAGAAAATTGTGAAAGAAGGTGAAATTCAGACTACTCAAGAATACAGAGATGCTGAACAGGAAAAGAAATTCAAGCAGGTTATTGATTTCTTAACAAAGAATGCTTATGACCCACAGACAGGAAGACCTCATACTTCCGAAAGGATTAAAAATGCTCTTGAACAAGCAAATGTGAATATCAAGAATACATCAATAGAAAACCAAATTAGCGAAATTCTTGAAAAGATAAGCAAACTCATTCCAATAAAGATTGAGACTAAAAAAGTCAAAATAAAAATTCCTGCTGTGCATACAGGAAAAGCTTATGGGGTAGTTGCTATCTATAAAGTATCTGAAAATTGGTTAAACGATGGAAGCCTGGAAGTGATTGTGGAAGTCCCATCAGGAATGATTATGGATTTTTACGACAAATTAAACGGAGTAACGCACGGAAGTGCATTGACTGAAGAGATTAAAGAATAATCTCATACGTTCAAAAGCATGCTTTTGACGGAAGAAATAAAGGAATAAAAATGGAAAAACCTACTTTAACAAAAGAAAAAAAAGTATTCAAAGAATATTTTATAAGTGATAAAAGGAATTGGGACATACATTCTCCTGAAGTGCACAATCAATTTAAGGATATTTATGGAAAAAATATTATTTCGGATCAAAATATTATTTTAATGGATAGTGAGGATCCGCATTTAGTTAGTTATCCTGAAATAACAGGTACAGAATATAATTATTGCATAAATGGGGTTAACTTGACATTTAACTCGTTTAACCCTTTTGTATTAAATCCCGGTAAGTGCCTTTCTTCAAAAATTTCTCTTCAAGGATCAGAAAAAAAAGTAAATGAATTAGTAGAAAATATAAAAAGTAAATTCTACATTGAGCAAAATTAAAATGACACACACAGAACACAAACGACAAGTTGTAATCCCAGGTGAAACAATAGTTGAAGGAGACAATTATCTTCCTGGAGATGGAACAGAGAAACAGGGCAAAAAAATAGTTGCATTCAGATATGGATTAGCTGAAGAAACAAATAAACTTGTTAAAGTAATTCCTTTATCAGGTGTTTATCAGCCAAGAAGAGGAAATATTGTTATAGGAAAATGCGGTTTAATCACATTTAATGGATGGGTTATAGATATAGGAACTGCTGAAAATGCTTTTCTTCCTATAATGGAAACCCCGAGATTTGTAGCAAAAGATAGATTGGATGAAGTTATGAGAATTGGTGATTTAGCAGTTGTTCAAATTTTTGGAATAAATGGAAGAGGAATTGATTTAACAATGAAAGCAAGAGGCTTGGGAGTAATAGATGAAGGAATAATTTTCAAAATAAATTCAAACAAAGTCCCAAGAGTTATAGGAAAAGAAGGAAGCATGATAAGAATAATAAGAGAATATACAAACTGCAATATAACAGTCGGCCAAAATGGTTTCGTCTGGATAAAAGGAGACAGAATTGAAGACGAGCTTTTTGCTAAAAGAGCTATATTATTCATAACTGAAAAATCTTTCATGGAAGGATTAACTGAAAGAGTTGAAAAATGGTTCAAAGAAAATGGCGGGGTGAAGAAAGAATCAAAAAGACATGATGAAA
>JBBTAN010000119.1:0-1666 GCA_038044205.1 Nanobdellota archaeon
GAATAAAGAGGATATATTTATTGGGCATAGTGTTGGTTGTCAGGCAATTTTAAGATATATTGAAAAACTTGATGGAAATGAAAAAGTGAGAAAAATTATTCTTATTGCTCCCTGGATGCATTTAGATAAAAAAACTATTGAAGAAGAAGGAGAGGAAGTGATAAAAATAGCAAAACCCTGGATGGAAACTCCAATTGATTTTAAAAAAATTAAAAGTCGTTGCGAAGAGGTTATAGCAATATTTTCTGATAATGATCCTTATGTTCCTTTATCTAATATTGATATATTTAAGAAAAATCTGAATGCAAAAATTTTGATATTAAATAAGAGAGGGCATTTTGATCCAGATAGCAATGTTGATAAATTGCCTGAAATTTTGAAATTTATATAAAACCAAAAATGAAAAAGAATCTTGAAAACCTTAAATTTCCTCTTAAAGGAAAATACATAGCAATGGTTGCGCCCAGCTTTGTTGTTGATTTTTCTTATCCATCCATAATTTCACAATTAAAGAAACTTGGTTTTGATAAAGTTGTTGAATTAACTTTTGGAGCAAAAATGGTTAATAGGGAATATCATAAATTTCTCGAAAATTCCAAAGAACTTGCTATTTCTTCAGTCTGCCCAGGAATAGTAGATATTGTAAAAAATAGATATCCACAATTTAAAGAAAATTTAATTCCTGTTGATAGCCCTATGATTGCAATGGCTAAAATATGCAGAAAAACCTATCCTGGCTATAAAACAGTTTTTCTGTCTCCCTGTAATTTTAAGAAGAGCGAGGCTTCCGATTCAAAAATTGTTGATTATGCTATTGATTATAAAGAATTAAAAGAGTTATTTTCAAAATATAATATAAATCCAAAAAAAGAGAAAGTTTATTTTGATAAATTTTATAATGATTATACAAAAATATACCCTCTTGCAGGAGGGTTATCCAAAACAGCTCATCTGAAAGGAGTTTTAAAAAAGAATGAAGTAAAGATTATAGATGGAATTGGGGAAGTTGCCAAATTTCTTGAAAAACCAGATAAAAGTATAAAATTCTTGGATGTTAATTTCTGTGTTGGGGGATGCATAGGCGGACCTTGTATTAATTCAAAGGATAGTCTTAAAAAAAGGAAAAAGAGAGTATTAAGTTATCTTAGACTCTCTAATGAAGAAGATATTCCAAACACAAGACTTGGTTTAGTTGAAAGAGCTAAAGATATCAATTTTAATATTAAGAAGTTTTAAATAAACAAGGTTTTATTTAATCATATATTACCTAAAGTTCACACTCACAAAAATCTTGAAAATTGTACTTAAGATTAATTATTCATAATGCAAATATTTATAAACTATTTTGTAATATGATTTATATGCTGCAAGAAATAAAAGAAAGAATAATCTTGCAAAAACGGGAAATTGAATTAAAACTTAAAGAGAATTATATTAAAAGAAATCAGAGCCTAAAATTAAATAACGACCTGATAAAAGTGATAGTTGGACCAAGAAGGGCTGGAAAATCATTTTTTGCAATGCACTTCTTAAACAAACAAGGAAAATTCGGCTATGTTAACTTTGATGATGAAAAATTAGTTGAAGTAGAGAATTACGATGAGATAATTACTGCTGTAAATTCTGTTTATGGCAATCCTAAGTTTGTTCTTTTTGATGAAATTCA
>JBBTAN010000120.1:0-1534 GCA_038044205.1 Nanobdellota archaeon
TCCAACTCCACCACTCCTCCCCTCCCACAATAACATAATCCAAAACTTTCATCCCTTAGAATTAGCCAATCCTGCAAAAAAAAGAAATCATCCCCATTAGATTATATTCCCATATATTATAATCACAAGATAGGATTTTACCTAAATAATTAATCATCATTTCTTTTTAGAATCCTTTTCTAAAAGCCATTTCCAGACTGGCTTTATAATTATTTTCTTTCCTTTAGAAACTTCTTGCTTTTCTAAAGAATTTGTCAAAATGAGCAGATTATTGCATTTAAACTCCTCGCTTGCCTTTACAATCGCTTTAACTTCTCTCCCATGCGTATTAAAATTTTCAATGTCAAAACAAACCTGAATTAACTGTTTAACTTTCTTCCCCTCTTTTATTAAAAAATCCACCTCTTCTTTTGCTGTGTTCTGATAATATGCAATATCCAAATTTCTCCTCAATAGTTCTACAAAAACAAGGTTTTCCAGGAGTTTGCCTTTATCATCAATTTTGTTTATTGTTAAAAGTCCATTATCCACAAAATAAATCTTTGGAAGTGATTGTTCTGCTTTTTTATAAGAAAGGCTGAATTTCCTTAGAGAGAATACAAAAAAAGCATCTTCCAAATATTCAAGATAATTATAAACTGCATTTTTTCCTATTTTTATTCCCTGAGATTTAAGATAATTATAAAATTTATTTACAGAAAATTCCTTTGATGAGAGTAATGCTTTTATAAGAGTCCTCATTGCAGAAATATTCCTTATTTTGTGCCTTTCAATCACATCTTTCAATATTGCAGTTTCAAATATATCTGAAATTATCTTTTCTCTTTCTTCAGGATAAATCACTGCTTCAGGATATCCTCCAAAATTCATATAATCCTCAAAAAAATTAATAATCCTTGACTTCTCTTCAGAGGACAAGTAATTTCCGCTTTCAAAATTCTTTGCTTTTAGATATTCCTTGAAGGAAAAAGGAAATAAATTATAGGATAAACTTCTTCCACCCATATTTGTTGCAATTTCTTTGCTCAAAAGTTTTGATGAAGATCCGGATATAACTACTTTTATTTCATTATCAAGGCACGTCCTTACAAATTTCTCCCATAGTTTAACATTTTGAATTTCATCTAAAAAAAGCCATATTCTCTTATTTTTATTTTCAGGATAAATTTCATAATATGTTTCCAGCATTAATACCAAATCATTATAATCAACCACTCCCAAATCCGCTCTCTCAAAATTAACATAAAGGGTTTTATCTTTTCCAAATTTTTCTGAGAGCTCTTTAATTAATATAAATAATTCATAAGTTTTCCCAACTCTCCTGGGACCAATAATTGAAATAGCTCTTTGAATATCTCCTGTTATATTTACTCTTATTTCTCTTAAAATTGTTCTTGGAAGTTCTTTATTCCTCCAGTCTCTTATTATCTCTGCCCATTTCTCTTTGCTTATCATAGTATTATATATGAATAAACTATTTATAAATGTTTCCTCTTTTATATGTCAATCCTTCCTTTCCTTCCAACTCCACCAC
>JBBTAN010000121.1:0-2212 GCA_038044205.1 Nanobdellota archaeon
AGTTTTAGATCTTTAATAAATACAGACCCTTCAATTATGTGTTTTACAGTTGGTAACGACGCTACAAGTAATCTATTTAAAACAAACATAAATATTCCTCCAAAAGGAGTTGCTCCAAAAGAATGGATAAATACATTATGTGATTTATTGACTGAAAGTTTTTGTGTTTCTTTTGGTGTTCATAAAATATTGCTTGAAACATTAGATGAGATTTTTGAAGGTTGGGAAGTTTACAAAGGTTCAAAGCACTATCCTAATTGGCAGCATGTTAAAAGAATGCTTGAAATGAAGGCAAGAGAATCAAAAGGAAGAGAAGCAACTTGGTATGAAAGTGCTCTTAGAATCGCATCTGTTCTCACATTCGGAGATTTTGGAAAAGTAATAAATTATGATGGAAAGAAAAGTCTTTCTGTTGAAGATATGTTTGATAAGAGAATTATATTTGAATTAAATTCATTGGGAAATGTTGAAAAGAAATTCTTTTCTGAATATATTTTAACTTATATATACAAATTAAAGAAAGCAAATCAGACTAAAATTGATGAAGGATTCAATCATGCTATATTGGTTGATGAAGCACATAATATCTTCTTGAAAAACAAAACATATTTTGTTTCAGAATCTGTTACAGATATGATTTACAGAGAAATGAGAGAATATGGAACTTGCTTAATATGTTTAGACCAGCATATTTCAAAATTAAGTGATACAGTAAAAGGAAACAGTGCCTGCCATATTGCTTTTCAACAGCAATTGCCACAGGATGTTTTTGATGTAAGTGCAATTATGCAATTAGCAGATAAAAAAGATATTTTCTCTCAATTGCCAGTAGGTTTTGCAGTTGTTAAACTTTCAGAAAGATATACTTCACCTTTTTTAATAAAAGTTCCTTATACAGAATTAAGAAATTCCACAATCTCTGATGAAAAGATAGCAAGCAAAATGGATTGTATAATTCAGGGAATAGAAGTTGAAAAGGACGATCCGGAATTTAAGAAGGCTTTAATTGGAGATAAAAAAGAATATGCAATAGAAGTAAATGATTCAAAAAGTAATTCTCCAGAAAGAACACTGGAAATAAATATAGAAATGCCCAAGATATCAGAAAAACAAGAGCTAAAAGAAAAAATTAATTTAACCAGAACCCAAAGGGTTCTCTATGATTTTGTATGCAAGCAACTATCAGAAGGAAAGTCAATAAAGGAAGCTGAGAGAATGCTTGAAAAAGGGCTTTCTGAAAAGCTTTACAAAGAATCAGATATTTTTTTAGCAGTTAATCATTTTCTTGAAAAAGAAATGAACAAGAATAGTTTTAAGTTTGTCGAAGTTGATAATAGGGATTTAGTTAATGATAAATCACCTTTAGTTAATAATGACCCTGCTGAAGTTCTTACTGATAATTACGTTCTTCAAAAATCGAATTTAACTGTTTATTCTCCAGAAGAGGAAAAATTAATTAATTTCCTAATGAGCAATCCCTCCCACATCCTCAGCACAGTTGAAATTTACAATAAAATAGGGCTCTCTTCAAGAAAAGGAAATATTTTAAAGAACAAATTATTGGAAAAAGGACTTATAAAAATAAATGAAGAAAGAAGTCCAGAAGGCTGGAAGAAAATAATCAAATTAAATGGAAAATAATCACAATGGAGAAAAATAAAATGACAAAAACATTAGAAAAAATAAAAGGAATGAATATTCCAGTCGGAGCTCCGATTGAATTGACTTTGAAAAATCCAGATAAAACAAATTACAAGAGTATTGGATATTTTGAAGGAATAGAAGTAAGTGGAGATGTTGGAGTAATTAAATATAATACTCAAATTGGAAAACACAAATCAGGAAATGACAATGCAGGATTCGGTGCATTCATATCTGGGATAGAAGACATAAAAATATTACAGTATCCAAAATAAATCACAACAAATCAATAATATTCACTAAATAAAACAAACACCAACATATCAAAAATTAATACAAAATAAAACATAATATACAACAGATACACCTAATTTCAAATTATAGAAATTAAACCTGTTAACATTGTAATACTTTGAATTAAACTTGATATACCCCACTTTGTTGAATCAAACAATGTGAAATACCCTGCTCTGTCGAATCAGACAAAGCAAAGAAGAAGAAAAACCCTGTAAACACAGAGTGTTTACTCTAATTCTATTTATTAGCTAATTAACTAATTGGCTGAAATACC
>JBBTAN010000122.1:0-2940 GCA_038044205.1 Nanobdellota archaeon
CTTCTGATTCATTTGCAACTGCTTTTGCCAATAAAGTTTTACCTGTTCCAGGAGGCCCATAAAGTAAAATTCCTCTCGAAGGGCGTATTCCCATTCTTGTAAAACTCTCAGGATATTTCATTGGCCATTCAACAGCCTCTTTTAAATCTTGTTTAACATCATCCAAACCCCCAACATCTTCCCAATTAACATTAGGAGTTTCAACTAAAACTTCTCTCATTGCAGAAGGGCGAACAACTTTCAAAGCATCCATAAAATCTTCCTGATTTATAATTAATTTTTCTAGAATATCCTGAGGAATTTCATCTTCTCCATCTAATTTCATTTGAGGCAAATATTTTCTAAGAACGCCCATAGCAGCTTCTTTAGCTAAAGATTCCAAATCAGCACCTACAAAACCATGAGTTATAGAAGCTAATTCTTCTAACTTAACTGTTTTTGTTAATGGCATTCCTCTCGTGTGAATTTTTAATATTTGCAATCTTCCTTCTTTTCTTGGAACACCTACTTCAATCTCTCTGTCAAATCTTCCTGGTCTTCTCAAAGCAGGGTCAATAGAATTAACTCTGTTAGTTGCGCCTATAACAATAACTTTTCCTCTTGATTTCAAACCATCCATTAAAGTTAAAATCTGGGATACAACTCTTCTTTCAACTTCTCCTGTTACTTCCTCTCTTTTAGGAGCAATAGCATCCAACTCATCTATAAAAATAATTGTTGGTGCGTTTTTTTCAGCTTCTTCAAATATATCTCTTATTTTCTTTTCTGATTCACCATAAAACTTTGACATTATTTCAGGCCCATTTAATAACATAAAATTTGCTTCTGATTCATTTGCAACAGCTTTAGCAAGCAAAGTTTTTCCTGTTCCAGGAGGCCCATGCAATAAAACTCCTTTAGGAGGGTCTATTCCTAATCTCTTGAATATTTCTGGATGCTTCATTGGAATTTCAACCATCTCTCTAATTTTCTTTATTTCATCATTTAATCCTCCAATATCTTCATAATATATTTCAGAAATATTTTCTTCTGTGATTTCTACTGCTTTAGGATTCAAAGAAACTTCTGTGTTTTCTGTTATTCTTACAGGTTGGTTAGGATTTACACTTACAACCATAAATTTAATCTGCGCTATTCCTCCTCCAAGATTTCCAAAACCCATATTACCAAACACATCTCCCAATAATCCACCCATTTCCTCATCCATCCCCATTTCTGAAAATAAATCTCTCCTTCTCTGAATTCCACCCAAAACAACAATGTCCCCTTTCACAACTGTTCTTCCAAGCAATCCATTTCTAAGTCCCTGAGGATCACCCTGAACCATTATTCCTTTTTGTGCTGGAGCAATCATTATTTTTTTTGCTTCTTTTACTTCTGCTTTTGAAATTGAAACAACTTCTCCTATTCCTGTCTTGGCATTTTTTCTGAGAATACCATCTATTCTTATTATTCCTTCTCCAACATCAGCTGGATAAGACCTGTCAACAATTGCAACAGTTTCTCTGTTTCCTTTTATAAGAATTATATCCCATTTTTTCAAATCAAGCTCTTTCATTAGCTCAGCATCTATTCTTGCTATTCCTTTGTATGCATCATCCTGCAAAGCTTCAACAACTTTCAATTGAACTGTTTTTTTACTCATTTTTTATTTTATTTTGTCCTTTTCCTTTTAATTCCTCAAAATTTAAACTCACTCTACCAAAATCCTCAAAACACAATCTTACCATTTCATCCATAATGCTTTTTTGCTCATTCATGAATGAAACTATTTCCTTGGGAATTGAAACAGCATAACTATTTCCCACCAATCTCATCTTAACGTGAAACTCTTTATTCTTTAAATTTATAAATCTGCTGTATTCCTGCTCATCAACAGGATGAATTATTTTTTCATTGCAACCTTCTGTTGGGCAAACCATTAATCTCATAATAAATCCATTTTTTACAACTTGCGCTTTTTGCATTTTTTTCCCGCATTTGTTGCATAGAATTGTGTTGTTAAATATATCGTTCATTTTATTTTGAAGGGCCATAATTCCCTATATGGTTTCCTTTAGGAAGGTATTTTATTAAATTATTATAAGCATTTTCAGCAGAAGTATTTACAGAGCCCATATTGCTCATTGAATTAACATAGTTTTTAGATAGATAATTTATATCGCTAGTTCCAGATTTATAGTTTTCCATTTTTTGTATTTTTATTTTGTTTTGTTTTGTTTTGTTTGTTTTTATTCCTGTTTTTTTCTTTCCGTGAGCATAAAGCCACACCTCAAAGATTTTCACCTCGAGTGTGGCAAAGGGTTGAAAAGAGGTTGTATATATTACAACGTGTATACACAAGATGTATACTATTTAAATATTTCGGTGAAAAATGGATATTAAAAATATGAAAATATATAATAAATTTACTCTAACTTATATGGTTTAAGAATTAATAATTGTTTCAAATCACGATAATGAAGCTGTCTTGCACCTTTTGCATTAAGTATATTTATCTGATAAACCACCTCTCTGTCATCTTCATCTTCTTTTAACAAAATTCCATGACACCAATTATTATGAAAATCATTAAGAATAACTTCTTTTCCAATATTATCTCTAATTGCTTTCTGCTTATCCTTAATATCTCCTCCAAGAACAATTTCTTCAATTATCATAATAAAACTATAAATATCTTCTTTAAAAGAATTACTATAATTAAAAATATACAATAACCAACTTTTAAAAACTCCTCCAATTTATATAATTAAATGAAAGGAGATGGCTATTCAGAGGGTAAACAAAGCAAAATTAAGAAATTTCTAAAGAAATTCTGGCAGATAGTCTGGAAAGATGATAGTTTCAAGGGATGGATTATCTCTCTAGTTTTCATTTTCATTGTTATAAAATTTGTATTTTTTCCATTGCTGAACTTAGCAACAGGAACTTCTCTGCCTC
>JBBTAN010000123.1:0-3045 GCA_038044205.1 Nanobdellota archaeon
GAGATGGGAGGTTCATTCAACTGCCGAAAGGTGAGCGAAGGTGCCCGTCAGAGAAACCAGAATCAAACAGAGAATCTAATAATTAGATTTTTGTAAGTTTTGAATATCGGCTTATTATCATGGGAAGAAAAATAATTTATATAATGAAGTAATAGAAAAATTAGATGAAATGCACGAATATTATTGCAAAAAGAGTAATGGAGGAGAAAAAAAGTTAATTTCTCAATAAAAAATAATGATTGTGAATTAATAGTTGGTAAACATAAATTAATTTTATCTGAAGAAGAATTATCTACTATAAATGGATTGAAAAATATTTTTATTGAATTAGAAAAAGATAAAGATTTTGAACAGTTTAGAATGAGAATAATTAATCTTTTAATTGATGCTGGAATTGATATTTAATTTTTATTATTTAAAAGGAGAAATGAAATGAAAAATATAATTGCTTCTCTTATTCTAACTATTGAAAATTTAGAATCTATATGTCAGAAATGTAGTGGAGATATAATTACCGAATCCAATGTACGATATAGTTTAGAAATACTTCTTGATGAAGCTAATATTACCATCGGAAACGTAAAACACGTTATCGAAAAACTGCAAAAAAAGAAGAAATAAAATGGAAGATTCTTTTGGCGACAGGATGAAGTTTTTTGAGGGGATGGAATCTGATAGGAGATTCCTCCCCTATCTTCCTATTTGCGCCCGCCTAGATGGAAAATGTTTTAGCAGTTATACTAAGGGACTTAAACGTCCTTATGATAAACGATTCTCTGAAACTATGATTGAGGTTACTAAATTATTAGTTCAAGAAACAAATGCTTGTATCGGGTATACTGAATCTGATGAAATTAGTATATGCTGGTACAGCGATAGCTATAAAAGCGAAATTTGGTTTGGTGGTAGAATACAAAAAATGAATTCTATTTTGGCTTCTATGACTACTTCTTATTTTACTTCTTTTGCAAGTGGTAGCATACCAGAAAAAAGAGGAAGATTTCCTTTATTTGATTGTCGAGTTTGGCAACTTCCAACACTTGTAGAAGCAACTAATGTTTTTCTTTGGAGAGAATTAGATGCTACTAAAAATGCTATTAGCATGGCAGCGAGATGTTATTATTCACACAAAGAATTAAATAAGAAAAGTGGTAATGAAATGCAGGAGATGTTATTTAAAAAAGGAATAAATTTTAATGATTATCCTTCTTTCTTTAAAAGAGGAACATTTGTTCAACGACAAACAAAAATAAGAAAATTTACTCAATCTGAATTAATTAGTTTACCAGAGAAACATGAAGCCAGGAAAAATCCTGATTTGATGGTTGAAAGAAGAGAAGTAGTAGCATTGGATATGCCTAAATTTTCTACTGTTGTAAATAAAATAGGAGTTATTTTTAAAGGGGAAGAACCGTTAGTAGTAAAGGAAAATAATGGAAGTAGTAACTGATGAATTAGAAATAATAAAAAATATAAAAAATAAATATTTTATACCTACTAAAAGTGATGAACAGATTTTTTATGATTTATGTTTTTGTCTTTGTGTTCCTCAAATAACCTACAGGAAAAATAAAAAGATCCAGGATCAATTAAAATCTTTTAATTTCTATGCTAATGATATTCCATTAGAACAATTATATATCACATTAAAACCAACCAGGTTCTACAGGAATAAAACTAAATCTTTACTTAATGCTAAAAATAAATTTAATTTTATTTTAGATGTAGTTAGGAGTAATAAAACAGAATTAGAAAAAAGAAAATTATTAGTTGATAATATTTTTGGTTTTGGAATGAAAACATCAAGCCATTTTTTGAGGAATCAAGGAGCAATTGATTTAGCTATAATTGATACTCATATATTAAAATATTTAAATGCTAATCAACCAAGAAATAAAAAAGAATATTTATTTTTGGAAGATGTTTTTAGAAATTGTGCAAAGGGAAATGGCTTATCCGTAGTAGAATTAGACATGATGATTTGGAAGTCGCAATCAGGAATTTCTTGGGATGAATTTATAATTTAAAAGGAAAAGAAAATGAAAAATGTAAAAGAAGAAGAAATCAATGGTAGACTTAGAAGTAATCTTATAGAGATTAAACATGCTCTACAAACAGGTTATAGTTTTATTTCTTTAGCAGATTCTTTAATGAATACAACTTCTTTATTTCTTGATTTTTGTCCAATAAATGAAAGAACTAAAGATTGTTTTAATGAGAACATGGATGAATCCATAGAAGATATATTTTCTGGAATTCAATTTAATATTGATAATTTTAAAAAAGCATTTAATAAATTTAAAGAAAAGGTGAAGTAAAGTGCAAACATTTTTACCTTATCCCAGTTTTGAAAAATCAGCCGGTTGTTTAGATTACCGCAGGTTAGGTAAACAGAGAGTAGAAGCCAAGCAAATTATCAATGCTATTGTAAATGGAACAGGCTGGAGAAATCATCCAGTAGTAAAAATGTGGCAGAATAATATAGATGCTTTAATGTTTTATCATGATGTTGTTATTAAAGAATGGATTGGACGTGGGTATAAAAATAATATGCCTTTATTATTTAAAGGTCCAGTTACTGAATCTTTGTATCCTTCGTGGTTTGGAAATAAAGAATTTCATATATCTCATCAATCAAATTTAGTTAGAAAAAATCCTACATATTATAGAAAATATTTTCCTGATATTCCTGATGATCTTCCATATAAATGGATTAGATAATTTATTATGGAATAGCTACTCCCCCATTAAGTGTCTTCAATAACGCTGCCATTCTATCTAATGCTTGCTGTGCAGTTGTTGGTGCAGGGGAAGCCCAACTGGCCGAAGCTCCAGGAACATAAGCAATTCCAGATATACCATCTATCCTTGATAAAGTTATATTAGTCATGACCAAACCAAGAGCAACAAGATCAACATATGTATTGGCATCAACTTTCAATGTTGTGGCAGATGCTGCCGTAAAAGCAGTTCCAGAATTAAATCTTACGTTACAAAGAGCCTGCCTGTCACTAGAAGAATAAACCCCAACTTCTCCATTGGCAA
>JBBTAN010000124.1:0-5299 GCA_038044205.1 Nanobdellota archaeon
ATCAAAGTATTTGGGTTTTATAACAAAGCTAAGCATTAATTTTTACACATAGCTGTAGTTGCTAACTCTTAGACAAGCAGTGTTTAGATGCACTAATCTCTTTTATGATTGGCATTTTCTTTTTACAATTATGCAAGGACTATCTATTTTTTAGTTGCTACTTCAAGTGAACTATGCCCTGTCATTTTTAAAGAGTAACACAAACGAAACATTTAAATAGTTCGTGATATTGGGTTTGATATCACCTCTTTTTACCCAGGAGAAGCTTCAGGTCTGCTTTTTGTTGGCTTGAAGAATCTCCCAGGGTTATTTTCAATCCTTTAAAAAACTATTAATCAATCATGCTTAAAATCAGGTGGTGTTATAGTTTGAATTCTATTGTTTATTTATGATATTCAAATTATCTCTCTTCTTTCTCCAAACTTAAATCCTAAGGCAAACACTCTTCAATCGTTTCGTTTGCCATTTTCTCTGGTTCTTCCTTTGGAAACTTAACATCACCATAGAATATCTTTATGTCTTTGTTAAATTTATCCAAAGCAAGTGATTTAATTTCTTCCTTATCTTTATCATTCCAGTTAAATTCCTGAGAAGATTCCATTACACTATCTCTATATTCATCCACTTCACTTTTTAAGCTATGTAATGATTCGGGCTTATTTGTATATTTCATTAATATTTTATGAATAACTATATTCCCAATTCTCTTTCCCAATGATTTTATAAGTTTATTTTTTCCCATGATGCTTTTCCTAGTTCTTTTCTTGTATTTTCACTTAATTCTTTTAAAAACATTAAGGCAATTTTCTTATCTAATTTAGACTCTTTATTGTTTTTTAATCTTTCAATTAGGTTTTTCCCTAATTCATTATTCAATGATTCCTTTAATTTTTGATTATCTACTATTTTATTAAGTAAAAGCCTAACAAGAATTGTATTTCTCAATGCCTTGTATATATCAATTCCTTTGGGTTGATCATCCAGATAACTCCAGTCCAACTTCATTTGAAGGTTAAGATTATACAAATTTGTCTTTTTTGGAAGATTTAGTTTTCCATATATAACCTTACAATCCTTTAACTGATAAATGAGCGATGGGCTAGAAGGGTAAGTTTCTTTTAGAGAAGCTTCACTATAAATTTCAATGTCCGCTTTAATTGAATATTTTTCCAATACCTTCTTTATCTCTTGGATTTTCTTATACTTCTCCTTAATTGGAGTTATATCCTCTTTAGCTACAATTATAATATCAATATCGTTATACTCTTTATAATTAGTCTGGATTGCAGAGCCATAAAGGACTATTGCTTGAACATCCAAGCTTGCAATTATTGTTTTCTTTATTCTCTTTTCGATTGATTTTATCTTTTGATTGTATTCCATTTTGTTTAAGAACATATTTGCATCTATTGAAGCAATTTCCCTAATTTTTGGCCTTATGAATTTATAGAGATAATTAGAATCCACTTGATTTAGCTTTTTGTTGGATGTCTTTTTGTTTATAACTTCCAATTCCTTTTCTGTGAAAATACTGCTTTTTATCATATAATCAGTATATTGGTTAAGTATATAAATGTTTTGAAGTGCAAAACCTTACCATTTTTACTATTGGAAGAAAATAGGGGTTTGAGATAAAATCTCCCAGGGTTTCGTTATTTTATTTTAAAGTATAATATTAGAGAGTAATTCTATTGAGTATTCCTGTCTAAAATCAGGCACGGTTGTATAACCTTATGATTAAGGTAAAAAAGAATTAAATTTCTCTCTGTTCTTCCAGTCTGGGTATATACCCCTTACAACCTATAAAAAGAGATGTAGAGGGTAAGATTTATAAAGTGCATTTTCTTGTATAAATTATGGTTTACATTTATAAGAAAATAGTAGGAAATAAAGGTTATTACTATCTTAGATTATCAGAACGAAAGGGGAAAAGAGTAATTTCAAAAGATATTGCTTATTTGGGAAATTCCGTAGATGAAGTTAAGAAAAACCTTGAGAAGTTATCTAAATACAAAGAGGAGATAAGAAAATCGTATAAAAAGATACATAATTTTATTGAGCAAAACTATTATCTGGAAAAAATAAAAAAATTAAAATTAAAAAAAGATGTTTTTTTGAAGGATAAACTTGAGCATATAGAAGCATGTAAGATTCATTTTGATGAGCATTTCAAGAAATTGGATGAACTGACTCAAAAAGAAATACTCAAGAATTTTGTTATAGAATTTTCATTTAATACTACTTCCATTGAAGGAAATACAATAAATTTAGAAGAAGCTAGAAATTTATTAGAGAATGGATTAACACCTAAAGATAAAAGTTTGAGGGAAATCTATGATTTACAAAATACAGAAAGAGTATTCTTTGATATTTATAACTCAGAAAAAAATATTAATCACGAGTTTATTATTAATCTTCATAAAGGATTAATAGCAAATATAGACTTAAGAATAGGATATAGGACAACTGATATTAGAGTTATAAAATCTAATTTTGATGCAACCCCTGGTCCCTATGTTAAAACAGATATGGATTTATTATTGAATTGGTATAATAAAAATAAGGAAAAATTACATCCCCTAACTCTTGCAACAATATTTCACCACAAATTTGAAAAGATACATCCTTTTATGGATGGAAATGGAAGAACAGGAAGAATTCTTTTAACCTATATTTTACTTAAAAATAAATATCCTCCAATAATTATACGTAAAAAAACAAGGAAAGAATATTTAGAAGCATTAAGAAAAGCAGATAAAAGTAGGTTACAGGAATTTAAGACTGATAATTACCTTGATTTAGTGCAATTCTGTGCTGATGAGTTAATTGAAGGATATTGGAGTTTATTTTTATAGGAATTTTAATATTGTTTCAATTCCTCTTACTCTCCCAGTTGGGTCGTTATTATTGCATAAAAAGGAAGAAAACAGGGGTTTAAAATAAATAATCTCTCAGGGTTTTGTTATTTTACTTAAAACCCTTCCCCGAAAGAAAATTCTATGAAACTCGGTATAAACTACTAAAAAGCTTATAAGATACTAATATCTGGCATTATTAATTAACTCCATAGAATCTGTAAAAGGATTCTATGTTATCATTTTCATATGAAAAATACTTCTAATGTAGTACCTAATAGAAACATTTAAATAAGAGTAGTACATAACTTATTTATGGTAACTGAAAAACAAATAAATGTTAAGGGGAAGAAGTATTGGATATTAATTCATTCAGTTAGGAAAGGAAAAAAAGTCATTCAAAAAAAGAAATATATTGGAAAGGAACTTCCTTCTGAGCAGAGATTAGAACACTTAAAAAAAGAATTCTTAAAAGAATTATCCGGAGAAAAGTATAAGTATCTTTCTAAAGATGATTTAGAAGAAATAGAAGAAAAAAAGGAAAAATATAAGCAAGAATTAAGAAATTTAAGTGATTCTGAAAAACAAAATAAATTAAATGAATTCATAATAAGATATACCTATGATAGTAGCAAATTGTCCGGAATTAATATAACTTTAAGACAAACTTTCCTAATATTAAAGAAAGGGATAATCCCAAAAGATTTCAAAAGTTTAAGGATAGCTAAAGAACTAGAAAATCACGAGAAATGTTTTATGGCAATAACCAAGTATAAGGGAAAATTTGATATTAAATTTATCAAAAAATTACACACGACCCTTTTTTCTGGTGTTGATGATAACATAAAAGGAAAATTAAGAAGTGAATTAAAAAGAGATGTAAAGATAGCTGGAACTTCTTATGTGCCACCTAAATGGAATGAAATTGAAAAAGAATTATACAACTTATTTAAATGGTACAACTCAGAAAACAGAAGATTACACCCCTTAGAACTGGCTTCATTGGTTCATTTAAACTTAATATCTATTCAACCATTTGCAGATGGAAATAGTAGGTTATCCAGATTATTAATGAATTGGATATTATGGAAGAAAGCATATCCCTTAGTAGATATTCCTGTAGAAGATTTAGAAAATTACTACGATGTTCTTGATAAATATCAAATTGAAAAAGACGAAAAGCCATTTATTAGATACATTATTAAGAAATATCTAAATCAAAACTAGGGTTTACAACATATATATCATAATCTCCCAGGGTTTCGGATTCAAATATTAAGGAAACCCATCGAAAGAGGGGAATCCCGACGTTCAATCAGGGTTTCTTTTTTTATATAAATTCTTAAAAAATACAATCTTCTGATTTTATTTGATATGGAACCTAGTGAAGAAGAAATCAGAAAGACATTAGATAAGCTTTTTGAGAATGTTGAAAATATTGAGGATGAAATTAATTTTAAATTTTTATTAGAACAGTATCTTGAAGCAGGGTATAATGTTAGAGGTTATGTTGATAAATATAATGATAAATTTACCCGAAATCAATAAAATGTATTCCTAAATATAACATGCTTGTTCAGAAATTTTATTCTGAAAATAATTAATTAGAATTAAACCTTATACTCATTTCCCAATCTTGGTAATCGACTGCTAATTGGTTAATTGTAATTGCATTTGATGCATAATACTTATACATAAACTTTATTTGTAATTCTTTTGTGCTGCATGATTTTTTCTCTTCCTCAAATCTATTAAACTCCATTATATTATAATAAGTATCACCCACAATCAATTATTTGCTTTGGCTATCTCTTCTTTATCAAAAGAAGTATAATGACATTTCCCACAATATAACCTATTATTCGCTTTCATAAAGAATACTCCCGGACCGCACCTTGGGCAGAACTTTAATTCTCTTTTTATTTTCCCACCCTCAATTTTATATTTTGAATATTTCTTGCTAGTTGGCTTATTTTTATGAGGTTTCTTTCCTTTTTTTTCAATTTTCTTTGCCATTTTAATTATTCTTTTTTCTCCTTCTCTACTTTCTTAGCTTCTTTAATAGCTTCAGCTTCTTTCTTTTCATTTTCAATTTCTTTTTTTGTTTTTTTCTCTATTTTATTCTTTCCTTCTTTTGATTGATATATGTTTGCTTTAATCTTGAATTCTTTTGAGCCAAATTCACCATAAATTCCTTTTAATTTTATTGCTTCTTCAGGGATGGAGAGTTTTCTTGAGAGCAAAGTAATTACATCTTTATTGCTGGGTGCAATTTCAGATATTATTTTTGCTGTTAATTCTTTTCTGTCAAAAACAAGATTTTTTGTTTCCCGAATATCTTTTATTTCCATTTTGTTGTTTTTTGTTTTTATTTTTCTACCATTGTAGGTTCTTTTAAGAACCACGAATTTCTTTTATTCTTTTCTACCATTGTAGGTTCTTTT